>JAGROX010000277.1:3284-15658 GCA_020440025.1 Verrucomicrobiia bacterium
CTCGCGTCCTTCGCTGCCGCCCAGAGGAATGGGCTTTCCGGTGATCACGGCAGGAGTGAACTTGCGATTGATCTTGGAATACTCGTCCATCATCCACCCCATGATCATCGCGTTGGTGTAGACATCGGGAGCGGGAACGTCGGTCTCAGGACCGATGAAATCGGCAATTCGCTGGATGAATCCGCGACTGAGCCGCTCGAGTTCCAGCGGGCTGAGTTCCTTGGGATTTACGATGATGCCACCCTTGGCTCCGCCAAAGGGCAGGTTCATCACCGCGCACTTGCAGGTCATCCAGAAAGCCAGCGCCTTGACTTCATCGAGACTGACGTCGGGATGAAATCGAATGCCACCTTTGCCGGGACCGCGGGTGTCATCGTGGCGAACCCGATAGCCGGTGAAAATCCGGAGTTCGCCGCTGTCCATCCGCAACGGAATGGAGACTTCGATGACGAGTTTCGGCTGTTTCAGCCGGGTGATGGCCTCGGAGTGGATGTCGGCAAAATCGAAGGCGTGATCCAGATTCTTCAGTGCGTCGGCAAAGACGTTGGATTCGGTGGGGGAGTCGGACATGGGAAGAGTGGGGGAGGGTTCCCCTGTGGGACGTTACGACGAAGAGGCACCATACAGATGAGGCTAATCGGATGCAAAGGTCAGTCGATTAGACCCTTTTGAGTCACCGACTCAACAGGGTTGAATGGGGTTGATTTTTCGTGGATTTTTTCGTGCCGATTCTGAGACATACGCTAGTCTTTTCCATCGACCGAGAACAGGTTTCTCTCCCCTGAACCATTTCTCAGATCGCTTGCCGCGAGACCCGTTCCTTTTTTATCTACCCCGTTTCCATTTCATCATGGCTGACGCTACCCCCGACCCCCTAGTTGAAAAGTCATCGCTCTATCAGGAGTTTCTCGCTGAGCGCGAGGAGATTCTGAAGCACAAGTGGATCAAGAGTGAGGAAGCCGGTTCCGATATCGGTTTCGAGGCCGCGCTGGTCGATTGGATGCTGCATCATCGCGGAACTTGGCGTGAGGAGCGCAGTTTCGGCGCGGCGGCAAGTGTGTGAGGAGCTGGTTTTCCAGTTGCCCGGCCCTCCGTGTGAGTTGGCAATCGCGATTCGGGAAAGTCGTGACGAAATTTTTACATTCTTTTGTTGTCAGCATGGCGTGATCCCGGTAGAACCCGGGCCGGCAACTCTTCGAACTGGTGTTTCGGAGATCTCGTCGATCAACCCTCTGGTTCACGGAATGGCATGAAATTAAAACCACTCGTTCTCTCTCTGCTCACCCTCGCCTGTTTCGCTTTTTCTCCCGTTCTGCTCGCGGCGGAGGATGACCTCAGTATCCCAGGGGTCGATAAGGAGAAGGTGGAAGCTCCCAAAGTCGATACTGGCGCGGCCGAGACGGGAGAAAAGAATCTCTTCGATCTGATCGGCGAAGGGGGATGGGCCATGTGGCCCCTCGGGCTGATGTCGGTCGCGATCATCGCACTGTCGGTTTATTGCTTCATGGATCTGACGGCGAAGAATTTTTTGCCACTCGAACTGCAGGCTCGCTTGGAATCGGACATGGAAAACGGGGACGTGGAAGCCGCGATGAAAGCGGCGGAAGCCAGCCCAACTTGTCTGGGGCAAGTGATGCACGGGGCGACTGAATACATTTTTGAGCGAGGCTATGAAACGCTCGATGGCGACACGATCTATGATCTGATGGCGGATGCGACTCAGGAGTTCAACCGAGGCCGAGCCCGGACCATCAACTATTTCTCCGTCATCTCTCAGGCGGCCCCGATGCTGGGACTGCTTGGCACGGTGTCGGGCATGATCAAAGCGTTCGGAACCCTCGGACGGGAGGGGATGGGAGATCCCGCCGCTCTGGCCAGCAATATCTCGGAAGCTCTGGTAACCACGGCCGCCGGTCTCGTCATCGCCTTGCCGGCGATTTTTGCCTACTTCTTCTTCCGCGATAAACTGACGGCCTTGGTGGCCTCGGTGGACAAGAGCGCTTCCCGCATGCTGAACAGCCTGCGGAGGACGGTCTATGCGGGCGCTTACCAGCAAGCGCAACATGGGCACTCCGCCGAGGAAGTCGGACACGCTCCCGAAGGTCCTCCCATGGGGTGAGCCGCGCGACTTGACGGCTGTTAACCATCCCCATTCACCAAAAATCATTCACCATGGCACGAGCAAGAAAGGACGTGTTCGGCGATTCCAAACCGAATGTGGACATGTCCCCCATGATCGATCTGGTATTTTTGCTCCTGATCTTTTTCATGGTGGCCTCGACCATGATCACCTTCAAAAAAGACAAGCGAGTGACGATTCCGGTGGCGTCGGGCGCGAAGGTTCCGGAACTCATCGACGGGCGAATTATCATCAATGTCTACTCCGATGGTAAGGTGCGCGATGAAAGCGGAACGGTGGAGTACCAACCCGAGCAGATCGAGCAACTGATGGCGGAGGCCAAGGCCCGGAATCCGAATACTCGGCTGCACCTGAGAGCCGACAAGGAGGCGAGTCACAAGATGGTGAAGGATGTGATCGCCGCCTCGGCTCGTGGCGGGGTAAACAACATCATTTTCTCGACTTACGTCACGAGCAAATAGCGTTCGATTTTTTTCAAAGTCGACGTTGTCGGCAACTCCCGAAAAACATGGCCCGAAGAAGAAGCAGTAAGCCCTTTGCCGACGAGGAACCGGAGATGAATATCTCGCCCTTGATCGACGTCGCTTTTCTCCTCCTCATCTACTTCATCGTCACCACGACCTTGATGAAACAAGAGGCAGACTTGGGATTGGTGCTGCCAGGGGTGGCAACCGAACAGAGCGACCCGGTCAAGACCGATCAGATGCTGATCAAGATTACCGGGGAAGGGTCGGTTTTCGTGAACGAGGAACTGGTCGATTCGGACCCCACGGATCGCACGCTGCCAAATCTGACGGATCGACTTCAGCGATACGCGGCCGCTGCGGCCAATGCGGGAAGCGAAGCGATGGTGGTGGTGAACTGCGCGGATGAAGTGCCCGAGCAGCGATTCATCGATGTCCTCAACGCTTGCTCATCTAACGGGCTGGGGAATATCTCGCTGACCCAGTAGCGTCCTCGACCACCATGTTCATCACCGAACCCATCGCCAGTGATCCGAAGCTGAGAAGCCGCAAGGCAGCGGCGATCACGGTGGCGATTCTGGTTCACCTGGTGCTGGCGGTGTTGTTCCTGCTGATCGCCATTATTCCGGCCATCAAGGATGAACCGGACATTGTTACCCAGGTGGTGGCCGCTCCCAGGAGCCCTCAGCCTCAGATGGAGAAGAAGTCAGTGATGAAACAGGTTGAGCAGGCTACTTCGGCAGCGGCCGCATCGCCCATCGCCAAGATGATTCGGGCCAACACGGCTGCGAAAATCGCAGCGCCTGAGGTGACCAAGGTCAGTGATGGTCAGCTGGGCTTGGGCGAGGGAGATTTTGGAAGTGGTTTCGGATCGGGAGCAGGGGCTGGGATGGGCGGTGGGGCGACGTTTTTCGGTAGTCAGTCGGCGGGAGGATTAGCGGGGCGGCTTTTTGATATGAAGCAGGACAAGGAGCGCAAGGCGATCAACTATGACCCTGCCCCTGGTTCCTATTTTCCCAAGGTTAAAAAGGTGGCCGACAGTCGGTTTTCGGAAAGTTCCTTGAAGGGTTATTACGAGGCCAAGGTGAAATTGAGTTTCTCGTTTCTGGCCGTGCCGGATCTCCCGGCTGATGAGGGCCCGAAGGCATTTCAAGCAGACAAGGAGATCGAACCGCGCGGTTGGTTTGTCCACTACGGAGGTTACATCGCGCCTCCCCGAGATAACACGGAGTGGCGCTTCCACGGGTTCTTCGACGATTGCCTGATCGTGTTTATCAACAACCGACCAGTGTTCGATGGAAGTTGGGATTCGGCCATGAACGAGGCCGATTTGAGGCAGGAATCGGAGTTGCCCCGATTTGTTCCTTCCAAACCGATGTGGAAGGGGAAATGGGTTCGTCTCAAATCCGGTGACCGGATCGACATTGTTGTTGGCGAGCGTCCTGGTGGTCGGATGGGCGGGACACTGATGATCGAAGAGAAGGATGCAGGGATCAAAGGCGGGAAGTTGCCATTATTTTCCATGATGCGCATCGCACCGAAAGATTGGACTCGAGTCGAGGAGACAAAATATCCCGGGTTTAATCAGGAAACGCCGGTGTTTCGAGTGGTTTCAAAGGGATTCTGAATACAGAACCGAAATTCATTATGCTTATCACAGAAACGACAATTGCTGATCCCAAGAAAGGGAGTCGAAAAGTGGCAGCTATCACGGTGGCGATTTTGGTCCATGTTGTCCTCGCGGTGCTGTTCCTGCTGATCGCCATTGTTCCAGCATTCCGAGACGAGCCGGAGATCGTGGCACAGATCATTGCTCCGACGTCAAGTTCCGAGCCGCAGATGGAAAAGAAGGCGGTGATGAAGCAAGTTGAGCAGGCGTCGTCCGCCGCAGCGGCTTCTCCGATCGCCAAGATGATTCGAGCCAATACTACCGCGAAGATTGCGGCCCCGGAGGTGACCAAGATCAGTGATGGTCCATTGGGGCTTGGCGAGGGAGATTTTGGCAGTGGTTTCGGCAGCGGCAGCGGGGGAGGCATGGGATCGGGCGCATCGTTCTTTGGTGCCAAATCGACGGGAAACCGGTTCCTTTTCGTCCTCGATCACTCGGCCTCGATGAGGGACAGCCAAGTGGCGCTCCGAGATGCCGAACTGGAGAAAGCACTGAAAGCGTTGCCTGCCAGTGTTCAGTATCAGGTCATCCTGTTCGCGGGAGGCTGTCTCTTTGCCGAGAAAGGCTGGAAATACGACGGTGGGGGACGAGGAAATCGCTACAACATTATCGATCCCAAAGGGAACAAGTATCCGTTCGTCGCCAAGAATGGGGCATTCGATTGGGAGTTCGATGGACCCGATTCGAAGATGCCACGGGAGAGATGGCGTCCAGCGACGTCGTCTAATGTGAAAGGCACGATGGAAGTCATTCGCGAAATCAAAAAATTTTACGGCACAGATTGGGAGCTGGCGTTGAAGATGGGGCACCTGATGGATCCGCCACCGGATGTCATCTTCTTCATGAGTGACGGAAACAGCAAAATCGACCTCCAGAATATTCTGAAACTCAATCAGGCAAGGGGACGTCCAAAAGTGAACACCTTTGCGATGCAAACCAGCGCGGGTGCCAAGGATTTCAATGACATCGCGGAGGGAACTCGCGGGAATTTCGTGATCGTGCTAGGTGATGGTAAGACCATCAATGGCAAAGACTATCTGAGGAATCCCGGCAAGTATGCAGCCGAACTCAAGTGACTCGCAACGAGGCTTCACCAAACAACGAATGAATATCTTATCGCTCAGAAGTGATCAAAAAGGGATTTCCCTTCGAGAAGGAATCGCAGCAAAGCGGGAGATTTTCTGGTTCGGCGCAGTATTGGCCTTCACCCTTTGTTTCGTACTGCCTGCTCACGGGCAGGATGCCAATTCGTTGGACTTGCCTACGGCATATGATACCGCGGTCAGGTCTATCGATACAGGGAAATTCGATGAGGGGCTGGCTGCAGTAGATGCGGTCATCGCGGCCTATGCGTCCACTGCCTTGGATGATTTCGGGCCGGTCTTTGGCCACTTTTACTATATCAAGGGCATCCTGCTGATTCGAAAGAAAGCCTATCAGGAAGCGATAGGGCCCCTGCAAACATGCTACGAAAAGTACAGCAACGACGTGCTGAAGGGAGCGAGGGCCGATGATCCGCGTTTGCCCAATCGTTTTCGCACCCATTCTCTTGTGCAATGGGCCGGTTGCGAGATGGCCTTGGGAAAATTCCAGGAAGCTGCGGGACGCTATGAGAAAGCCTTGGCCGATGACGAGAAGCAGGAGCCTCGGATCAATACGCTGGAGCTGCTGATCAATCTCGCAAAGTGCTACATCAAATCCGATCAGGTCGTCAAAGGGCATGAATCCCTGATGAAGCTGCTCGGTTCCGAGACACTCACTGAGCCGATGAAGCGGACAGTTTTCATGATTCTCGTCAACAACTGGTCTCCGCTGGCGACGACCACGGAGATTCGCGAGCTAATCTACAAGCATGGCGATTTGATTCGCAACGAGGACCTTCTATCCCGGCAGGAACGAAATCCCTATTTTGCGTCCCAAGCTGCTCTGGGATTTGAGAAGAATGACCCCATTCGTGCGTTGCTGTGGTACGGGATGATGGGACATCCCGGCGGTGTCTTGCGAGACTACGAACATCAGATTCTCGAACTGAAGGCACGGGTGGTGGAAGACGATCTGAAGGCGCAGATGGCGGAGAAGATATCCGAATTGGAAGCCAAGCTGCCGCCGCTGAGGAAAGAGTATGTGAGCATGATGCTTGGAGTCGGGGCGGCTCACTATCAGTTGGGAAGTCTATCTGGCAGTCGGGCCGCCTATCAGTTGCTTGCTGACAATTTTCCTGAGATCGAGGAGCGACCGATGGTGCTTCACAATCTGGTGGTCTGTGCGGTGAACTTGAGTCGTTGGAAGGAGGCTTATCAGTACGGAACGATTTTTTTCAAGGAGTTCCCCGAGCACGAGTTGAAAGGAGCCGTTGCCCGGGTCCTGGTCGAAGTGCTGTTCCTTCAGGGGGAATATTCCGAGGCCCATCGGGTGGCGACGGAGGTTCGTGCGGACATGGAACTGGGTTCAGAGATTCGGGATATTCCCGATTTTGTTGCCGGCAGTTCCTTGTATCAGTTGGGCCGATTCGAGGAAGCAGAAGCCGAACTCACCGATTACTTGAAAAACTACCCGGCCGGGAAGCGTCTGGAACTGGCCAAGTTCTATTTTGCAGCGACCAAGGTGAATCTCTTCAAGTGGGAAGAAGGTTCCGTTGCCTTGGATGATTTCTTGAAAACTTACCCTGATTCAGGGATGGCTCCCACAGCGCTCTATCTTTCTGGATTGGCGAGTCTGGTGCTTCAGGATTGGGACAAGTCGCTCGCCCGGATTGAAGTGCTGCAGTCGAAGTATGCCGGGGCGCCCGAGGTGCCGGGTTCCTGGAATGTGAAAGGCGATGCTTTGGCGGGAAAAGGCGAAGCGGAATTTGAAGAGATCGCAGCGGCCCATCTGGAGGCCAAGCGTCTTGTTGAGGAACGCGAGGGCGGGGACCTGGAGGTGGGCGGCTACGCCCTGCGTCAGTTGATCACCGGCGCCGCCAATCATGAACAGTGGGAAGCGGCTGGTGGCTGGTTCGATGATTTCATGAAGACCTATCAGGATTCCTCTTGGAGGACCGATGCCATCGTTGGCGCGTTGGGACCACTGGTGAAGCTAAAACGTCGCGAAGAAGCCCGGGATCTCCTTGAGACGCTGGTCAATGAGGTGGGGGACCAACCGGGTGATCCCAAGCTCGACGAACTCGTCGGGTCCTACATTGATTTCCTCAGGGAGAACTACACAGTCGAGGAGACCTTGGACCGGCTGGCCAATTTCCCTGCCAATCCGAGTCCCCCACCAGCTCCTTTGCGTGCCTGGTTGGCAATGGGGGAGATCGAAGTCCTGACGGCTGCTGATGCCGAGAAGAATCGCGAGGCGATCAACAAGGCCTTTTATCGACTGGGCGCTCTGCATGATGGCGGCAACCTGAGCAATTACACCATGGTTCGCCTGGCTCGATGGAATCTGGAGGACCGAAACAAGCCTGAGGAAGCCGAGGTCATCTATGACTTTATTCTCAAGGAGCGTCCGCAAGGTGAGGCCGTGGGTTTCGCCCTGGTGGATTCGGGAAAGCTGCTGACGAATCGAGGCACCACCAACAGCCGTGAAGAAGCAATCAATCGATTCCAGCGCGCGCTCAACGAAGTCGACAGTCCCAATCTTCGGGAGGAGGCGATTCTTGGGCTCGCACGAGTCTACTCGATCGAAGAGAAGTGGGATGAGGCGCAGTCGTGGTGGGAAAAATACCTGGATGATCGTTCCTACAACCTGGCAAGACCCGAAGCCAATTACAACTATGCGCTCTGTCTCGACAAACTGGGGCAGACCGCAGAGGCCAAAAAGGCCTACATCAATGTGTATGTGATCCATGCCGGTCATCTTGACTGGTCCACCAAAGCCTATATCCGATCCGCGACGTTGCGGAAACAGGAAGGTGAGTTGGTGGATGCCCTCAAGATTTTGCAGGACATGCTCAAACGCATGGGGCATCTGGACCATCCCGGAGTGGTGGAGGCTCGAAAACTTTTCAATCAATGGCGTGAGGAACTGGTCGCCTCCGGTGGGGCAGGAGCCGGGAACTGAGTCATTTCATCATCTTTTCTCTATGACAATGAAGCCACCTCTTTCCCTGGTCACCCTGGCGGTGTCGAGTACGCTTTTATCTCTCCTGACTCCGGTAACGGCCCATGCGCAGTCCTCGATGATCATGCTCAACGATGGACGTGCGCTCGAGGGGCGGGTGGAGTCGGTGGCTCAAGACAGCCTGAAGTGGTGGCTGGTAGGGCTACCTCAGGCGCAAACCCTCAAGTATGATCAGATCAAATACGTCGAGTTCGCGCAGCCGCAAAATTGGGTCAATGTGATGACGCTTTTTGAGAATGGCCAGTTCGCGGCGGCGGCTGAGATCTTTAAAGATATTTCTCTCCAACGAAATTCGGCAACGTTTTACCCGGCACCCGGGAATTTCGCGACCCTGGCAGATCGGCGACTGCTCGATTGCTATCGTCGATTGCGGATGCCGAAAGAGATCGCTTACATTTCAAAGCGGATCGAATGGAACAAGTTGCCGCCATCGGAAAGGGAAGTGGCCAGCATCATCGACTGCTGGTCGGCAATCGGGAATGGAGAATGGGAGTTGGCTCGTGCGGCCTACGAGAAAGCCCGAAAGGCCCAGGCTGATACCGATCCCGCAGCGGCAGAATTGGGCTACTTGAATGGTCTGATCGCCATCGGCATGGAAAACCCGGCAGAGGCGGCGGTTCAGTTCGGGCGGGCCTATGCTCCAGATGCGGCGGCGGATGGCGCAATGGCCGCGGATTCATTGAGGTTGGCCATTCAACAGATCCAGTCAGACGTCGAGAGGATTGATGAGTTGCGAGCCTTGGTTCGGCTCTATGCCGGGCTTCACGGGAACGGCAAACTTTGGGACGGTGCGGATGACTTCCTCAACAAATTACTCACCGAAGCCACTGCTGCTGACACGAAACCGACTCCCTGACTTGCCAGCGATCAGCGGTCTCTTCCGATTGGCGAAGAATCAATTCTCCGCTCTCGGTGGCTTCGGTCCTGAATCGGGTCCGGCGGCGCGACCGGATTTCTCTCGGTTGGGTCCCTTTTCAGTTTCCCCAGAACGACGAGGCTCGGGAAGCAATGCTTTGATTCGCGGATCGGCCTGAATCATGGCTTCGCGGATTGACTGATGTACGTCTCGAATCGCATTGATGCGGGCTTTGCGAATCTCATCGTCCGATTGGCGAAGGGCCTTGAGGGAATCCAGTTGGTTTTTCACTTCAGGCGTTTCCATCGCCTTTTTGTGGGCGGCCTTGTAGATCACCTGTTTTTCGGAATCCAGATCACGGAGAAACGATGGATTCTCCATGGTCAGGTAACCCTCGAAACCTCTCCAGTCACGACCTCCCGGTCCATTGGGTCCACCTCCCGGTCCGCTCGGGCCACCGGGGACTCGGTCCATGGAACCGTAAATTTTCAGTTCAGACGACGAATCCCGACGCAACACGTCGATGGTGTCAGTCAGGCCGGGGCTGGAGCGTTTGATGGCGGCACTCAGTGCATCCTGATAGCTCTCTGCTGCGGTCTTCAACTTGTCGCGGGCCTCCAGCACAGAGGGATCGCTCCAAGCTTTGCGGACCGCTTCGCGCAGTTGATCTCGTTGCTCCGGGGTGAGATTTCGAAAGGGATCCTGATCATCTCCGCGACCGTCTGGCTTGGAGCGACCATTTTCAGAGAACTCTCTCGGTTTTTTGGGTCCGGTCGGTTCTTCGCCCGGTCCTCCTTCCGAATTCGGAGCGCCCAAACCACAGGCGACCGTCAACATTCCGCTGAAGAGCAGAGTGGGAATGAGGGGCAGTGGTTTGGATTTCATCACGGAATGGATTTCGAGGGTGTCTGCGGGATGATCAAGATTTTGTAATCCCAATCAAACCCCTTCTGCAAGGATCGAAACCCGCTATTTCGCAAAAGTTGCATTGAACCGGCGGGTTGATCGGTGTTTGATGCGTTTTCCTCATTCATGTGGCGAAGTCGTGCTAAATACCTGGATCGGGTCGGAGAAGGTCTCGATCGCGCCTATGCGGAGGCAGAGGTGGAGACCCATCGCTTTGACAACACTCGGATGGTGATCTTTTCCGATCTGCATCGGGGAACCGGGGACAGGGCTGACGACTTCCGCCCGTGTCGTAAGATCTATCACGCGGCGCTCGGATACTATGGATCGCTCGATTTCCGATTGTTTCTGCTCGGGGACATCGAGGAACTCTGGGAGAGACTGATCGGAACCATCGTCGGCCAGTACGAGAGCACCCTCAAACTGGAGAAGCAGTTCTTTGATCGCGGCGCGGCGGTCCGCTTTGTTGGAAATCACGACGAATCATTGGCATGGCCGTGGAATCGATCAGTGATCGAGCGCTTCATCAATGGCCAACCCCTGCGGGAAGGACTCATCATTCGGTTGGTCGATTCCGCAGATCGACCGATCGGTGAACTGTTTTTTGTCCACGGGCATCAGGGCATCCACTACTCCTGGTTTGATCGATTTGTGGTCAAGCGGTTGTGGGCGCCGATTCAGCGCCTTTCCGGGATTACCGTCGGAATGCCATCGTCGGATCACTCCATCAGATTGCTTCACGAACAGGCGCTCTATGAGTGGGCTCGTCAGCGAAAAGACTTGCTCCTCGTTTGCGGCCACACGCATCACCCCGTTTTCATGTCGACAGCGTGGGAGCAGACGGTGAGAGATGAGTTGGAAGCCCTTCGCGCCACCGATGCTTCACGCGAGGCGATTGCGATGAAGGAAGCCCAACTCAACTGGGTGGCGGCTGACCTCGACGAGATGAAATCGGCGTTGCCGGAAGATGCCCGGCCATGTTATTTCAATACGGGATGTTGTTCTTTCCAAGATGGTTCCATCACGGGCATCGAGATCGTCGATGGTCGGATACGTCTCGTGCGCTGGAGTGGCGAGTCGGGATCGCCGAGGCGTCAGGCTCTCCGGGAAGCCGATCTGGCGAATATCCTGGGGCGATGTCAGAACGGAGTCTGCTCCTTACAGGGACCAGACGCCTCAAGCGCGGAGGAACTCGGCTGATGAGAAACTTGGGACTGGTTCTCTTTCTGACGATCGGCATGGGAAAGGCCGATGAGGGGGCCGGGATTGCGCTCCCTTTGCCATTGCCACAGATGGCTCCACAGGTTGAGGAAGAACCTTCTGCGGCCCCCCGAGTCTCCGAGGTGACGACAGAGAAGACTGCCGAGGAGAGGGTTGAGCATGAGCCTAAAAAGGGACCGGATGCCTATGATAAACTCACGCTCCGGGATGGGTCTGTCTTCGAGAAATGCCGGGTCATTCGTGCGGATCCCGATGCCCTCCTCGTCGAACACTCCCGTGGCATGGCTCGATTGTCTCTGTTTGAATTGCCCGCTTCCGTTCAGGAGGAGTGGGGATTCGATCCCTTCAAAGCGACCGAGTATTTCAAAGCCGAAACGGCTCGGCAGCGAGAGTTGCGTTGGCGTATGTTCTGGGAGCGACAGCAATACGAATCCGAGCAGGCTCAGCAAGAGGATGAGCAGCGTCTCATGGCGACGGCTGCCCGGGAGTGGGTTCCGGTGGAGGCGACCGTTTTGAAGCGACTTGAAGGCGGATCGATGGTTGCGAGTTGCAAGCGAGTGACGTTCAAAAAGACCAAGACCAAATCCACCCTCGGGTTTGAAATCGATGGCCCGCCGAAACGAGTTCTGGTTCCTTTTGGAGACGGTCCAATTGTCCTTCGCATCGCCGTTTCCGCCGACAGCGGCGAGAAATCAGGTTCGGTCTGGAAGGGCTACGTTCATCCCATTAGCGAGGGGCAAATCAGTTACCGCTCTCGCGGTCAATCTTTCACCGCGCCCGCTCACGCGGCCACCCCGGCCGAACCCTGAGAGCGGCCAGCGCTTTCCTTTGGAGGCTTTCGCGATACATTGTTCGGCTTCGCGAGGATTTTGATCGCGGTGCTTCGTTTTCATGAATTGGGAGTCCATCATCCGCCTGCCTCTTCTTCCGGGTATTGCGACCGGCTTGCTTCTGGCCAGGCTCGCGACTCAGGGACTCTCGTGGTCGGGCGTGGCGCTCCTGATCATCGCCCTG
>JAGROX010000278.1 GCA_020440025.1 Verrucomicrobiia bacterium
ATCGGCTATGGATTGCAGTTGGTCGATGTGGACGGAGACGGCAAAACCGACATCCTGCTCGCCGACAAATCGACCATTCAGTGGTATCAGAATCCCGGTTGGGAAAAACACGTCATCGCCCGGGATCTGACAAAACGGGACAATGTGTGCATCGCCGCGAGGGATATCGACGGTGATGGGAAATGCGAGATCGCCGTGGGCGGTCAGTGGAACTTTCTCGAGACGATGAAAGACGGGGCCGTGTTCTACCTGATGGCTCCAGAGGACAGGACCCAACGGTGGACGCCCGTGGCGCTGAAACACGAGCCGAGCACGCATCGGATGCACTGGATTCGCGGCGCTGCCGACGGCGAATTCACTTTGGTCGTCAAGCCCCTGCGGGGAAAAGGTTCCGTCGATGGGGTGGGGCCGGGATTGAAGATGCTGGAGTATTTCAAGCCAACTGATCCCGCGACTGCCGAGTCTTGGAAAACTCGGGAGATCAGTGATTTTCTCCATCTCTCGCACAATTTTCATCCCGTGAACTGGGATGACGATCCCGAAGAAGAACTCATCGTCGCGGCCAAGGAAGGCGTCTGGCATTTCGATCGCAAAGAGGGAGAATGGAAGGGGACTCAATTGACGGAAGATTTCGCCGGAGAAATTCGCGATGGAAAACTTCCCAGTGGGAAGCGTTTTATCGCCACCGTCGAGCCGATGCACGGCACCCGGTCAGCGGTTTATGTCGAACCAGAGAGTGGCAAGGGACTTTGGCCGCAGTTGACCGTTCTGGATGATGCCCTCAAAGACGGGCACGCCCTCGCCGTCGCCGATTACCTCGGCGTCGGTTCCGATCAGATCGTGGTCGGTTGGCGGGCGATGCACCCCAAGGAGGTGCCCGGCGAACCGGGGATCAAACTGTTCACGCCAATGGACGAAGCCGGCAATACCTGGCGTGAAACGAAAGTTTCCGGCAGCGAAGTGGCGGTGGAAGACATCAAGGCCGCTGACCTCAATGGTGACGGTCGACCGGACATCGTTGCTGCCGCCCGACAGACGAAGAATCTGCGGATCTTTTTTGCGGAGCCGGGCGAATAGGCTAAGCCACGATCGGGTGGATCACTTTTCCGGCCACGTCGGTGAGGCGGAAGCGGCGACCGTTGTAGACGTAGGTAAGCTTTTCGTGATCGAATCCGAGCTGATGCAGAATGGTGGCGTGGAGGTCATTGACGTGGACTTTGTCGACGGCGGCGTGATGGCCGATCTCGTCGGATTCTCCGTAACTGACGCCTCCCTTGATGCCGCCTCCGGCCATCCAGGTGGTGAAACAGTGAGGATTGTGATCGCGACCGGGTTTGGCTGATTTTTGGGACAGGGGCAAGCGACCGAACTCGCCGCCCCAGACCACGAGCGTGTCCTTGAGCAGGCCTCGCTGTTCCAGGTCGGTCAAAAGGCCGGCAATGGGCGTGTCGGTCTCTCCGGCGAATTGGCCGTGGTTTCCCTGGATGTCACTGTGACCGTCCCAGCTGCGCTGGTTTTCCATGCCGCCGGAATAAATCTGCACGAAGCGCACGCCTCGCTCGACCATGCGGCGGGCGGTGAGGCACTGACGGGCGAAGTGATCGCAGTTCTTCTCGCCGATGCCGTAGAGTTTCTTGATGTGCTCGGGTTCGCGCTCGATGTCGAGCGCTTCTGGAGCCGAGTTCTGCATCCGGTAGGCGAGTTCGAAACTCTTGATGCGGGCGTCGAGTTCGGCATCGCCGGGGTGATTTTCGGCATGTTCGCCGTTCAGTTTTTTCAAGAGCGCCAGCTGCCGCTGTTGCTGGGCATCGTTCATGTGGGCGGGGCGATGCAGATTGTCGATGGGATCGCCCTTGGGCTTTAGCCAAGTGCCTTGGTAGACGCTGGGCAGGAATCCGGCACCCCAGTTGGCGGCAGAACCCTTGGGCAGGCCGCGATCCAGTGGGTCCGACATCACCACAAAGGCGGGCAGATTCCGACTTTCACTGCCGAGCCCGTAGGTCACCCAGGAACCGACGCAGGGCAGTCCCATTCTGGGAACGCCGCAGTTCATCATAAACAGGGCAGGGCTGTGGTTGTTCGATTCGGTGT
>JAGROX010000041.1 GCA_020440025.1 Verrucomicrobiia bacterium
GATCGATCTCCCTCATACATGCCGCCGACCTGCGGGACCGTGGCATGGCTTTCGTCCATGATGGTCAAGTAATCGCCACGGAAAAAATCCAGCAAGGTGCCAGGGCGCGTGCCTGTCGCTCGACCGGTGAGGTGTCGGGAGTAGTTCTCGATGCCCTGGCAGAAACCCATCTCCTGCATCATCTCGATGTCATACTCGGTGCGCTGCTTGATGCGCTGGGCTTCCAGATATTTCTGCTCCTTTTCGAAAAGTTCGATCCGTTCCTTCAGCTCGGCGCGGATCGCTTTGATCGCTTTCGCCATTTTGTCGGCGGGAGTCACGAACTGCTTGGCGGGATAAAAGGTAAAGCTGGGGAGCTGCGATTTCGCCGTGCCGGTGAGCGGTGAAAAGCAGGTGATTCGATCAATTTCATCTCCGAAAAACTCCACCCGAATTGCCTCCTCATCGAGGTAAGCCGGGTAAACCTCGACCACATCGCCGCGCACCCGGAAATGTCCCCGAGAAAACGCGATGTCGTTCCGCTCATAGAGAATGCCGACCAATCGCTTGAGAAATTCGTCCCGATCCATTTCCTCGCCGACCGCCACCGGGATCATCATGCCCTCGTAGTCATCGGGCGATCCCAGTCCGTAGATGCACGAGACGCTGGAGACGACGATGACATCGCGTCGCGTGAGCAGTGAACTCATCGAAGAGAGTCGGAGGCGTTCGATCTCATCATTGATCGACGAATCTTTCTCAATGTAGGTGTCCGTCCGCGGGATGTAGGCCTCGGGCTGGTAGTAGTCGAAATACGACACGAAATACTCCACCGCGTTGTGGGGGAAGAAATTCTTGAACTCAGAGTAGAGCTGCGCCGCCAGCGTCTTGTTGTGCGACATGATCAGCGTCGGCTGCCCGATCTCGGCGATGACATTGGCCATCGTGAACGTCTTTCCCGATCCCGTCACCCCGAGCAGCGTCTGGTGGGTGTTCCCCGCCCGGATCGACTTCACCAGCTTGGCAATCGCCTGGGCTTGATCGCCCTGCGGAGTGTAATCGGATTCAAGTTGGAAAAGGGATTCGGACACCCGTCACCTAAATGGGAGATCGACGGAAGTGCAATTCGACTTGGTCAAAAAGCGGGCGCAAGGAATTGGGAGCCAACAACCCTTTTAGCTATGTCGAATCGAGACCCCTGTGATAGAAATGCATCCCCATGAAATCAACCTGCCGAAGAACCTATGGCTCGATACGCAACCTCACCTTTTCTCTTTTCGCTGTTTCGCTCATGATCATCTCGATTGTATCAGCCGAAGATCAAACCCACCTCGAATCGCTTCGCTCCCGTGCTGAGGACGGAGATTGCCAGGCCCAGCTCGATCTGGCCTTTCGCTATCGAGACGGGAAGGGAGTGAGCAAAGACGATGCCGAGGCGATGAAATGGGCTCATCTTGCGGCTGACGGAGGTCAGGTGGAGGCGATGGATTTCGTTGGCTTCGCTTACCTTCGCGGCAGCGTGGTGAGGCGAAATCCGGTGATCGCTTTTGGCTATTTCAAAGCGGCGGCGGAGAAATCGGCACAAGCGGCCTTCAATCTCGGGCAATGCTACTATGGCGCGCAGGGCACGGAGCAGGATTGTCTGGCGGCGCTCGAATACTGGAAGAAAGCGGCGGAGAGAGGCCATGGCCGGGCGGCATCGTGTGCGGCAATGGCTTATCTCGCAGGTGAAGGCGTCACGCCCGATCCGGTGGAGGCGCGGCGATTAGCCGAGCGGGCAGTCGAATTGAACGATCCCTCGGGCTTGGTGGTCCTGGGGGAAATTCAGTTTCAAGCCGGTGAACTGGACGCAGCGAAAGCCAACTGGACGGCGGCCTCGAAACTCCTTCCTACTGGTGCCACCGGGCATCCGGCGCAACCGTCGGCCAGTGCTTCCGCCCAGCAGGGCGCGGATCTGTTGAAACTCATCGAATACCGGCAGCGCAAGAGTGAGCCGGGGAAGTTTGCCTTTGTCCAGATGCCTCACATCCACCAAGGCTATAACAACTGTGGATCCACGGCCTGTGCCAGCTTTGCCCGTTTTCAGGGGCACACGATCAGCGGTTGGGATTTCAAACGCATATGCCCATCTCCCCTCGGCACGGGAACGGATTGGGGGCATCTACTGGAGGCCTCTGAAAAAATCGGACAGAAGTGGAAACTCATCACTTTCACGCCGGATGATGCGGGCTTCGATCAGGCCACTACCTTCCTCAAAAGCGAACTTGATGCGGGACGGCCGGTGGTCGTCGATTTCAAATACATCGGTCCGCAATACCCCAATGGAAGTGCCGGCCACACGCTGAATGTCTGTGGCTACCTCGCTGAGGAAAATCTCTACATTCTGTGCAATCCGGCCGTCGCCACGCCAGGCCTCCAGCTCATCACTGCCGATGATCTCAAGGATTTCTGGCGTTCCGATCACTACGGCGCCCTCTCGAAAGGGGTGCTCTCCCGTCCCGCCTTTGTCATGGACGTCTCGCGATGACGAATCGGTCCTGGTGGGTCGGGTTTTGGTCGAGGTGGGTGTGGATGAATGTGATGGGAAGAAAGAATCTGGTCAGCAGGTACGGTCGCCAAGCATATCGGGCAGTGCGGCATAGGGTTGCCCTCACCTCAGGGGAAAAAGGGGACGATTTATCAAGGCTGAAATTGCTGGTGGTGTCCCTTTGGGACAATTCATTGGTAGCGCGGTCCTTCAGTGCCGGGATCGATATGGGTACCGGCCTGGCCGTCCCTTCGGGACGGTTCACGGGATTTGCTTGTCGAATACGTGCCGGTTGCGTTCCTGCGAGTGAAGCGTCCCGATGGGACGCCCCGATTCTTCGCTGACTAAACCCCAGATCTAAATAACTGGGCTACCAATGAAACGTCCCGATGGGACGACCTTGGGCGAATAGCGCTCCTTTCAGGGGGGCGCGCCTGGAGTTCAGTTGGAGACAGGTGACGGCGATATGCGCCAAGTTGAAAGGGGAGAGATTCGTTCCCCGCTCTGAGATTCCTGAAGGTCAAGAATCGGCTGCCAAAGTCGAATTCGCCCGCGATTGCCCACTACTTTTATTCACACCCGGTCGGCGCCACGGACTTGACGTTGTGTCCTTTTCTGGATCAAATCACCCCCTCGTGACTCCGTTCCCATCCGAGCTTCCTAGTTCCTCACTTCAGGCACGTATGACGAACCGCCAGCATCGAAACAAGGGGCAGGAGCAAAGCAGGCGAGGCGCTCTCATTCGATTCTCGGCGAAAGCGGTCTCGTTGGCCTTGGTGGGCTGGGTTGCCTTATCGGGCCATGTGGTCGCGGCCGATCAGAAGCCGCTGAAGGTGTTTATTCTCGCCGGGCAATCGAACATGCAAGGGCACGCTCAAGTGACCACCTTTGAACACATCGGGATGGATCCAAAGACGGCACCGATGCTCGCGGAGATGCAGAATGCCGACGGCACGCCGAAGGTCTGCGATCAGGTGTGGATTTCGTCGATCGGATCTTCGGAGGAGGAGAAATCTGGCCTTCTGACGGCCGGCTTTGGAGCGGACCAGAAGGGGCCCAAGATTGGTCCCGAATTCACCTTCGGACTCTACATGCAAAAGCTCCTCGATGAGCCCATCCTTGTCATCAAGACGGCCTGGGGAGGCAAGAGCCTGAACACCGATTTTCGTCCCCCGAGCGCGGGGCCCTACGTGTTCAACGAGACTCAGCTCGAGACTTTCCAGAAGCAGGGCAAGGATATCGAGGCGATCAAAGCGGAGAAGGCTGAGGCGACGGGGCACTACTACCGTTTGATGGTCGATCATGTCGAAAAGGTACTCAGCGACATCGGGCGGGTGATGCCGGGTTATGATTCCAAGGCGGGATATGAGCTGGCCGGTTTTGTGTGGTTTCAGGGGTGGAATGACATGGTGGACGGCAGCACCTATCCTCGACGTGATCAACCGGGTGGCTACGATGCCTATAGCGAGGTGATGGCCGATTTTATTCGAGATGTGCGGAAGGATCTCTCGGCTCCCAAACTTCCTTTTGTCATCGGCGTTCTTGGGGTAGGCGGACCGGTGGAAAAATATGATCCTGACCAAAAACGCTATGCATCGATTCATCAGGGCTTTCGCGATGCGATGGCGGCACCGGCTGCTCTCCCGGAGTTCAAGGGCAACGTCTCGGCTGTGCTGACGGAAAAATATTGGGACCAAGAACTAACGGCATTGAGGGTGCGGGAGAACGCGATCAAGCAAGAGGTGAAGAAGCTCCTTTCCGAGGGAAAAATCGAAAAGACGGAGGAACAGGCCACTCTTGAGAAACGGCTGGCGGATGGACTATCCGCACGCGACAGGGAAACCCTCAAAAAGGGAATCTCGAATTTTGAGTTCCACTACCTCGGGTCGGCCAAGATCCTGGGACAGATTGGAAAGGCATTTGCCGAGGCCATGGCCGAGTTGGCGAAAAAATAATCAATCATTCAGATGATGAAACCATGCCCCCTTGCCATCAAGTGTGCTGCCGCTGTGGCACTGCTCCTTTCCGTCCTGGCGCATCAGTTGGAGGCGGCGGGCGGGAAAGACTCGATGGCCAACCCCGACTTCACCCGGGGTGATTCGATTCCCGAGGGGGCGACTCACGATTGGAATCTCGGTCCGACAGGTGCCCGCGGTTGGATATACAGCCACCAGATGGAGACCAGTGAGGCGAGGCAGGTCTATGTCACGAAGGTGGAGAAGGAATCTCCCTGCGACGGAGTTCTCCAAGTCGGCGATGTGATTCTCGGCGTGGCCGGTCAGCCATTTACCTATGATCCGAGAACGGAACTCGGCAAGGCCATTGGAGAGGCGGAAGCGAAAGACGGAGCACTTTCGCTGATTCGTTGGCGGGAAGGAAAATCCGAAACAGTGATCGTACCCTTGGCGGTCCTCGGCGGCTATTCAACGACGGCCCCCTTTGACTGTCCCAAGTCAAAACTCATTTTTGAGCGGGGATGCGAAGCCTTGGCCCGGCAAACGAAAGCGAACCCTGATCAAGGGAATCCGATCATCCGTTCCTTGAACGCGCTCGCCCTACTATCCAGCGGCCGGCCGGAATATCTGCCGATTATTCGACGACAGGTCGAGTGGGCCTCGCACTACTCCGACCCGGAGCGCAGTTCGCTGCACTCGTGGCTCTATGGTCCCGTCAATATCCTGCTGGCCGAGTACACGCTGGCCACCGGAGATCGGAGCTTCGTGCCGGATATGGAGCGCATCACCATGGAGATCGTCCACGGTCAAAGTGTTGTCGGGTCCTGGGGACATCGGTTCGTGTTTCCGGGCGGGCGACTCGGCGGCTATGGCATGATGAACGCTCCAGGGCTGCCGCTGACCGTTTCCCTCATCCTCGCCCGGGAGGCAGGGATCAAGAATCCGGAACTGGACCAAGGCATTGAGAAGAGCCTGCGGCTGATCCGTTTCTACGTCGGCAAGGGGAGTGTTCCCTACGGAGATCATCACCCGTGGATCCAGACCCACGACGACAACGGAAAAAACGGAATTTCCGCCTTGATGTTTCACTTGGTCGACGATGCCGAGGCCGCCCGCTACTTTTCGTGGACGAGCGTCGCGTCATACGGAGCCGAGCGCGACACGGGACACACCGGGAATTTTTTCAACATGCTCTGGGCCATGCCAGGGGTGGCCTTGTCAGGGCCGCAAGCCAGCGGTGCCTGGATGAATGAATTCGGCTGGTATTTCGACTTGGCGCGTCGCTGGGACGGAACCTTTATCCACCAAGGCGCGCCCGAAGCGAAACCGGACAGTTACCGTGGTTGGGATGCTACCGGGGCCTACCTCCTGGCCTATGCCCAACCGCTCGGAAAGATCCATCTGGCGGGAAAAAAGAAAAGTGTCGCTGGATCTGTCGACGCGGCCACCGCCGAGAATCTGATCGCGGATGGACGTGGCTGGAGTCCCCGAATCAAAAACGAGGCCTACCAAGATCGCAGTGAGGAGCAGCTTTTTGCCGGTCTGAAAAGCTGGTCCCCGGTCGTCCGGGAACGTTCCGCGATGGA
Source organism: Verrucomicrobiia bacterium (assembly GCA_020440025.1). GTDB lineage: Bacteria > Verrucomicrobiota > Verrucomicrobiia > Verrucomicrobiales > DEV007 > JAEUHH01. The sequence goes on from JAGROX010000041.1 coordinate 6,048, forward strand.
ACTGGGCCGTCGTCCTGGCGATCCGACTTCGCAGTTGATCACGATGCTCGGGGACTCCGATCTCTATACCCGCCTCGGTGCCTGCCAGGCGCTGGGAGCTCTCAAGAATCGTGGGGCACCCGCCGTGCCCGCGTTGATGAAAACGCTCCAATCGGATGACCTCTGGCTGCGAATCAAGGCCGCTGATGCGCTCGCGGGCATTGGCAATGCGGCGATGGCGGCGGTTCCGAAACTTCTCGCGATGTTGGCCGACAGCCAACCGGAATCGGACCCGCGTGCCATGCAGCAGCGCTATTTGTGTTTTGCCCTCTTTGATCGTCGAGAAGGACTGTTGAAACGCTCGCTCGAAGGCGTTGATCGCGAGGTCCTCTACTCGGCGGTTCGGGCCGGACTTCGAAACGAAGATGGTCGCGCTCGGGGAGTTCTCGGATCGGTCTATGGGCAGCTTTCGTATGAGGAAATCGAACCCTTGCTGCCTTCCATCTACGAGGCCGTCGTCGAGCCAGCCGCCAGCGGCATCATGTTTGCGGACGGCATTCGGATGAGCGGACTGGAGATCCTGGCGAAGCATCGTATTCAGGAGGGGCTGCCGCTCTGTCTCGAAATCATGGATATCGAAGCTTGGGGTAAGAAGAATCGGATCGGCAGCTGCCTCAAGGCCCTCCAGGCATACGGAGGCGCCGCGAAACCCATGCTTCCCGAATTGGAGCAACTCGAAGAGGATCTCAAGGCTCATCGCGAAGCGAAAGGATTGCAGGCAGAAATCGAACTCGTTCAAAAAACCATCATCGCGATCAAGACCGACTCAGAGCCGCCAGTTCTGCGTGCGCTGGGAGAAAGGTGAAGTCGCTGGCGGTTCGTCACTCGGCTGTTTTTTTCACAGGGACGAGAGGCTCAACAATTTTTTTCACCTCGATTTCCTGAACTCGTGATTGCGAGGTGGAAAGGAAAACGGTGGTGCGCCGGCTCTTTTTGACATGCCAGACGGAGCTGTAGATCCGTTTGGAGACGCCATCTTCTTTTCGATAGAGGGCCAGTTCGACGTTGCCAAAGGAATCAACCGACGAGGAGGCGTCGACGATGAGGAAAGCTTGAGGCTTCAATTCGAATAACTGCTGTCCCATTCTGCCCGTCAGGTTTTGGGTGGAGGTATTGACGAATCGGTAGGCTCCCTCGGGAAACCTGGACAGATCATTGTCGATGGCGAGGATCTGATAGGCTTCCTTTTCGGTATCTTTTCTGGGTTTGAAGAGCAAGAGGACGCGGGACGCCCGATCAGGGAGCGTCACTCGACCGACCACTAGAAAATCTCCTCCTTCGAGTTTCTCTGGGTTGGGCATCGGTCGGAAGAAGACCATTTCTTGAGGCCCCTGATATTGAATCGGCGGACCAAATCCGCGGCTGTAAACCGAGAGCTTTCCGATCCCGTCGATCGTGCGAAAATGAAGATCCTTGATGACTCCTGATTCTCCGAGCGTGAGAATCTCGGCTTTCACCATTCCCGGTTCCTCCTGAGCGGCCACGAACGACGCCCCGCCAGCGGTGATGATCAGCGTGAGAATCGCAAAGTTCGTGAAAAGTGGCTTCATCGTAGAAGAAAGCGGAAGGGGGAGACGTAGATCAGAGCTCACCCTTTGCCAACCAGCGAAAGGAGATGATCCGGAATCGGCGGCCAAAATAGGGGCGATCGGTATCTCGGAATTCGGTCTTCACATCGTCCGGTCGCTGAATGAGATCCCGCGTTTCCGAATAGCCATCTCCAAGAGATTCAACGGGCTCGGGAATGCGTTGTACAATCGCCTCGCACCAAGCGCGGGCTTTCATGATCTCCATGTCTGGCTGCCCGCGAGGAACGATCACTTTGTCACCATAGGCGCGGATTCGAAAGGTGTCTGATCGAGCGGTAAGTATCGGCCCCAATGCTTGGAGAAGATCTCCCTGCAGCAGGTATCCGGCAAATCCAGTGCCCTGCGTCGTTGCTTCGGGAACATCGTGAAAGTCTCCCGCACGATTGGGTATGGGATCCACCGGGCTGGCGAGAGAGTTGTCTATTTCTGCGTTGGCTCCAATGGTGCGATCAAGGGCGGCTTGAAGTGCGCCAGCAAGGCGAGTGTCGTTTTCGGCTGCGTCGGAGGGATCATGATCGACCAGAGAACGGTTTACAAAATCGGCAAGAGATCGAAAAGGCCCGCGCAAGCGCACTTGCCTAACCATCTCCGTGGCGAGAGATTCGATCTGCTCGTCTGTCAGTTCGCGGTAGCCTCGCCAGAAATTGTCAAAGGTCGAGGAATCATCAGACTGATAGGCTTCCGAAAATGGCCGAGATAGACGGCTGAACACAATCTTTCCCTGGTCCTCTGCCGATAACTTGCCGGTCAAAGGATTGTAGATTGGCACCTCAAGATCCCGGAGGGAACTCAAGGTTGCTTTCCACGCTGGGACAGAAGTGGAGTTCACGTTGAAGGCTCCCTCCACCGAAAAGCCGGCAGCGAGAACATCATACTTTTCCTGATCGGAGTCAGCCTGCGCAAAATCGGCCTTCAAGCGATTTCCTGCATCGCGAATTCGATAGCGAGAATTGGGCAAGGGAGCTCCTTCTTTTGAAGAATCGATCTGGGCAGCAGCGTCGGTGGGATCAACGGTCGAAAAGAACCATGAGTCCCAGAGTGTCTCATTGACGAAGTGAGACAGATCAAAGATATCCAGTCCCTTGGCGCTGTACAATCCACCGGTATCGTGAATCGCAAAATCCTTCACCATCGTTTGATCCAGAGGGATGCGGATGTTGTGATAGGAATTGCCTACAATGAACGAGGGCTCGTTGTTGTAGCGTCCAAGATTGGTGTGCTGTAACTGTCCCAGACTCATGAGAGGTTCGCGGGGAACGTCAAACACGATGAGGTGGGATTGACCGGTGGCGCTGATTGAGTTTCCGCCAAAGCCTCGATAACGGGCCAATCCATCAGCTTCGGGTTCCTCGTTGCCGGGAGGTAATAGCGCCCGGTTCAGACCGTCGTTCAGCCATCCCATGGCCCGCCAACCGCGATCTTCCACGGATCCGTCCCAACGGGAATTGGCCACGATCGCCCGGATGTTGCTGTCGATGAAATTGCGTTGTCCGAGGACATCCTCATGGGATGTCCTCATGTAGTAGGCCCAAGATGCCAAGTGTTTTGGCTCGGTGGTGTGCTGCGAGGGGCGGAATGGGGGGATTTCGTCTTCCGGTTCAGGTACGCTCTGGGGCCCCGATTGGTCGTCGGCCTTCCAGAGATTATTCATGCGAACCGAACTGCTCTCGACGCTGGAACTGGCACCGCCGACGGTCTCGCCATATTTGATGGCCATGAAGGTGTTGTGTTTTTGCAACTCCTTGAGTTCTGGCGACCAATTTGAATTTTCAACGGCGGCGACCAAACCGACCTTGAGCACTTCGACACTGGTGTCCCCGCTGACGACCAGAGTTGGCCCATTTCGATTTCCCGGATCCTTCGGTAAGTTCACCCAAAAAGCGCCGTCTTCGCTCCATCTGGGCACGAGGTTGACACGCTGGGCCAACTGCTTTCGTGAATCGATCGTGAAAAGACGGAACTCGCCGGGTTCCAGAGTGACGTTGCTGGTATTCAGAGAGAACCACGGCTGGCTGTCGCTTTTCCAGAGGCGATAGAGATCGTAACGCTTTTCGATCCCGTCGATTCGCAGGTCGACAAAGACCGAAATTTCCCAATCGAAGCGATAGATCCGCTCAGTAAGCGTAATGTTGTAAGGGTTCCAGAGCCCCAGAACCGGCTGAATCTCGAGATCGACCTGATATTTTTCCTCCTCTGCTTCGCCGCTGATCTTTTTGGTTCGAAGTCGGACGTTCATCTGGGCCCGTGAAAGGATGGGGCAGACGGGACTGTTGCGATGGTAGTAGTCCAGTTTGTCTGATCGCTTTCCATGCTTGTATGGATTGAATGAGTAGTGCCGCATCGCCACGCCACATCTGGGGTGGGGCAGAAAGGGAAATGCCGTCTCGGGTTTCTGATACAGCAGGTAATACTCGCGTAAGTTCGCCCAGTTTGGCCCGCCCAGCCATCTGCCGTAATTCGATTGCGAAGCTCGAGCCGTATTCAGGATCTCCGGTACCAGGTAGAAATCCTCGAGGCGGGATCCGTTGAGAGTATAAAGGTCGTTTTGCGAAACCGAGACGCTCGACGTGACCCCAGTTCTCCGGGCACCGAACTCTCGTTCAAAGATCCGGTCACTCTCAAATGCCGTGGTCAGGTCGCGACGAAATCCCCCGTGACGTGTGTCTGTGAGGAGGCCGACACTGTGAGTGGTTAAGTCATGAAAATAGGGTCGCAGGTTCTCGACAGGTTCTTGCAGCAATTTGAACTCACCCATGGTGGTGATGGATTCGAGTCGGTCTTCATCGGAATCGAAATCTGACAACACGGCTTCCACCCCGCTTCGCTGGGCGACGGTGAATCGGTGTTGCCTTTTAATCGGGTCATCACTCTCACGATAGGGATCGAGCAAATTTACCCGCGCTTTGACACCCTCGTCGCCGACCCAATAGGCGTAGTGCCCTTTGGTTTTCTTGGAGGCAGGTTCCTTGATGTCTTGCCGTCTCACGAGAACTTCGTCGCGGGATGCTTGATCGGTTGAGGTAACCAAGGTGACAACATTCTCGTCATTGGAATCCAGTATCAAAGAAGGTTCCAAGTATCCCTCAGGATAGGATTTGGTCTGCTCGGTGAGGTCGAATCGTTCGTTGCCGCTCACCAGAAAGGCGCCCAGTGATTCCTCATTTCTGGCGAGATCAGTAGAGGCCCAAACCCCAGTCCATTTTGGATTGGGCATGGGATCACCATCCTCTTTCTCCAAGATGTCTGCCCGCCCGCTCACCGCCTGGTCTGGACCAGCATATCGCTGCAACTCTGCCAGAGCCGTGTCCAGAGCGTAGAGAGCATTGGCTCTCGCCTCCACGAGATCGCGATCTTGCCCTACTCGGGTGGCATCGGTTTTTTGAAGACCAAACAATGCCACCACGATGAGCAAAACGAGAGATAGCACCAGCAAAGTGGAGATCAGGGCGTATCCTGGATTCCGCTTCTCTGATCGCTGAACTATTCTCTTCATCACTGGATAGGCTGGGAAAATGTCACGAAGGCGCTTTGGGTACGACCGAATCGGGTCACAATTTCATCTAAGCTCGTGCCGCCTCCGGATAGCATTTCCTGGCCGACTGGGTCCACGACGGTCAGGTTGATCTGTAGACTTTCCAGAATCGAGTCAGGAGGGATGGGGGCAGACGGTGGTATCGTTTCAATCTGGGTCGAGATGCGCAAACCAGTCCCATTTTTTAGCGTGAATGGCTTTCCATCCGGAGTGCGAAGTTGAAAAAGCAATTCGAGACCGACGACATGCGAAGCGAGAAATTGGTCCGTCCCGACTGCATCCAACTCCCGAGATCTCCAGATCTCCTCATACAGATTTTTCGAACCCAGTTTTTCGATCGTTTCTTCGGCGGACAATACCGTCCGATAGAGGGCGTGAAACGGCTCGTTGGAATTGAAGGGATCTCTCTTTTCCAGACGATAGGAGATGGCTCTCGGCGAGCTTGAGTCCATGGAACCGTCACTCATTGGGCGTCCCAGAAACATCAGCCACGGTAAGGTTCCCAGGTTTTCCACTAGGATTGGTTGCACCTGAAGCCATTCGGATCCGTCCTGCTTTATCACGATGGATCGCAGGTCTTCGGCGAGAGAATCAAGCGCCACTTGGGCCTCCACATTATTGAGATAGCCGCTGGTGTCATTCCTCCATCGGGTGAGGGCGAGATTGAGGATCGAGTAGAGCAAAGCGAACAGACCGATACTGACGGTGATGGAGACAAGCAATTCCAGCAGGGTGAAGCCCCGCGCCCGAGGACGTTGGATCTGGTGATAAAACATCATCGATAGATCGAAAGGGGAAACGAGAGTCTTCTCCGATGGCTGGGCCACTCTTCTGCGTTTTCACCCGGCAGAGGATCCAGAAAAATTTCCACGTAGATTCTGAGCGCCGCTGGATCGTAGTCTTTCTCTTCGTCCGGCAGCTGGAAGGTTTCTGCTGGATCGGTCAAAAAAGGCGTTAAACGAATACGAAACACCTCGCCGGAAACAGAGTCTAGATCTTGAGCCAGCGAAGGGTCGCTCCCACGGCGCAACCCATAGGCCAGTTGCCCCGATCCGGCCGATATCGGAGTCGGAGTTCCATCTGCCCTCACGTCAGTGGGGTGGCCATGATAGGCATAGGCGTAATAGGGCGAATTCCCGGGCTTCAAAGTCGGATAGAGCGTCGAAAAACCGGTTCTCTCCAGGCGCGAACGAACCAGTTCCTCGATCTGGATCGCAGCATCCAGGGAGCGATGTTCGCCGAAAGCTTGGGTAGATTCTCCAATCGCCGCAATCATCAGCAACCCGGCCACCGAGATAATGGCCATTGCGAGGACAACTTCGACCAGAGTGAATGCCGTCGTCTGTTGAGATGCGGATTTCATGGAGAGTTGACGACAATGTCATCTGGGCTTCGAAAATGGAGAAGGCGGGCTGAGTCGCTGATTCGAAAGCCGGCCGAGCGATCTGGATTGGGAAACACAGGTTGAACATTTGGCGGGGTCAGGATTCCTGCGCCGAGCACCAAGTTTCTCTCCTCACCGGTCACCGATCCGTTCGGCAAGATCTCGTAGTACAGCCAAGAATGGGCACTTCCCGCAGCAATTCCCCGAAACTCCATCACGCGGTTGGTTGAACCGGGTTGGCTGCGGTCGAAATACACCCCGGCTGGCAACAGCATCGGATGGAGTACTGAATTCCAGGAAATCTCGTCATCCTGTCGCTGCACCACATCGATCCGCCGAAGATAGAACTCCGGCTCAGAGGGATCATTGTGGATCAAGATCCGGACCGGTTCGCCCAAAGAGATCGCCTGACTCCTGCCGGCATCAAACAAGGCGGCCAATCTCAGCGAAGCACCCTTCAGATCCACCGACTGCTGAGACATCCAGGCCGGAGCACTCAACGCCAGCAACACCCCGATGATCGACATCACTATCAGCATTTCGATCAGAGAGAATCCCGATGCGTCAGGATTGTCGTCAGTTGATTGGAATACTTGGTAAGTTGTCTTTGGCTTTTCTGCCATGATTTGAATTGTGCCCTGAAAAAATGGGGTCGGGCTTTCGAAGGAAAAAGGAATTTGGCCCACGATTTCTCGTGTTGACCGACGAACCAATCGCGTCGGACCAATTCTCAAAATGCCAGAATCTCCAAGAAACTACTAGTCTGGAGAGTATGTTTTTTCAACCGCGCTCCTCTCAAACCGTTCGACCTGTTGCCCTTGGGCGTGCCCTTGATCCATTAAACTACTGCGTTGGAGAGGCCGGTCGCGGCGGCAGGGGCGATGAGAGAATTGTTCAGTCTGAACTGAGGAGGGAATCATTTGGGGGCTGTTTCAATCCCGAACTCCAGCTTTTCGGCCAGGCTGACATCCCCTTTTCTGCCCCCAGCAAGGCTCCGAGCAGGATCCCGCGATGAACGTTGTCGCCGCCCAGCATGGTATTCGCGATGAGGCCTTCGCGGGGGCAGTCATGATATTTCAAGGCCAGGAAAATCACTGCGGGAACACTATCCTCCAAGTAGCATGCTGAACTCAACTTTGGCCCGATGATGGACTCATCAGGTTTCAGGCTCCATTTTCCAAAAGGATGACGGGCATACCGGTTTGCCTGTCGGCTCTGAACCTCAGCAATCGCCTCTGCCAGCGGTCTGCCATTCAGGGTTTGCCACAGCAGGTCAGCGATCAGCGCGGCGGCCTCCGCCATCGCCTCTCCCGCATGAGTGGTCGCCACCTGATCTTTTGCCTTGGTCACCGCCAGTTCCCTGTCGTTGCGATACCACGCCACCACAGGAACGAGACCAGCCAATCCGCCGATGTGTTTCTCCTTGATGGCACAACGGTTCGGGGGGATGCCCTTGGCGTAGTTGGCAAAAAAACCTCGATGACATTCTTCGAGATAGGTATCCCGATGCTGCCCCGGCGTGGTGAGGTAGCAAATGTAGCGTGCCAAGTAGTCGGCGCTATCCTGCCCGCCGCGGGCATTCAGAGATGCGATCACTTCGTTGGCCAGTTTCCAAGTCAGGGTGTTTTCGCCGGCTTCGAGAAATTGATGATAGTGAATCTCTCGCTGCCCCCACCACTTTGCCTGATCGTGGAGGATGTCGGCCTCCTGATTTGGTGGAACATAGCGGGAACGCCAGAGAATGCTGTCGGGATGAGGGTTTTTCGGGCGGAGAAATTCATCCACAGTTCCATAGTCGCGAAGCAGAGCTCCTCGATTGTAGTACCAATGGACCGGCATCGCGAGGGCGTCTCCAATGGCTGCGCCATAGAGGGCTCCCTTGGCGCGGTCTTCTGGCCTGATCGTTGTCATCGAATTGGAGGCGATGCTTCTGGATCTCCGATTCCTCGTTCGAGGCTGGTGAGCGGACGATCGGGCTTGGCATAGCTCAGACGGTCGAGTCGGTTGGCTCGGTAGTAGGCATCGAGTCCGGCGCCGGCGATGGTTCCCGCTTCGCCAAGGTCGAGGTAACCGTCTCGCTCGCGAATTGCCGTCGGATAGAAAACGTGGATCACTTCGCCGACCAGCAAAGTCACGCCGTTTGCCTGGACGGGTAAAGTTTCCACTAATTTCAGGGCGATCCGCAGATTCGCCTCTGCCACAAAAGGAGCGGTGACTTCCGGGTGATGAAACTCGGTCAATCCCGTGGAGGTGAATTCAGAGATCTCCCTAGGATAGCGCGCCGAAGTCTGATGGGCCTGTGGGTAGAAGCTCTCGTGGACATGGTTGAAGGTGTAGGTCCCCGTCTCTTTGATGTTCTCGTAGGTGTGGCGCTCCACTTTGGCTGGCCGACAGATCATTCCCAGCAGAGGTGGATCGGAACCGAGATGAATCGCCGTGCTGATGATGGAGAGATTGGGCAGCCCCGCTCCGTTGCGAGTGCCGACGAGGATCAGGCTTTTGAAACCGGGGAGGGAATTGACGAAATTGACGCGCTCCCGTGGATCCATGGCCGCGATATCGTCCCGCGTCACGCATTCGAGATCAGGATGTTTCGATGAAAGGGTTCCGGTCATTCTCCCGAAGTTACGTTCCTCAAAGTCGATCGGACTTGAGATCGGCGCTGCGAAAGTCCTTGCTACCGTCTCCCTGCAAATCCCCATGCCTTTCCTCGAACCCATCGTAAGGTGCTGGCATGTCCTCGTTCAGCCGCTTTGACTTGATTCCCACCCTGCAATCCACTCTGGAAAAGCAGGGCTTTGTCACGCCCACCGAAATTCAGGAGCGTGCGCTGCCTTCTCTCTTGAAAGGCACTTCGGTGGTGGGGGTTGCAGAAACTGGGAGCGGGAAGACGCTCGCCTATGCTCTTCCAGTCTTGCAGAAGATGAAGCAGCTGGAAGAAGCGGGAGATCCTGTTTCAGAGGCGGGGCAACCCCGCGTCGTGATCCTCGTTCCCTCCAGTGATCTGGGTGAGCAGGTCGCAAAAGCGTTGAAGGTCTTCACACACGAAACCCGGCTCCGGGTGCGCTCGGCGCTCGGGGGTGTCTCTTTGGGTGTCGCCCGCCGAAATGTGGGGAGTCCGTTTGAAGTCTTGCTGGCCACTCCGGGACGCTTGGAACAACTGATGCAGCAACGGCTGGTGAATCTTTCCGATCTCCGGTTCCTAGTCCTGGATGAAGCCGATCAGATCCTCGATGCGGGCTTTTTGCCTTCGGTGAAGCGCATTCTGAAAGCCAGTCCCCGCGATCGACAGCTGGCGCTGTTTACCGCCACGGCGTCGGAGGGAGTGCAGATCTTGATCCAGGAAATGTTCAGCGATGCCGAGGTGATCGAAACCAGCGGACACCATCGTCTGGTGTCTACCCTGACTACGGTCAATCTCACCGTGCTCAACGGAAAACGGTTTCCCTTACTGGAGAAACTCCTGGCCGAGCCAGTGGAGGGCGGAACCCTCGTTTTTGCCAATACCCGAGAACAGTGCGACAAACTTGCCGAAGAACTGGCCGAGAACGGCTACGAATGCGCCATTTATCGCGGTGACATGGACAAACAGGAGCGACGTCAGAATCTCAAAGACTTTCGCGCCGGCACCAAAAAGCTGGTGATTTCAACCGACCTCGCCTCCCGAGGTTTGGACGTGGAGATCATTGATCGGGTGATCAACTATCACCTGCCAAAAGAGGTGAAAAACTATCTCCACCGCGCCGGTCGAACCGCCCGAGCGGGACGAAAAGGAACTGTCATCAATTTCGTGACCGAGCGAGACATCAATCTCATGAGGCGCCTCGAATCGAAAGGGGCAACTTATGCCTGACAGTTCGGGAAGATTCCGGCTCGGACGCCAGGTAATCAGACTCCAGAGGGAGAAAACCGCTTTCCTTTTCCTGCCGGGTGGGGCAAACAGGAACCATGGACGTCCTCAGCATCCGAGAAATGCGCCAGCAGGCTGGCCCCCAGGCCGAAGCTTTTGAGATTCATGCCCAGTTGGAAAGCGTGGTTCAGAAAACCACGAAAACCAATAAACCCTACTATGAACTGAAGTTCGTGGATGCCGAAGGATCGCTCCTCTTGCGAGCTTGGAATGATTCGGCGGCTTTTGACGCGGCCGCCGGAGCGAAGGCCCGGGAGTGCTATGCGGTCATGGGTGAGTTTTACGTGAATGCAGAGCGGAACTCGGTCGACACCCGGGATTTCACCTTTCGACCGCTGAACCCGACCGAGACGGAAGCCTTGTTGGCAGGATCGGGGGAACTGCGGGAGCGGCAGGAAAAGGACTATGCCGACATCGTTCGCATGATCGGTCAGGTGAGGGATCCCCGGTTGCGGGCCTTGGGGCAGATATTTCTCGAACGTTTTGGCGACCGAATGAAACGCACGGGCGCGGCGCGGCGAAATCATCATGCGCGTCGCGGTGGCCTGGTCGAACACGTGGCTCAGATGATGCGCACCGGGGTGCAGATTTGCGTGGCATATCCGAACCTGAATCGTGATCTCATCGTCACCGGTGTCCTCTTTCACGATGTCGGCAAACTTTGGGAAAACGCCTACGCGGCGAAGGGATTCACCATGCCCTACACCGAAGGCAGCGAACTCATCAGCCACATCCCGGTGGGCATGGAACTGGTGAACAAGCTGTTTCGGGAACTGCTCGATTCTCCCGCCGCGAATGACTGGCAATCGATGGAGCCTGCCAGTGACCGGGTTCGCCTACACCTCTTGCACCTGGTGGCTTCGC
>JAGROX010000279.1 GCA_020440025.1 Verrucomicrobiia bacterium
CCACCCGGGCATACTCCATGTGTTCAAAAATCTTTTTCATCACTTCTCAGATCGGAGCCGCCTTGTCGATGGAGGCGCGGCCCGCTTCGGAAGCATAACAGTGGGCGAGCCCGATGGCGAGCGCATCGGCGGCATCGGGATCGGGCGTTTCGGTCAGGTTGAGCAGGGCCCGCATCATGAAGGCGACCTGTTTCTTGTCTGCGGAACCCCGGCCAACCACGGCTTGTTTGACCCGTTTGGGCGCATACTCAAAGATCTCTATCCCGTGTTCGGCGGCAGCGAGGATGGCCGCTCCGCGGGCTGCCCCCAGGGTGATGGCGGTCTTGAAACTCTGAACGTAGATCACGCCCTCCACCGCACAGACTTCGGGCTGATGCTCGGCGATGATGTCGGCGATTCGCTGCCGAATCTGGACCAGGCAGCCGGAAGGTCGGAGTTTGGTGGCGTTCTTGATGGTTCCGTAGGCCAGAGCGCGATATTTGACCGGGCCACGCTTGCCGGCTGGCGGATGCAGTTGCTCGATCACCGCATAGCCGGTGTTTCGCAGGGCGGGATCGATCGCGAGGACACGCATTCCATCAATCTATCAGCGACGACGACGTTTGCCGCCACCTCCGCCGCGTTTCGCACGGATGGGGCGGGGCGGGGAGTCATCGAGCAGAGCGGTGTAGATGTAGTCGAAGTTGTCGAGCTTTCGGCGTTCGATTTTCTGGCCGATGTAGTTTTCCACCGCCTTGGCAAAGTCAACTTCATCAGCAGACAGGATGGTGAAGGCGTCGCCTTCCTGCTGGGCGCGACCTGTTCGTCCGATACGATGCACGTAGTCTTCGGCGTTCTCAGGCACTCGATAGTTGATGACGTGGGTCACTCCCGAGACGTCGAGGCCACGAGCCGCGATGTCGGTGGCGATGATGACGTCGAATTCGCCCGAGCGGAATCCGGCCAGCGCCTTGGTGCGATCACTTTGACGGATGTCGCTGTGAAGGACGGCGACATTGGCTTCGGTGGCACTTTGTTTCACCAAGTGGGCGAGAGTATCGGCCTCCTTTTTGGTCCGGGTGAAAATCATGAGACTGTCGAAATGTGTCTGATCAACCAACGCGAGCAGGAGGTCATCGCGCTGGTCCATCGCCACCGGGTAGAAGGCGTGAGAGACGGTGTCTGCGGGTGCTCGGCGGCCACCGACCTCGATTTCCACCGGATCCTTAAGGACCCAATTGGCGAGGGTTTCGATCTGACCCGGCATCGTTGCGGAAAAGAAGAGGGTCTGTCGTTCCTTGGGGCACTGGTCGATGATGCGGCGGACATCAGGGAGGAAACCCATGTCCAGCATGCGGTCGACCTCGTCGAGAACGAGAAATTTGATCTTGTCGAGCCGGATGGTGCCCTTACTCATGTGGTCGAGCAGTCGGCCGGGAGTGGCAATGATCACATCGGGATTCGTCTCGAGTCCTTCGAGCTGATTCCCGTAACCTACGCCGCCGTGGATGAGGACGACGTTGGTCGGGCGATAGTAGGAGAACAGATTCATCTGGTCTTCCACCTGAGCGGCCAGTTCGCGGGTGGGCTCCAGGATCAAGCACTGGGGATGCTCGTCTGGTACCATCTGAGAGAGGATGGGCAGGGCAAAGGCGGCGGTTTTTCCTGTGCCGGTCTGAGAGGCACCGATGATGTCCCTACCGTTCAGCGCCGTTGGAATGGCCTGAGCCTGAATCGGAGTCGGGTTTTCGTAACCGGCTTTCTCGATAGCACGGAGGATAGGCCTGGAAAGCCCCAGTTCGGCAAAGTTAGACATGGCCGGTAAGGGAGACGGGAGCGCCCTTAGTTTCAAGGGATTTTTGGAGGAAGCGGGCGGCCAGTGGATTTCGAGGGCACTTCTTCATCGCCAAAGCGTCAGGATTGGGACGAAATCATCCCTCTTGTGATTGCGGATGTCTTTTCAAGTTGGTGCCATGAACACCGGTCTGCTGGTGCGGGCGGCCTGCTGAAAGGACGGGTTTGCGTGCTGACCAAACCGGTCAAAATGGCGCATCATGCCGCTCATGATCCCTCGAATTTTTTACGCAGCGGCAGTCTTTTTCGTGAACTCGGTTCCTTCCAACGGACAAGAGGCTACGGAGATTCCTTTCATCGACTTGGCGGATGATTACTATCGACAGATCCTGGTGGATCACGAAGCCGGGCAGTATCTCGGGCATCCGACCACGGCCTTGCTCGATGATGGAAAGACCATTCTGACCGTGTATCCGAAGGGGCACGGAAAGGGGGGCATCGTCTATAAACGTTCCACCGATGGCGGGCTCACTTGGTCGGAACGTCTGCCGACCCCGGAATCTTGGCTGACTTCAAAAGAAGTGCCGACCCTGCATCGGATGACGGATGCGGCCGGGAAAAAACGCATCGTGATGTTTTCGGGACTGTATCCGGTTCGTATGGCGGTAACCGAGGACGATGGAGCGACCTGGTCGGAGTTGGCGCCGGTC
>JAGROX010000280.1 GCA_020440025.1 Verrucomicrobiia bacterium
CTGACCCGCTCCGAGTCGAATTTTTACCGTGATTACAACCATCAATCCAAAGTCAACGCGCGGCTGCCGTCAGGCGGTGTGTGTGCTCTGACGTTCGCCAGAAAGACCGTCAACTGCCGCATGTCACCAATAATGGTAATTCTTTCCAAACCGCATCGACGCCTCTAAATGGATTCACCTGCATTCCCATAGATTCATGGCAAAGATCCTGTTTTTCCTTTCCCTCATGTTGGGAGTATTTTTCCCGCGGGCATTTGATTCCGATCGGCCGCTTCTACCGGAGGATTATAGATTCTTCGCTATTCTTGTTTTGATAATCGTTGCCTTCCTTGGACTAGCATGGTGGGACACGCGGAAAAAGGAGAAGTTCCTGGGTCTCTCCTTTTCCGGATGGTCCGTCGGTTTCGCTTTGAGCTTTGTTGTTGGCGTTATTTGCAGTTTTTTCGTCTAAGGCCCAATCCCCTGCCTGCTTTAACAGAAATGTCCTAGGAGCCTGTCGGAGTTAGCACAAGCTTCTCGGTGGCTTCGGTAGCGAGGCGACTGAGTCGCTGGGAGATCCTGTGTATGATTTTACCGAACCATCCGCCTGCTGCAGAGATCGGAGAGGGATTCCAGCTCGTCACAGGCGATTTCGGTCTGTTGGCGCCCGCTTTCGTGGCTCCCATCATCCCGTGGAGGCGTCTGAGGTTGTAGGCCAGACAGACCAGCGTCCACTCGCCTGAGACCTTTTCTTTGCCGCGCAGACTGAACCCCCGAAAACCCATCGCTTCCTTGATGATCCCGAAGACCGGTTCGACGGTGCGGTTGCGCTTCGCTTACAAGGCCTTGCCTGCCTCGGTGCGCAGCTTGTCTCGCATCGCCACCAGCCGCTCATCGGTGGGGGCCTTCACCGCGCGCGAACTTGCCTTCTGAGGTCGGAAGTCGTAATGCCGCTCGTTGTGGGCGTCTTCGCGATGAACGCTGCAATAGATCTCCACGCCTTCCTGCTCCAGGCGATCGAAGGCATCGGCGTTGACGTAGCCCGCGTCGGTGAGGACTGACTTTGGTTTGCCTAACCTTTTGGGAATGCTGACCACCCCATTCTCCAACTCCGCGTAATCGCTCGCGCTCTGGCTGACATGCTGCCCGAGGATAAGCTGGCTGCCGGCGGCGTCCACTGCAACCTGCGCGTTGTAGCTCTGGGTGAAGCCCGCCCGCTTGTTCTTGCGCATGATCCGCGCGTCGGGATCGCTCAGGTTGCACTGCTCGCTGGAGTCCTCGGCTTTTTTCTCCGGTCGCTTTGGCTCTTTGCCCCGGCATTTCTTGCCGGTCTTCGTTTCTTTCTCGCGACGCTCCGCTTTCTCCTCTTCATACTTGGCATTGGCCTTCTGCTGCCGCTGGCGGGCCCGGGCTTCCAACTCCTCGATGGCACGCTCCATCTTGCTGGCAAGCTTCTCGCGGCGGGCGATTTCCTCGGGGAGTTATTGGCCGTCCTGTTCCTCCGCGTCGGCAGATTCGGCCCGGGCCAGCAACTCGTCGATGTCCAGTCTGAGTTGCTGGCGAATTTCCACTGCTCGCTGGTAGCTGACGTTCTGATCAATCGAGGCGCTGGCCTTGATGTGAGTGCCGTCCAGTGAAACGTTGCCGAGTTTGAGAAGTTTCAGTTCGCGCGCCAGCTCCAGCACATCGACAAAGCTCTCGCGGAAGGCTTCGAGGTTCTCACGTCGAAATTTGCAGATCGTGTCGTGATCAGGATGAGTCCCCGCCGTCAGGTAACGGATCGCCACGTCGCGATGAGTGGCCCGCTCGATCTTGCGGGAGGAAAACAGGCCGTTGGCGTAACTGTAGATCAGCAGTGCCAGCATCATGTGGGGCGGGAACTGTTTGTCGCCGGTGCCCCGGTGGTTGACGCGAAAGCTCTCCAGCGGAAGTCGATCCACCGCCTCGATCACGAAATGCACCGGATCATCCTCAGGCACCCAATCCCGCAGGTCCGGAGGCAACAGCATTGGAGTGTCACGGTCTACAGAAACAAATCGTGCGCCCATGGTTTGAATCTATTACGCTTTCGGGCCAGCGCAAAGCCCGACAGGCTCCTAGGACGAACAACACAAGTCACTCAAGCCCTGACCGCACGGAGTCGAAATGACTTTTATGATCCATGAGATTCAACCACAATTTCCCGCGCTCCCTGTTAGGGCTGAGTGCTCATAAACGTTGCCGAGACGCATGATTGCTTTGAAAATGTCCTTCTCGTATAAACTTTCGACATTATGAAGCTCACCAAAGCCTTTCTCCTGTTGCCTAGCGTGTGCGGATTCCTCCTTGGAATTCCGGATTCGATCTCCGCTGAGGAGAATGGAGTCACCCAATTGCAGCGAGCTTATCAGCAGGCAATCGATCTTGCCTACGATCCAATTCGGAGGCTTGAGAAACGCTACACGGAAGAACTGGAAAAATTGAAAGTCCAGAAACAACAGACCGGTGATCTAAATTCCGTGCTTGTGATCCAGGAGGAAATCGAAGGCTTCAAGAATGCGGATCCGAAGCGGCTCGAGAAGGTTCCCGAGATACGTGGGCTACGCAGCATTTTCGACAGCAATAACAAGAAGCTCGTCGAAGAATTTCGAAAGAGTCAGACCGATATCCTGCAGAAGGCGTCGACGAAATTCGAGAAAATGAAGATAGAGATGACCAAGGAGGGGAAGATCGATTTGGCCAAACAGGCTGTGGATGCAAAGGATGAAGTTCAGAAAAAAATCGACGCCCTCGAGGGAACATCTCGTCTTGGAAATGGCGAGAAAATCGCCCCTGGATTGCTCTGGTCTCTGGGCTCGAAAGCAAGTTTCGAATCTTTTATGGAGTGTGAAGCGGACCGTAAGGAGGGCAAGTGGGTTCTTTCCCACCCCAATCAGAAAAAGTGTTACATCGCTTCCGACAAGTCGTTCAAGACACCTTTCACCGCCAAGGCAAAAGCGATGACAGATTCGAACGAAATCCGGTTTTTCTTGGACGACAAGGAAACGGTGATTTTCAGCTGGTCCTCGAATCCCCAGCAGTTGAGACTGGTGAGTCCGACCGGGGGACGACCAGTCGGCATCCAAGGAAAGGGATTTGTCGAGAAGAATCAAATGCATGATCTGGAAATCCGGCTAACTAGGGATCGACTCCAGGCCTACGCGAATGGCGAACTTCGGGGTGAGTTGACGGGCGATTTTTCTGAGTTCGAAGGAACAGTGGGAATTGGTCCCGCATTGGGCAGCGTGGTCACGGTCGAGGGTCTTGAGGTTTTTGAATTGCAACCCGAGTAATGCCACGCGTCCAACCGAGTGCCAATGATCCGAACCGGGCAGAACAAGACGGAGCACAGTGACCCGCTCCCCGCACCCAGTTTTCTTGCCCTTCGGCTGCGGTTCCGCTTATCCTGATCCGAAAGGCCACTCGCTCCGTGCATAGGCACGTGTCCATTAGCGTTCTGCAGACAAAAATCCCCCAGAGAGCGTAGATTTATATGAAACATACCTGTTACCTATTGTGCGCCATCACCATCTTGATGGCTGCCGGTTTCGCTGACGAACCTGAGCCTTTGAAAAATCTGCGATTTGAGGTTGAAGTTACTTTGGCGGAAAAACGCAAACCCTTGGACCTGTTTGATGAGCAATATCGGTCCCAATTGAGGGAGCTTGAAGAACAAATGCAAATGGCCGGGGAATTGAAAAAATTGCTCGCCGTGAGGGAGGAACTAAAGAAATTTGGCAGCGGCAATGCCGAGGGATTTCGTGAACTGGGTCGCCTTCAGGAAATTTACAGGACTGAGAGACAAAAGATTGGCGAAAGATGTCTGGAAGCGGAGAGGCTCGTGATTACCGATTATCGAAAAAAGCTCACTGAGCTTCAAAAGACATTTACCAAAGAGGGAAAAATCGAAGATGCGCTGGCGGTCTCCGCTGAAATAGAAAGGCAAGTGCTTGGCTCACCATCCAGCGTATCGCTGATCCAGAATGCAACAGGGAGGAAACCAGGTGAGGAATTCATCAACGGGATTGCCTTGAAACTTTGTTGGATTCCTCAAGGGTCATTTTTGATGGGTAGTCCGTCGGATGAACCGGGACGTGATCCGCAACTCGAAACGCAAGTCCAAGTTGAAATCTCTCAAGGTTTCTGGATGGGGAAGTATGAAGTCACTCAAGAAGAATACGAAACAGTAATGGGAGTTAATCCCAGTCAATTCGCCGATTCCGGAAAGAACAATCCAGTCGAAACCGTGAATTGGAGTGATGCGACAACTTTTTGTAGACAACTCAATGAAAGGGAACGGAGTCACGGGAGCTTACCTGATGGTTGGCACTACACGTTGCCCACCGAAGCACAATGGGAATATGCTTGCAGGGCAGAAACGAAGACCGCATTCAACAATGGGAAAGGGATTACCTCGACCGAAGGTGAATGCCGCAGTTTGGATGCGGTTGGCTGGTATCGAAGTAATTGCGACGGGACAAAAACAGTTGGCCGGAAACGCGCAAACCAATGGGGACTTTACGACATGCATGGAAATGTCCGCGAATGGTGTCTCGATTGGTTTGAAGAAACGAGAGCGGTCGGATCAACGTTAGTCGATCCAACAGGGCCGGAAACCGGTTCGCAGCGAGTTGACCGCGGCGGATACTGGAATTGGACACCCCATGCATGCCGTTCAGCCTTTCGTAAAGGAATGAGCCCGACTTTTCGCGGAAGCCAGGTCGGTTTTCGCATTGTTCTCGTTCAAAAAGGAGACAGTGAATGATTAACGAGGCAGAACAAAGCAGCGCACGGCGACCTGCTCCCCGCATTCAGTTTTCTTCCCTCATGGCTTCGATTCTGCATCAATTTTTCCGAAAGGCCTCTCCCTTCGTTCCGCAGCCGCGTGGCTTTTGACGTTCGCCTGATGAAATTTCCGAGAATTGCAATTCTGCTGATTGCGGTCGCCGCGACGGCACTTGGGGACGAAAAGAGTGGAACCATTTCCAAGCTAAAAGCATTCGATGGAGATGAGAGCAAGCTACCCGACTTTTACACGGTTGTGAGGTTCGAGACCTACGAGGTGACCGAGGAAGGGATCTCCAATTCGTATATGGCCCTTCGCGAACGCCTCGCAGAAACTGGCGAGAAATCGGGAATCAGTCTGGTGATTTCGGGAGGGGATGTGGAAGCGAAGATCTCGGTCGAACTGAAAGATGCTTCTCTGGCAGATGTGTTCGATCAGATTGCCCTGAAGGCAGGATACCGGTGGACGATCCCTCCTGAGATGCCGAAACCAGTATTTTACAGGGGCAAAAGGTGACGGTCCGCGGACGCGAAAAGTCAAACAATGCGAGTCAGGCGATTCCTTCCCCGGCTCTAGTTTTCTTGCGTTCTGGTTTCGAATTCGGCATCCTTTCTTCGAACGTGGGCTGGCTTCGTTTCAGGAACCACCTGCTCTTTCACGTTCGGCTGAGAAATTGATGACCAAGCTCTTTTCATCCATCCTTCTTTCGCTGCTTCTAGTAGGTTGCAGCTCGATTCCGCACAGAAGGATTACGGTTACCGACCAGAGCGGCGATCCAGTTCGCGGTGCAGGGTTGCGAGCTCCGTATCCGATACTTTTTCGGAATATGATTCTGCCACGAGACGCGCCATCTGCGAACTCCACCGATTCCAGAGGCCGGCTTGTCGTCTACGATATGAACCCAGGGCAAACTTACACATTGGGAGCACCCGGATATAAGGATCGAGAGATTTCGTTCCCGGAAGACAATAGCCAGACATATGTCCTGCGCCGCGAACAGAAAAACGGGCCGAACAAGGCGGCCTTTAGAAAGTCGA
>JAGROX010000281.1 GCA_020440025.1 Verrucomicrobiia bacterium
TTCCCGATTTTCCGAGCAGGCGCATCGCTCGGTGAAGGCAAAATTTGGGTTTCCCGAGCAGATTGCCGCTCTGGAAGCCTGCTATAAAGAAGCGATGTCGAAGTCCGACGAAGCGGTGTGAATCAACTCGTGACGACCCGAAATTGAAGGTCGATCATGTCGTTCACCAAATGGCCCGAAAGGCGCCGGAAGAATTTGCCGGAACCGTAGATCACGTTCCACAGAGTCCGATCGATCGAAAAGCTGGCTTGGGCCGCTCCCTTTCCGTTGGAAGTGATGCCAGCGACCATCTCGAAACTCAGCGGTGAAGTGACGCCGCGCAGGGTCAAGTTGCCAGCGACTCGGTAATTCGGTGCACCAAGCTTTGCCGATGGGATTGGCGTTGCCTCAGTGATCTCGAACACGGCTTTTGGCCAATGAGCGACATCGAAAAAGTCGTCGCTCTGAAGGTGAGCGATCAGGACATCGTGCAGGGAATCGTTGGCCAGGTCAGCACAACGAATATCCGTCATATCAATCGAGACGAGGCCTGAGACAAAGCGGTCACCACGAAATGTAATGCTCCCCCCTCGGAGACCGACCTCACCCCAGTGTTTGTTCAAAAGATTACGCCCGACCCATTCCAATTTGGATTGCTCGAGATCAATCTGATGGCTGCCATCGGGCAACCGAGGCGCATCGGCTATTGTTCCCGTGCCCTCCACCGGGAGTTCCGCCGCTCTCCAAGTCTCAATGCCATCCCGAAATTCAAACACCCGACGATACCCCTGGACCACCAGTTTGTCCGCCGCCACTTTGGATTCGTGACTGTCATTGGAGTGACCGTACACGCAGATAGCATCGTCTAAAGAGGGCGCGATCGAAAAGATCCGATCAACAAAATCCACCTCAAACACACAATTCGAAAACGCTCCAATGAGGTGCTCAGCCTCAAAATCCTCCTTCAGCCTGACGTCGATCAAGATGACTTGATCAGTCCTCAGCATGTCAGAGAGGCCGGGCGCTTCAATCAGCTCAGCCTTTTTCATAGTTCCTTCCTTTACGTGACCACAACTTCTCAAGGTTTAAAGGCCTTTTCGTGTTCGCAATGTTACGAACCTGTTCCAACGTTGGCTGACCTTTCCCGAAAAAAGCGTTGGCGTGCGACGTATCAGAGGCTAAAATTTCCCGCGCATGACCGTCGACAAGCTCATCATTTGCAGTTCGATTATCATCGCAAACATTCGCGACTAGGTCAGAGCGGGTGTTTGCGAACGGTCTTTCATTGATTGAGCAGATTCGGGCGACACGCCTGTCAGCTCCGGGCCGGGATCAATCCCCTTCGCTTTGTTTCCAGGTTGTTTTCATCCAGAGGAACGCCAAGCCAGAATCCATCGACGCCACATGAACCATTCGGTCAAGCTATACGACACCACCCTCCGTGACGGCACGCAGGGAGAAGGAGTGAATTTCAGCTCCCTCGACAAAATCCGCATCGCCCAGAAACTCGACGAGTTCGGTGTCGATTACATTGAGGGCGGATGGCCGGGATCGAACCCCAAGGATGTGGCCTTTTTTGAGGAAGCCGCCAAGCTGACGTGGAAACACGCCAAGATCGCGGCCTTTGGCAGCACCCGGCGCAAGAACACTCCCGTGGAGGAGGATCCCCAAATCGCCACACTGCTGGCGGCTCACACGCCGGTGATCACCTTTTTCGGAAAAAGCTGGCGCCTGCACGTTCTCGAGATTCTGGGAACCACCGAGGAGGAAAATCAGGCCATGATTCGCGACACGACCCGCTATCTGAAGGAGCATGGTCGCGAAGTGATCTACGACGCCGAGCATTTCTTTGATGGCTACAAGGACGACAGGGACCACGCTCTGGCCACTCTGGCGGCAGCCAAGGAAGGCGGTGCCGACTGGTTGGTGCTCTGTGACACCAATGGCGGCACCATGCCCGACGAGGTGGCAGAGATCACAGAAGTGGTCATGAAAGAGTTTGGCATTCCCGTCGGCATCCATACCCACGACGACAGTGGACTTGGCGTCGCCAATGCGCTGGCCTCCGTCAAAGCAGGAGCTGCTCAGGTTCAGGGAACGGTGAACGGCTATGGTGAACGAGTCGGGAACTGTAATCTCACGACGGTGATCCCGAACCTGCAGCTAAAGATGGGCACTCCCGTCGTCCCCCACTTGGATCGCCTCCGCGAACTCTCCCTCTTCGTGGATGACCTCGCCAACTGTGCCCACAACGTTCGTGCGCCCTACATCGGGGCCACCGCGTTTGCCCACAAAGGCGGCATGCATGTGAATGCGGTGCAGAAGGTTGCCCACAGCTTCGAGCACGTTCGACCCGAGATTGTCGGAAACCACCAACGAATTCTCGTCTCGGAGTTGTCCGGCCAATCCAATGTCCTGATGAAAGCCGAAGAACTTGGCATTCCGCTCGAAAAGGGTGGTCCAGAGGTTCTGGCGATTCTCCAACGGCTCAAAGATCTCGAGCAGGAAGGCTATGAATTTGAAGCGGCCGAGGCCTCCTTCGAGTTGCTCATCCGCCAACAACTTGCCACCTACCGTCCGTATTTCCAACTGCACGAATATCACTGCACTTTTCGCCGAGACGGAGATCGCGACTATGAGACCTGTGCCGCGACCGTGAAAGTGAGTGTCGACGGTAACCACGAATATACCGTGGCCGAAGGTGACGGGCCGGTGAATGCCCTCGACGCGGCCTTGCGGAAGGCGTTGAAGCAGTTTTACCCGATGATCGACGAGATGGAGCTGGAGGATTACAAAGTGCGCATCGTCGACAGTCACCTGGGAACCGCGGCGAAAACCCGGGTGCTGATCCTCAGTTCGGACGATCATGACAGTTGGGGCACCGTCGGCGTGAGCTACAACATCATCCAAGCCAGTTGGCGGGCCCTCGTTGATTCCATCGAATACTTCCTCATGCGTCGAGGTGTCGAACCGGCGAAGTCCGTGGAGGGCGAGATCGCAACCACCGATTGATCAAAAGACCGTCGGCGCGTCTCTGCTCAATCTTTTACGGTGCGGCGCTGCCCCAAGAATCCCATCATTCGATTCCAGATACCTCGCTTCTCCTCCGTATTCGAAGGCTGAGCGTCCGTCTGGGTTCGAATGACCTCCTCTACCACGGCAGGGACGTCAGGCCTTGACTCAGCAGGCTGACCGGCGACGCCTTTCGCCACTGCTGGCGCGGCAACTTTTTCCATGGTCAGGAGGTTGGGGTTGCTCTGCCTGAAGGTATCGACCGGAATGGAAACCCGACGGTACTCGGGACGCAGACGGCGATATTTTTCAATAAAATGAGTGGGACTGTGATAGACCGAATAGTCACGCTTGTAGTCTGAACGGTACATTCCAACGGCCAGATTTTTCCGGATCTCGAAGTGGAGATGGGCATAATACATGTTGTGAGGACCACGCCCCATCGTACCGATTTTTTCCCCTCGGGCGACTCTCGCGCCCTCCCTGACAAGCCGGGCATTCAAATGGCCGTAAAGCGAATCGATATAGGCGATCTGCCCATTTTTCTCCCGATAGGCGTGACGAATGATGACGACATTTCCCCAACCGGCTTTGAAGTCGTCGGAATAGACCACCACTCCATGACCAATCGCGTAGATAGGATCCCCCTGATCGGTGTTACCTCCTCCTTTTCCGTTCCAATCCTCGCCCAAGTGACCATTGGGGTAGTAACCACGAGCCTTGTAATAGCCACTGGCATCTGGCTTGCCGACCGGATAATCGAACCCATCCGCGATATACTGGGATGCCGTCTTGGCTGAGACGCCGTCGATAGCAACGGCCGTGACCGACAACCCGACGGCAAGGACGGAGATTAACCGGCGAAAGGAGAATTGTCGCATCACCTCGGGAGTTTCTTACACAAACCTTACAAGAAGTTCTGCGAGACCATCACTTTCATGACTTTTCGCATCTCTTCAGGTCCACAGTAAGCAATGTCGCCTACCGGGTCAAGCGCTGCCAACGCCGTATCGGAACCACAAAAAGAACCCGATTCCGGCCAGAAAGCAATAGTAAGCAAACCATTCGAAACGCCCCCGCCGGACGGCCGCAAGAACGGAATAGATGGCCACCAACCCAGAAAGGAACGCCACCACACCGCCCGCAATGTAATGCGTCAGTAGACCAGTATCGATCCCTTCGGCCGCAATGTCTTTCAACGCCAATACCATGGCACCAGCGATCGCAGGAATAGCCATGAGGAAGGAAAATTCTGCCGCGTCTTCCGATTTCGCTCCTGAGAGCATGCCCGCCACGATGGTCGAACCACTGCGGGATACTCCCGGCAGGATGGCAAACGCCTGACCGATGCCCATGGCCAACGCAGATTTCACCTTCACTTCGGAGGGATCCTTCTTGAAACGAGCGAGAACTCTCGGCAGAAACAGAATCGTACCAGTTACCAAGAGCAGAAGCGAAACCATCACCGGGCTTTCATAGGCTTGTTCGAAACTGTCCTTGAAGCCCAATCCCACCACGACGGCAGGCACAGTGGCCAGGGCCAACAGGCCAATCATTTTCCGCTCCCGAGCATATTCGGGTTTAAACGGAGGCAGGATCGCGAGCACCATCTTCCAGAGAACTTTCCAGAAATAGATCACGACGGAAAGCAGCGTGGCAAAATGAACGAAGATCTCAAAGGTGATCCCCTGATCCTCGACTCCCATCACTTTCTGTATCAGGACCAAGTGCCCGGAAGAGGAAACGGGAAGAAATTCCGTGAGCCCTTGAACCAGTCCGAGAATGAGCGCTTGGAGGAGTGTCATGAAATAGCAATTCGATTGGGAAGGAGAGAAAAAAGCCGACATTTCCCCTGAATCCAAGACTGGTATTCGGAGGATTGTCGGCTGTGACCAAGAACTGTCCGGTGAATCCGCGATCACGCCAACAAAAATCTTTTCAAGAATACTGGGAATTCTAATATGCAGAATTCCTCAAATTTTGCTACTGGAGCAACCAAACACAGCAGATGAGGTATCGATCGAATTAACAAGCAACGTGCGACGTTTTTGCTTACGAGTGCTAGGAAACACAAGGATTCCAGCGCCTCTACTCATTGAAGCAGGCCTAAAAATCCGAATCGCCACCGGACTATTCCGGGCATTAGTTTTAAGGAATTCTTGAATAGCGCTAATTTCAGGAATCGCACATAAGAAAGTCAGTTTTGAAAAAACATCGCAAATTTTCCTTGTCAAAAGCCTAATATTCGCTTGTAATAAAAAAGGCTAGGCGTTACAATTATTGAAATTATGGTTTTTATATTTCGCATTTCGATGCGGATTTGCTGATCAAGACTTCGGTGAAGTAGCCTGAAACCTTTCTCCCCCGTCGCACATCCCAAACGACCGAGAAACCCAGCAACCTTACAAGCATGGCAGAAGAAGAAGCACCAGAACTAATGACCGTGAAGGAGACTTCGGAGTATCTCCGAATTCCCCTGCCGACGGTCTACTACCTCGTCCAGCGCGGCCAACTGCCAGCGATTCAGATCGGCGGCCGTTGGCGCATCAAGCGCAGCCTCCTGGACCGGGATATCCTGAAAACTGATCAAGGCGGACAACCGACCGTCCTTGTCGTGGACGATGACCCTGCCCTGCAGACCTTGTTCAAGCAGTTCCTCAAGAAAGCCGGATTCGGACGCATTGTGGTTGGCACCGGAGCGGAAGCGCTTTCCTACGCCGACAAGCAGCGTTTCGATCTCGTCTTCCTCGACCTGAAGCTGCCCGATATTCCCGGCGATGAACTCTACGCCAAACTGAAGGCGAAGCATCCGGATCTCCCCATCGTGATCATCACTGGTTACCCCGACAGTGAGATCCTGACAAAGATCCTTGCCAGTGGCCCGGTCACCGTGATCAAGAAACCGATCGAATTCGATCAGCTGAATCGAACGGTGAAGATCCTCGGTCACAAAGGAGCGGACGCTGCCTGATCATTGATTTCGATCGTCAGGCAGATTGCCTGTCGGTTGAGAAATTTCCAATTACCAACCGGCTTCTCTTCACGGAGGAGCCGGTTTTTTTTTGCCCGCGGCTCGGGAATCTAGATCCCGCCATCACGCTGACGGCCGTATTGCGCCAGAAATAAATGACACCGG
>JAGROX010000282.1 GCA_020440025.1 Verrucomicrobiia bacterium
TTTTCCAGATCGGCTTGCCGAACCAAATCTGAAATCGGTCGATCACCAAACCCCGCCAGCGACCCGCAAGAAAGTGGCCCCACTCGTGAACCACGATCATGAGATTGAAAATGAGCAGGACCAAAAAGATGACCCCGATAAAACGGAGTATGCCGATTAGAATTTCCATATAGATCTGGGGGAAGGGATGGCTAGGCTTGGGTCGTGATGAATGACTCCGCAGATGTTGCGAAGGAGGCGCGAGCGCCGGAAGTCGGAAACGATACCACCGAGATGAAAGGGTTCAACCGGGGGATGCATGAGAAAATCGCGGTCAAAAAAGACGGAATTTGGCCAAATTTGCGACGTTTTCAGGCGATCGGATCGGGGCAGACATCGCGGCGACCGCATTTCAAGCAGTGATCGCCGATCCAGAGAGCATCGAGGAATTCCATCAACTCGCCCACAGTGTCGGGGTCGCGGGTGAGAAATCCTGCTTCGAAATTTCTCCGATTCGCCGACTTTGCGCCGATGCCGGCCCCGGTCAGGTTGGCTGATCCGACATAGGCCGCCTCGCCATCGACGATGACGATTTTGGCATGCATCCGCGGACACAGCACCCGCTCGAAGCGATCGCTTTCAATCAGGGCCGGATAGCGATCGAAGTCCTTGCGAAATCTCGGCCCCGGCTCCTTGGCGTGAATCAGACGCACATCGACACCGGCTTCCACCAAGTCGGCGAGGTCCGCCAAAAACGGACGAAACTTTTTCCCCGGCCCGGCGACGTGCAGATCCTTCAAGTCGGCGGTCGCGATCCAAACAAACCGTCTCGCCGAGGGAATGGTTTCGCGCAGCAGCACCTCGTAGTGAGCTTGGTTGAGAATGAGTTGCATGGGGCGGTCGGCGGGATCAAAAGGGCAAATCGGCTCGACAAGGTAGCGAACCGGGTTAGCTTACTCCAATTCGACGGCACCATGAGACGTCTTTTGACCAGCACCCCACCAAGTTCTTCCTTCGCGCTTTTGCTCGCAGGTGGATTGCTGCTGCTGGGCCTCAGCGCCCACTGAGTCTCTTTTCCCAGCTTTCCGAACTCCCGTTTTTCCGGGACCGGACTGTACTTTTCTCTCGCCCTCGCATCCCTTTGCCCTCCTATTGATCTCCCACCGGACCCAATCCTATGAAACCTGATACCATCCGCAAATACCGGCCTTTTCCGGCGGTGGACTTGCCCGACCGCCAATGGCCCAATCAAACCATCACGCACGCGCCGATCTGGTGCAGCGTCGATCTGCGCGACGGCAATCAGGCGCTACCGATCCCGATGAGCATCGAGGAAAAGCTGGAGATGTTCGATCTCCTCGTCCGCATCGGATTCAAGCAGATCGAAATCGGCTTTCCCTCAGCCGCCGATACCGAGTTCAACTTTTGTCGTCGCCTCATCGAGGAGAACCGCATCCCCGACGATGTGACCATCCAGATTCTCGTGCAGACGCGCGAACATTTGATCCGTCGCTCCTTCGAGGCCATCGCCGGAGCAAAAAAAGCGATCGTCCACATCTATAACTCGACTTCCCCGCTTCAGCGCCGAGTCACCTTTAGCGATGCCAGCCGGGAATCGATTCGCGATCTCGCCATCGAGGGTGCCAAGCTCGTCAAGGAACTCGCGCCGACCATCCCGCAGACGGAGGTCATCCTTCAGTATTCTCCGGAATCCTTTTCCGATACCGAGCTCGATTTCGCGCTCGAGTGCTGCAATGCCGTGATCGACGTCTGGCAACCGAGCCCGGAGAAAAAAATGATCATCAACCTGCCGGATACCGTCCAGTGGGCCATGCCGAACATCCACGCCGACATGATCGAGTGGATGAACCGTCACCTCGACCGGCGGGATTCCCTCCACGTCTCCCTCCACACGCACAACGACCGGGGCACCGGCGTCGC
>JAGROX010000283.1:0-3933 GCA_020440025.1 Verrucomicrobiia bacterium
ATGAATCCCTGCCCCTGCGGCTATCTCGGCGACCCGAAACGCGAATGCCGTTGCTCGCCCATCCAGATCGAAAAATATCGCCAACGCATCAGTGGTCCGCTGCTGGATCGCATCGATCTCCACGTGGAAGTGCCCGCCGTCGAGTATAAGGAACTCAAATCGGAGAGCGGTGGCGAGAGCAGCGAAACCATTCGTCAAAGGGTGGAGGAGACCCGCGAGATTCAATTGGAGCGATTCACTTCGCATCCCGACACCACGACCAACGCCACCATGTCAAGCAAACTGGTCCGAACCCACTGCCGTCTCGACAAGCAAAGCGACGCGCTGCTGGAGCAGGCCATGACCGATCTGAATTTCTCGGCCCGCGCTCACGATCGCATTCTCAAAGTCGCCCGGACCCTCGCCGATCTCGACGGCGTGACCGACATTCAGTCACAGCACCTGCTGGAAGCGATTCAGTATCGGACGCTGGATCGGAACCTCTGGGTATAGGACCACGAGTCACCTTGCCAACCAAGGCCGTTCGTGATTTCATCTGACTAGCCCAATTACCTCGTCACCCCATCATTCATGAAACCCTCTCTCTCTTTGATTCTTGCGGCGGGGCTCTTCCTCGTCCTGCCCGCAAATCTGTCGGCAGAGTCCCGCACCTGGACCAGTTCCGATGGGCGGGCGCTCGAAGGCGAGATCCTTTCGCTCGAAGGCGATCAGATTACCCTGAAGACCGAACGCGGAAATTTCGAGATCCCTCTCTCCCGACTCAGCGAAGCCGACCAGACCTTCGCCAAAGAATGGAAGGAAAAGAAAATGGCGGCGACTCCCGGCGACGAGCCCGAAAAAGGCGGCGGTGGCAACAAAGAGTTGGGAGACTTTGAAAACCTGGTTCTCGGCGAATGGCCCACATCGGTATCCGCCGATTTCGAGGTCGATGCGATCCAGATCGTGAAGGAAGACAAGGACACCAACGAATACATTTACCGCAGTCCCCATTTCGAATTCCACAGCCCTCTTCGCCTCTCTGCAACGGTGGTCCGGGAGTTTGCCCGAATTTTTGAGGCCACCTTTGAGTTCACCAAGGCGATGCCCATCGGACTCGCACCCGAACCGTGGGGCGACGGCTACTATCTGACGAAGCTCTACGCCGACAAGGCGACCTACTATGCCGATGGCGGGATCGAAGGCTCAGGAGGGATGTTCTCCTACTCTTGGAGAGGTCGCGAAATCCTCAAGAGCGTGATCAAAGTCCCCCTGACCAATCTCGGCGTCGAGTACACTGGCACCCGCTTCATCGTCGATCACAAAAAGCGCAGCGACACCCTGATCCACGAGATCGCCCACCAGATGACTGGACGCTGGCTTCCGCTACTGCCCACCTGGTTTACCGAAGGTCTTTCCGAGACGGTTTCCACCCAGCGATACGACGGCGGTCGTTTCACCCTGACTTCCATGGATCGATCCATCCGCGAGGATGTCACCAAGCGCACCGGGAATGACCGGGAATTCAGCATGCTGAATCTGGAGCGGCTCATGACGATCAGTGGTCAGGAATGGGCCGCCGATCTCACCAGACCCGGCGGATCCAGCACCAACTACCCTTCAGCCAACGTCCTCTTTTACTATTTCCTGAGGCTCGATGGCGACGGCAAAGGCACCAACCTCGTGAACTACATGAAAGCCATCGCCGAAGGGATGAAAGAGGAGGAAGCGCGGCAGGAAATCCTCATGGCGGGAAGATCTTATGCCGAGCTCCAGGAGGACGTGGAATCGAAATGGCGCACCGAGGGATTGCGACTGACTTTTCAATGATCCAGCCTTGATCGGTTTGAAATGGTCGGCGATTCGATTAGCGCCGATCTTTTTCTGCCTCCGGACCCGAAACCCGATACTTCACGACCGATATGACCACCGAATTTCACTCCCTGTCACGCTCCCAGGTTCTCAGCGTTCAGGATGTCTCCGTCATCCGCAATGGACGCACCATTCTCGATCAGGTGAACTGGGAGGTGTTTCGCGGCGAACACTGGACCGTGCTCGGCGCCAACGGATCGGGGAAAACTTCGCTGCTCAATGTCATCCTCGGCTACCTGACCGCCACCTCCGGCACCGTCCTTCTCAAAGGCCGCGACACCGGACCAGACATGCCAAACGAGGATTGGGACAACTGGCGCAAGCAGATCGGATTCGTCTCCAGTAGCATCGCCAGCCTCATCGACCCCGAAGAGACCGCCTTTGAAATCGTTCTCGCCGGGCGCCACGCCATGATCAACTACTGGCGCAAACGCACGCCCGAGGAGGAAAAACTCGCCGCTCAGGCAATCCTCGAAAAAATCGAGTGCGCCCACCTCGCCAACCAGCCCTGGCGTTTCCTCTCGCAAGGCGAGCGCCAGCGCATCCTCATCGGTCGCGCCCTCATGTCGCCGGACATGAAACTGCTCGTCCTCGACGAACCCTGTGCCGGACTCGATCCCGTTGCCCGGGAAAATTTCATGGTCTTCGTGGAGAAACTCATCTCCAAAAAGCGCAACGCCCCCACCCTTTTGCTGGTGACCCATCACGTGGAGGAGATCATGACGGCCATCACCCACGCCCTCATCCTGAAAGACGGCAAAGTCATCGCCAGTGGAGAAAAATCTCGTGCGCTGCGGTCCGCCACCCTCAGCGAAGCTTTCGGAACCGACCTGATGCTCCGCCGCTACAACGGTCGCTACCGGCTCTATCATCAGGAGGAAACCAGTGGAGAGGTCGTGTGATGACGGGTTCGCCAGCCATCCGGCTTTCCCCGTCAACGATCATTTTTTCTCAAACAACCGCCGCGCCAGGTAGGTGAACTCCAAGGCCGTGCGTCGGGCGCGCTCGGTCTGGTTGGCGGCGGCGGAGTGGCCACCGTCGATGTTTTCGTAGTAGAAAAACGGTAGACCCGCGTCTTCGAACAGCTTGGCCATCTTCCGGGCGTGACCGGGATGCACGCGGTCGTCTTTCGTCGAAGTGACAAAAAACGGGACCGGGTAGGGCTTGGTGGGATCGAAATTGTGAACCGGGGAGATCGTCTCCAGAAAAGCGCGTTCCTCGGGCACGTCGGGCGATCCGTATTCATCGACCCACGACGCTCCGGCCAGCAGAAGGTGGTAGCGCAGCATGTCCAAGAGCGGCACTTGAACGATGACCGCATTCCACAAATCCGGGCGCTGATTTAGCATCACGCCCATGAGCAAGCCGCCGTTGGACCCGCCCATGATGCCGAGTTGCTTGGGATTTGTGATTCCCCGCGCGATCACCGACTCGCCCACCGCGATGAAATCGTCATAGACTCGTTGGCGATTGAGTTTCAGCCCGGCCTGATGCCAGTTCGGCCCGAACTCGCCACCGCCCCGAATGTTGGCCAGCACATAGGCGCCGCCCGCTTCCAGCCAGAGCTTGCCCGTGATCGGACTGTAACTCGGATTCATTGAGATCTGGAAACCACCGTAGCCGTAGAGCAGCGTCGGCGTGGTGCCGTCGAGTTTGATGTCCTCGCGATGCACCACGAAATACGGAATTTGCGTGCCATCGGTCGAAGTCGCGAAGAACTGCTCCACGACCAGTCCCTCCGCGTCGAATTTCGCCGGCAAACTTTTCAGCGGCTTCGCTTCGCCCGCGTGAATGTCGTAACTCAGCAAGGAATCCGGTGTCAGGAAATCCTCGTAACTGAGAAAGACCAATTCCTCGTGTTTGTCAGCGAAAGCCACGCCTGCCTGTCCTTTCCCCGGCAAACTGATCGCTTTCGTTGTCCACTCACCCGCGTCGTTGGGTTCCAGTCGCAGGACTTTCCCGACCACGTTTTCATCGATCGACAAAAGCGCCGCACCCTTGGCGATGGAAACGCCATTCACCGCCTGTGATTCATTCGGACGGAATACCAATCTTACCTGCGGCAGTTGTTTGGTCTTCAAAAAC
>JAGROX010000283.1:4047-10281 GCA_020440025.1 Verrucomicrobiia bacterium
CATTTCTGCGGCAACGGATATTTCACCGGCGCGTCACCATTTTCCGGAAGCCACCAATACGATGAGGTGAAAAAAGTTTCGGACTCGACCGCTCCAGGCAAAATCGTGCCGTCATCCAGTTCGAGATTCATCGGCGACACCGCCACGTCCGTCTTTTTTCCGCGCAAGACTTCCTCGGCGTCTGCCAGTGGCGTGCCCCGTTTCCAACGTTTCAGCACAAAAGGATATCCCGACTCCGTCACCGAGTCATCGCCCCAGTCCGTGCCGATCAAAAGCGTGTCAGCATCGACCCAGTCGACATTCTGCTTCGCTTCCGGGGTGACGAAGCCGTCTTCAACGAAGCGTTTCGATTCGAGATCAAACTCCCGCAACACCGCCGCGTCCTTCCCGCCATCCGACAGCGTGAGCAGGCAGACATATTTCTCGCTGCCCTCGGGACGAAAACAGTTCGAGCCTTTGAATACCCAGTTCTTCCCTTCGTCCTTCGCCAGCTGATCAAAATCTAGGACCGTCTCCCATTCCGGTTCCGCCGTCGCGTAACTCGCGAGCGGCGTCCGCCGCCACAGGCCGCGCACGTTCTGGTCATCCTGCCAGAAATTGTAAACCAACCCGTCGCGCACCGCCCCATAGGGAATCCGTTCCTTCGAAGTCAGGATTTCCAGCGCCGCCGCCTCGTAGGCCGCGTAACGCGGGTCCGCCTTCAGATCCGCGAGGGAACGTTCATTCTGCTCCCGCACCCAGGCGAGCGCCTTCTCGCCCTCCACCTCTTCGAGCCAGAGATTGTCGGATTCGCCAGTGTCAGTTTGGTTCATGTCTTTGGTAGATGGCTGACACGAACTCAGAGTCGCGACAATGGCAAGCAGGATGAAGGGGCGCATAGGGAACAGGTGTTCATTTTTGGACCAATTCGCGAAACAATCTGAGATCCCCGTCTCGCTGGCCGACTACAGAAGCGACAACAGTTTCAGGAGACGTCAAAAATTGACAAATTCACCTTGGATATATACCGTATACACCATGACCAAAGCAAAGCTTTTCATGAATGGACGTTCACAGGCGGTTCGACTGCCGAAGGAGTTTCGTTTTGAAGGCTCAGAAGTCTCGATTCGGCGGGCTGGCAACGCCGTGATTCTGGAACCGGTGGCAAAGCGTCAATGGCCCACGGGATTCTTCGAGTCGATTCAATTCGAGGAAGGCGAAGGGTTTGAGTTGCCGGAGGATGAGCTGGCACCTGACATCGATCCCGTGGGTCAGGATTGAAGCTCGCCCTTCCGACCGATGAAGTATCTTCTCGATTCCAATGTCTGCATCGACCTGATGCGAGGACATCCAAACGTGGTCGCAGCGCTCCGACGCATCTCTCCTGAAGATTGCGCGATCTCCACCGTGACGCTTTTCGAACTCGTATCCGGTGCCGGCAAATCTGCCAATCCGCCCCGGGAATTTCAGCGGATCGAAAAATTGCGCGCCCCATTCATCGAAATTCCCTGGGACGAATCCGCCGCCATCAAATCCGCCGAGGTTCGATGCGCCTTGGAATCGAAAGGACAGAAGATTGGGGCCTATGACACCCTGCTCGCCGGTCACGCGCTGGCGCTGAATCTCATCTTCGTCACCGACAATGTGAAGGAGTTCTCCCGCGTCGACGGGTTGGTGGTGGAGAATTGGCGTTGATGCCGCTAGGAAAGCATTTCGGCGACCTCATTTCCTCACTGATTCTTTCGCGGTTTCAGCCCCATCAGAATGATTGAGCCCATGCCTTCGGCAATCTCGTCGTCGATGTCAGCTGGAATGACCCAAAAATCGAGTGAAGGCCCTTCCCCAAATGGAGGCGACGAAGGGTCCTTGTATTTTAGGTAGCCCATCCACCGAGGGTGGTCGGGAAACTCAACGTAGAGGTTTCCATCCATCGAGTTGAAAATATGATCATCGAAAAAATCGCCCGCACTTCCATCCCACGAATCGAGAAGGCGGTAATCCACCCAATGGAGTTCGTCGACAATCGGATCTCGACTTCCGTCGAGCTTCCCGAGGGCCTTTGGGGATTGGATCCATCGAAACTGTCCGTTGGCACCAAATTCCAATACCGCAGCCTCGGATGGATGAAAAAACGGTCGTTCCCCCCAAACTGGGGATTCCTTCAAAATGGCCCTCAGGTGGCGATGCCCCTTCCAACGGATCAGATCAATTCGTTGGTTCAGCATCCACTCAAATGCGTTGGGGAACCGATAATGGAACCCATCAGAATAGACCCAACGCGGAACTGGAAAATCTGCACGATACCACCCGCCCCACAGACCACCGAAACACATCACCACGAGGGCCAGATAGAACCCGCGACGACGACTCCACCGGCTCCGAGGTTCGGGCGGTGAACCGTCATTCGAGTCCGGATCTGGAATAAGCGACTTCATTTGCGAAATCCACTTTCACCATCGCGGAAGAATCTTGAGTTTCGATCCGTTTACCGACACGCAAAGTGCGGCTCACATCACAATCTAACGACCAAGGCACGTCAAGGTCCCATTCTTCACGAAACGGCCAGCCCATAGGCAGGCGCCCCAAAAACCTTCCGATTCAACAGGGTCATGTCGCGGACTCAACAGGGTGAAGTGAATAGGAATTCACGCCAAGCGTGAATTCCGCAGTCCCGGCTACCGTGGTGTCGAGCCTCCGGCTCTGGGGATGGCGGGGGAGGGTGGTGACTCGGGCGAGTTAAGCGTCCGGAGGGCTTTGCTTTGCGAGCATCTGCCAAAGTGGGCTACTGACGGCGGCTGAGGCCGGGCGAGGCATCCAGATATTGAAGCAATGCGGGGCGTCAGTTTTTGCACCTGCCATTGCTTTAAAGCAACGGCGGGTGCAAAAATTTACCCTGCCCTTTGCTCGACTGCAATGGCAGGTGCAGATTGTGTGAGGTGCCATTGCTCTCGTGCAAAACGAGGTGCAAAAATTTTCACCTGCCTTTGCAATAGAACAATACGCTGTGCGATTTTTTGCACCTACCATTGCTTTAAAGCAATGCCATGTGTCATTTTTTGCACCCGCCGTTGCTCCGGTGCAAAGGCAGGTGATTATTTTGGCATGCCGCGTTGCTCGCGTACTTGGTTCGTTTTTGGCGTGGCTGAGCGCTCAGGCGAGGATTTTTGCCAGATACTGGCCGGTGACACTCTCGGGATTCGCTGCGATTTGCTCGGGCGTTCCGGTGGCGACGACTTTTCCGCCGTGTTGACCGCCGCCGGGGCCGAGATCGATGACCCAGTCGGCGCATTTGATGACGTCGAGATTGTGCTCGATGACGATGAGGGTGTTGCCCTGGTCGCGGAGGCGATAGAAGACGTCGAGCAACACGGCGACGTCGGAGAAATGCAGGCCGGTGGTCGGTTCGTCGAGGAGGTAGACGGTCTGGCTGGTGCCGGTTTTGCCGAGTTGGGCGGCGAGTTTGACGCGTTGGGCTTCGCCGCCGGAGAGGGTGGTGGCGCTTTGGCCGAGTTTCACGTAGCCGAGGCCGACGTCGCGCAGGGCTCGGAGTTTCTGAAAGATGGTGGGGATTTTTTGGAAGAAACTGGTGGCCTCGCTGACGGTCATCTCGAGCACGTCGGCGATGTTTTTGCCGCGATAGGTGATGTCCAAGGTCTCGCGATTGTAGCGACGTCCGGCGCAGGCTTCGCAGGTGACGTAGACGTCGCCGAGGAAGTGCATGTCGATTTTGATGAGGCCATCTCCCTGGCAGGCTTCGCATCGACCTCCGGCGACGTTGAAACTAAAACGGCCAGGTTCGTATCCACGGGTCCGCGAGGCGGGGAGCTGGGCGAAAAGATCGCGGATGGGGCCGAAGACGCCGATGTAGGTGGCGGGATTGGATCGTGGGCTGCGGCCGATGGCGGCCTGGTCGATGACGATGGCTTTGTCGATGTGATCGAGTCCGTCGATGCCGTCGTGTTCGCCGGGCGATTCTTTGCCTCCGTGAAAGTGTCGGCTCAGGGCGCGGCGGAGGATATGATCGATGAGGGTCGATTTGCCGCTGCCGGACACGCCGGTGACGCAGGTGAGGGCACCGAGCGGAAAGCTGACGTCAATGTTTTGCAGATTGTGTTCGCGGGCGCCGCGAATGATGAGCAAGGAGCGCGATTTGAGCAACGATGCCTGATCGAGAAAGGGACGCTCGGGAACGGGGATGCGCTTTTCGCCGGTGAGCCAGGCACCGGTGAGGGATTTGGGATCGGCTTCGATCTGCCGAGGCGTGCCTTCGGCGAGGATTTCTCCGCCCTCGGGACCAGCACCGGGACCGATGTCGATGACCCAGTCGGCGCTGCGGATGGTGTCTTCATCGTGCTCGACGACGATGACGGAATTCCCGAGATCGCGCAGGTTTTTCAGGGTGCCGATGAGGCGTTCGTTGTCACGCTGGTGCAGGCCGATGCTGGGTTCGTCGAGCACGTAGAGCACGCCGGCCAGTCCCGCGCCGAGCTGGGTGGCGAGTCGAATGCGCTGGCTTTCTCCCCCGGACAGGGTGCCGCTCTGCCGATCGAGCGACAAATAGCCGAGGCCGACTTCGAGCAGAAAGCTGAGGCGTTTGCGGACTTCGTTGACGACTTCGTCGGCGTAACCGTGCTGCTGTTCGGTCAGGGTAATGTGTTCGATCCATTCGAGCGCGTCCTCGATGCTGAGCCGGGTGTAGGCCTCGATGGAAAGCGGCTCGCTGGCATGCGGCATGGTCACGGCGAGGATCTCGGGACGGAGGCGTCGGCCTTCGCAGGATTTACAGGGCTTGGGCGACATGAAGCGTCGCACGTTGCGCTTGGTGACTTCGCTCTTGCTGGTTTCGAGCAGGCGCATGGCATGCACCGAAAGGCCCTCGAACTTGGCGGCGGGTTCGCCAAAGAAAAGGGCGCGCTTGAATTCGCGAGACAGGTCCTTCAGCGGCGTGTCCGCGTCTTCGCCCAGGTGCTTGGCGAGATCGAGCACAAGGCGCTGGTGATAACCTTTGCGCATTTTCGATCCGGTCCACCATGTCTTGATCGCTCCGTCGTTGAGAGACTTCGTCGGGTCGGGCACGAAGAGTTCCGGATCCGCCGCGAGCCGGGAGCCGAGTCCGTGACATTCGGGACAGGCGCCGACGTGGCTGTTGAACGAAAAATGGCGCGGCGTCAGTGGCGGCAGGCTGAATCCGGTATCGGGATTGGTGAAGGTGGTGGTGAAATCGTGGCGCTCCCAGCTTTCCCCGGCGTCGCGATCGGCATCGGGCGACTGCACCAGGGCGCTGACGCGGGTGCGGGAAAGTCGCAGGGCGGTCTCGATGGAATCGGCGAGCCGACTGCGGATGTCTTCTTTGATGACGAGGCGATCGACCACGATCTCGACTTCCTTGGGCAGCTTCTTGGCGAATCGCTTGAGACTTTGCTCTTCATCGCCATCTAGTTCGATGATATCGCCATCGAGTCGGACCCGGAGAAAGCCCTGCTTTTTCAATCGATCGAGAAACTCGGGCAGCGGTCGCGTTTCCTCCGTCGGCAAAGGCGCCAGCAGCAGCAGCCGCGTGCGATCGGGCAAGGCCGTGAGAGCCTCGACGACATCGTGCACCGTGTGGCGGGTCAGCGGAGCGCCGGTCTGGGGATCGTGAGGTCGCCCGATGGCCGCGTAGAGAATGCGCAGGTAATCGTAGATTTCCGTGACCGTGGCGATGGTCGAGCGGGGATTGGGCGCCGATCCGCGCTGCTCGATGGCGATGGCGGGAGTCAGTCCCTCGATGAAATCGACGTCCGGTTTCTCCAATTGATCGAGAAACTGCCGGGCGTAAGCCGAGAGACTTTCGACGTAGCGCCGTTGGCCTTCCGCGTAGAGAGTATCGAACGCCAGCGACGATTTTCCCGAACCAGAAACACCCGTGATGACCACGAGTCGATTCCGGGGGATAGTGACGCTGATATTTTTGAGATTGTGCTGGCGAGCGCCGGTAATTTTGATTTGAGGATTAGAATCAGACATGGATCGCACAGCAGGAAGATTCTGGACGGGAACGGCCGAGCCCACCTTGCCGCCACGCAAGGAGAAGGACAAATCCGAAACGCCCGAAGAAGACAAGAAAGAGGCTACCGAACCCGATGCCGGGCAACCGGAAGTTTCTGATCAGTCGTCGGCGGAAGCGCTCGTCGAGGAGTCCGCGGTCGAAACGGTGACTCCAGAAGAGGTTGAACCTGCCCTTGCCAATCCGGAACCCGAAGCGGAACCCGAAGC
>JAGROX010000284.1:0-3568 GCA_020440025.1 Verrucomicrobiia bacterium
GTGCCCTCCCACGGGGCATCCGTTTCATGGGCGAAACCGAGAAAGCAGGCGGCGATGATGACGAGTCCCACCGCCAGGCGGGTGGGCAAAGGGTCTGTTGGCGGGCTGGATCCGGTCATCGATGACGTTCGGTTACGTATAAGTCACAATTGCCTCGGAACAAGCTGGGGATCTGGGATTGCCACGCGTGAAGGGTGAACAATTCCTCACTGAAAC
The DNA here is from genome assembly GCA_020440025.1 of Verrucomicrobiia bacterium. Taxonomy (GTDB): domain Bacteria; phylum Verrucomicrobiota; class Verrucomicrobiia; order Verrucomicrobiales; family DEV007; genus JAEUHH01. The sequence continues at coordinate 217 of JAGROX010000284.1, forward strand.
TCCATCGATTTGGCGCGGCTCTTGCGTTCAGGTGGGATCGACTGAATCATTGAGCAGCACATGTCTACAGATTTGAAAAAAACCATCGGTTTCGACCGAGATCAAGGGTATGCCACCCTTCCGAAGAACGAGGAACGTCTTCGTCAGTATGTGAACCTCAAATTTGCCGCCCGCGGATTTCCGACGGTGGGGGAGGACGGGGATTTTCCTTTTTTGGAGATTGGCCGCTCGATGTTGCAGAATTTTCAGGAGCGGCTTCGTCTTTTGAAGGACTACCGGAGTCCGGCTGATCAGCACATCCAAAGTTGGCTGCGAAATTATCTCCAAGAGGATGGCGTAGAGGTATTTGGCGAGATGGGTCCGCTGATGCCCGATGCGCTGGTGTTGGAGCGTCACGGCATCGCCAGGACGCTTTCGCTGCCCGCCAAGTCGGATCGCTTCACGTCGGACATCGTATCCAGCTACCGCACCTGGCAGGGAGTTTGCCACAATCCAGCAAGCGATCGCCGCACGACTGAGGGGGTGTTTCATGTGGCGGAAGGCGGTCTGCCGATTCCCGGAGACAAGCGCGCGGTGCCCAGATCGGTGTTTGCTCGCATGCTCAAAGCGGCGATGTCTCCGCCGAAGAAGCTGATGGAGCTTCCTTTTGCCTCGGAAGAACGCGAACCGACGACGGCTTTCGTGTCCCTGCTACTCCGCCCCGTGGTGGTGCCCGATGTGCCCGGTTTCACGGTGCAGAAAACCATGGAAACCCGCTTTTTTGCTCCCGGCAATCTGGTGAGCAACTTGGATTTCGTGGAATCGATCTTCGGCAATGCGGGTGATCCTTTCCTCCCTGAAAACGATGCTCGGCTCGATGTGGAGCACTGGAGTGGTCACACCGGTTGTGTGATCCTGGCACCTCATTTGTGCCAGATGAAGAAAAAGGACCTTGGCCTGCCGCACATTAGTGATGCGACCGAGCGCCAGCAGAGCGATGGCATGTGCTGGAGTGACGAGGATGAACTCTACAACAATGGTTCCGCCTTCAAGTTGACCGCCCGTGACGGACACGGCGTGATGGTGACCTTGATTGCCGACAACTATTTCGGCTACTGCAAGAAGGAGGTGAAAACCCAGATCAGTTTCGCCGCGAATCTTTACGGTCTGGCCGAGGAAGAGCACGCTGGTGGTGCGCTGGTTTTTCCCAGTTTCGATCTGGGCGAAGGCTTTTCATTGAGCGGCTTTCGGCAGCAGGTAGATCACACCTTCGATGGCGTTTTGTCGCGATTTAGCCCCATCATCGACCTCCGGCCCGAAGGCTACGGAGTGGATCGCAACTACCCGGACATTGTCTACCTGCCGGAAAATGCCCACATCGACCTGCATGCCACCAGCATCAGTTGGAGCAACGAATCCGGCGATCAACAGATTCGCCTTCGCCCAGGTTTCAGTTATGTGATGCCCTCGGGATACAAAGTCGAAATGCGGAAACCCTCTCGCGGCCAGCGCTGGCGTCTGGTGGGAACCAATGCTGAGGGAACCTTCTGTCACAAGCCCTGCACTGTATCCGGTGGGGGAAAATCGGAGATTTCGAAATCTCTGGCCGATGCCATGGAGGTGGGGCCGGTGATCATGCCTGACTTCGAGAGTGATATGTTCCTGGTAGAGCAATTGCTCCAGCGAGATTATGGCGATCGCTATCGCAATCAGATCGACGATGGCCGGACAAGCCGTCCTATTTTGGATCCTTCACGATCTTTGGGGTCGGTCATCCGTCTGTTTTCTCATAGTGATGAGTATTCGGATGATTACAACGCTTTCATCGCCTCGATTCCGAGAACGGTGAAAGATTTTCTTTTCACGCTGAAGCGCTATTACAAGCAAGATTGGGGTAGTGACTGGCGGAGCCGGTTTCGGGTCGACAGCATCAATAGTCAGCCGGGTGTGCTGCTGAAGTATCGCCTTGCTCCAGTGATGACCCAGTACCTGCGGGTCGGCTATGCCGAAGACGGCTCATGGCGCATGTTTGGTCTGCGGAAAGATTTCGTGCCCGCGACGAAGCTTCAACGTGAGGATGATATCTCGGCTTCGGTGACGGTGCCTGCGAGCCAGGTCGATCGTCGCTTCATGCATCCAGACGTGAACTTCCCGAGTTACAAGTTTGTGGAGAACTGCGAGTTCCGATTGTTCCAGCGTCCTGATGACGCCATTCATCGGGGCTACGATCGGAAAACCGAGTCCGATTTCTCCAAGCCGAGCAATTTCTTCTCAAACTACGAGCCAATTCCGCGTGCTGAAGGGAGGGACATGGTGATGGATGCGATTCGCTTCGAGCAATTTTCGGCCCCTCTGCGCACCACGCTGCGGGAATTCGCGGAGGCAGTCGATGGCACCTCGCCGTCATTTGCCATCAGCTCCGCACATCCTCGCCTTGTAAATGGCACTCCAACGAAGAACCCCAGATATCTTCAAAATCGACCTGATCTGGAAGAGCCTCGATCAGAATACCTTGCCGAAATCGGATCGCGTCTCTACCGGCGCGTGCCGCTGGATCGTCCGGTGCTGAACCCGGTCCACGCCGTACTTCCCGGCCGACGGAACAACCCGCCCGATCGCGCGGCCGGTATCCGTCCATTGGCTGTCTACGGACCAATTCATTATCAGGAACTTCCCGAGCTGTTCATGGATTTCATCGCCAGCCTCACAGGTAAATCGCCCTCGACGACCGGAGCGGGTTCCGAAGGGGCGCTGACGAAGGGGCCTTTCAACGCATTGCCTCCCGTGATCGATCTCAATGCCGCTCTCTTGAGCTACATTCTGAGCGGCTATCAGGGATTCTCGACCGCCGCAGGATATGTCGGGCCCAAGTTCCGGGTCGATCATGACATCAGCCTGGTGGTGCCTGAAGTCTGGAGCCGTATGTTCCTTGATGAGCGCCGGGCCGGCTGGTTGATCGAGAAAGGGCATCTCGAAAAGCTCGACGATTTCGAGCACGGAGGAAAAACCGTGATGGCCAGTCGTCTCGGATACCGGATCACGGAGAGCTTTGTTCAAAGTTTCTTCGGTCGGATGTTCAACGATCCCGGCACGGTATTTACCGAAGCCATGCTGCGTCCCGAGCAACAGGGTCTCGAGGATTATGTCGATGGCGTCAATAACATCGTCGAGACCCAGGAACGAGTCGCCCGTCAATACCTCGAGGATGGCAGTATCGACATGGCGATTCCACCGCTGGCAGCCTTGCTGCGGATCATGGTAGATGGCAGCTACGAGGGCAAATCCGTGTCCGATCCCGCGGTGCGGGCCATGTTTGATCGAGATACCGTCATCGCTTCCGACTGGTATCAGGCTCGTCTGGATGCCAAATTGG
>JAGROX010000284.1:3627-5556 GCA_020440025.1 Verrucomicrobiia bacterium
GCCAGTGAAGCCGAGCGCATGCAGGTCAGTGATCGCTGCATCGCGACGCGGGAAAAACTGGAGGCCTTGGAGTCTGAACCGGAAATTTATCTCGAAAGCATTCGGGGTACCTTGGGGGTTCAGCCCGGACTTTTGCCGGAGTGACCCAGGTGAGATCTTCGGTCCAAACAAGGTTTTTCAGACCAGAAATGCCTGAGTTCGGGTCAAAAGAGCCGGGAAAGATTGAATTCTTTGGATTTCTCCGGTTGACTTCGTGCCAGAGATGAACACTTCTTCTCGTAACGGCGGCAGGATAGCTCAGGGGTAGAGCAGAGGACTCATAAGCCTAAGGTCGGGAGTTCAAATCTCCCTCCTGCTACCAATTTAAGGGATAGTTTTCTCAGCTGATCATAATTTTCAGAAAGTTTTTTTAAGGCTTTCCGAAATGTTTTTTGAAGCTGAAGTGAAATCTTGAAAATTTCGCTGAAATCCGGTTGCGAACTGAAAGTCGCCGACTATATTCCCCGCCCTCGCCGCTGGTGCATCCGGACAACGGATAAGCTGGCGGTTTCGTTGCCCACTTAAGGCTTCGGTGAAGTGAGAGGAGATCGCATCTCCCTGATTGCCGAGCAGAAAGTCGACAAAGAAAGTGTGCCACGAAAACTTCGGCGTCTGTCGGAGTGTCGAAGTAACCAAGAAATTTTAGCAAAGCGGAGACGTTATGCCCACTATTAATCAACTCGTTCGCAAGGGTCGCCAAGATAAACCCTACAAGTCCAAGTCGCCGGCTCTCTCGGAGTGTCCTCAGCGTCGTGGGGTTTGTTTGCAGGTTTATACCCGCACCCCGAAGAAGCCCAATTCGGCTCTGCGAAAAGTTGCTAAAGTTCGGCTGACCAACGGAGAGGAGGTGATCGCCTACATTGGTGGTGAGGGTCACAATCTCCAAGAGCACTCCATCGTTCTTGTCCGTGGCGGTCGTGTGAAGGATCTTCCTGGTGTCCGTTACCACATTGTGCGTGGTGCCCTGGACACCTTGGGTGTCAATAACCGTAAGCAGTCCCGATCGAAATACGGAGCGAAACGACCGAAAGCATAGTTGGTGGCGCTGTGGCGTCACTGATACCCAATGCTTTTCGGCGATACGAATGTTTTAGCCTGACTGAAATAATCCTATGTCCCGAAGAAAACGAGTTTATGCGAAGCCTGAGCTTCGCGATCCCCGCTACGACAGTCCGTTGGTGGCCAAGTTGGTCTCCAAGGTGATGATGGTTGGCAAGCGCTCTCTTGCTGAGCGTATCGTCTATGCCGCCATGGATCGCGCCAATGAGGGTGGTGAATCGGTGGATCCTTTGGAGGTCCTCATTCGCGCCGTCGAAAATGCCAAGCCTCGTGTCGAGGTGAAGAGCCGCCGCGTAGGTGGTGCGACTTATCAGGTGCCGCTGGAAGTGGCAATCGAGCGTCAGGAGGCGCTGGCCATGCGTTGGCTGGTGAATGCCTCACGGGCCCGCAAGGGCACTCCGATGCATGTTGCGCTTGGGAACGAAATTCGCGACGCCAGCTCCAATCAGGGCGGTGTTATCCGGAAGCGTGATGAGGTGCATAAGATGGCCCAGGCCAACCGTGCGTTCGCTCACTTCCGCTGGTGAGTCGTTTTCTTTCTCGCTGATTGTTTCTCATCTTCTGCTTCCCTGTGGGGAGTGTTGTCTGATTCATATTGAACCTTCGTCGTCTCCTATTCTCTCCTCGTCTGTCGTCATGACTGGCAATCCTAATCATCCCAAGCGCGAAATGCCGCTCGAGCGAACCCGGAATATCGGGATCGCTGCGCATATCGATGCTGGCAAGACGACGCTCACGGAGCGGGTCTTGTTCTATACGGGCATGATTCACAAGATTGGTGAAGTTCATGATGGTGGGGCGACCACGGACTGGATGGAGCAGGAGCGCGAG
>JAGROX010000285.1:0-2180 GCA_020440025.1 Verrucomicrobiia bacterium
GCATCCAAGGCACCTTGGCTTCTCCTCGCCAGGTTGCCGGACCCGGACTCGCTTTCACGAACCCGAATCACTCCTGATGCTGGGAAAAGAATAGTGGATTCCCGGAATCACGCAAGATTCCTTTTTGTCATACACGGCGTTTCGCGATCTGACGCCGGACTCGAATGACGATCGTGGTGAGCACGCCGATGGCTCCGATGCCAGCCACGATGAGGCTGATGACGGCTCCCCACCAGTTTTTCATGTCGATCGTTCCGATGGGTTGCACCGAGGGGCGCATGGGAAGTTCATGCATCTCGCCAGGGGAAAGGCGATAAAATCCCTCGCCGCTCATGGCGAAAAGCTCGGCCTTGCCATCGCCGGTTGGAGCGAATTTTAGCAGCGATCCGGGAGAGTAGGACCATAGGCGGTTGAACTGATGGTTTTCGGCAAAGATTTCTTCGCGATAGGGTTGGAAGGTGGCCCCGTCATCACTCGACTGGAACATGCCTTCGCCTTTCACGGTGACGATGATGCGTCGCTCCGGCAGGCTGGCGGGAGAGAGGGCGATCATGTCAATGAAACCGTCCTCGCTGAACGCGTCGGTTTTCAATCGCTCCCAGGTGTCGCCGGCACTCCGCGAACGCCACAGGCCCAGTTCAGTTCCTGCCCACACGGTGTTGTCGGAAGCGAAATCGGGCGAGACGGCCAACTCCGCTCCAAAATCGGCGAAGGTGAGATCGCCGGTGATTTCCTTCCAAGTGAGTCCGCCGTCAGTGGTGCGAAAAACTTGGCTGTGATTGCCTCCCTGGGCGGTGCTGACATAGCCGGTGCCGTCTTCGGCAAAGTTGGGCGAGAGGGCCAGCGACTGCATGTACTTGCCGTCGGCTCGCAGCACTTCCTTCCACGTATGACCGCGATCGGTCGAACGAAACACCGCACCCGCGCGGGTTTTGCCTTCTCCAAAGCGACAGCAGAAAAGCATGGTGCCATCGCTGGCGAAGTTGGAGGAAAACCGGAGTCGATCGGGGATGACGTCCTCACCTTCGGCAAATTGAGTCAGTTCGATTTGATCCCACGAATCGCCACCGTCTTTTGAAATGAGGAACCAGTTTCGAAGGCCTGCGTAAATCGTGCGATCAAGCACGTAGTCGGGCGAGTAAGTGATGCTGTGGAATCGCTGAATCTGAGCATATTCATCGTTGCCGGTTCGCAGTCGCTTTGCCTGGGTCCAGAAGGAGGGGGACAGATCGCCATTGATTGGCTCCCAGGTTCTTCCGGCATCGCGGGATCGGGCGGCGCCTTTCCAGTAGGTGATCGCGACCAGTTCGAGGTCGTTGACAAAATCAGGGGAAATATCGAAGTCGATGAGCAAGGTCTGCGGAAGCGTCTCAATCTCGGTCCAGGTGGTGCCATCGTCAGTGCTGTGAAACAGGCCATCGTATCCGGCGAGGAAGAGCGAACCGTCCTGAGCCACTCTAAGGACGGTGAACTGTGGTAGTCCGCGCCGGTCGCCTTGCTCGTCGGTGGTCAGGCCTTCCTCACCCACTTTCCAACTTTTTCCGCCATCCGTGGAGCGGAACACGCCGTCATTCCAAGACACAGCGAAAAGTGTGCCGTCGGGTTTCGAGGCGAAGTGGGTGATGCGTTGGTCGGTGATTCCCGAGTTGGATTCCACTGACGCGGCGGTGTTTCCTGACTCGGTGGAGATGAAAATCCCGGCGGTGCCGAAGCCGGTCAATTGCGCTGATGAGGAGGTTGTCTCGTGAAATGCAGTGACGCCTGCCGGATCGGGACGATGAAAGGTTTCGGTCCAGGTCGCGCCCTCGTCGGTGGATTCAAACAAATGGCCCATGGCATCGCCGAAGACCAATCGCCCTTGGGGGCCTGTCCAGACCATGGTGACCTTCTCGGGATGTCCATGGACTTGCTTCCAATCAGAGCCGCCGGGCGATGCCACGTAGACGCGGGCGTCGGTGGTTGCCAGAATCACCCGATCAGCGCTCGCCGCCATTGCACGGACTTTGGTCTGTACCAGGCCCTCGTTCATTTTTGACCACGACCAGCCATCGTCGGTGGATCGATAAATGCCGTCGCCGTCCGTGCCGAGAAACCATACCGGGCCGTCGGCGGAGGGCGCGACGACCAGGGAGTTCAGCTCCCAGCGGGCATCGATCCCGCGGACGATGCGTTTCCAGGTC
>JAGROX010000285.1:2248-7595 GCA_020440025.1 Verrucomicrobiia bacterium
CCGGGGTTTCTCTCGAGGGCCCGAGATCGAAGGCTTCGATGTGGTCATGGGGCGAATGCGCCTGGCTCCGTGTCGGTGCGCCGATCAGGATCAGAAAGGCGAAAAACAACACACCGTTCGTAAAAAAGGGTCTGGTGAAGGAAAATTGGCCGTCGGAGGACATCAGGGTTTCGGTTGTTCTGGGCTCGGATCTGGGGCATGGGATCTTTCACCCCGATGGGCGAACTTGTCCACTGTCAGCCCTTGGATCGCGATCTCCCTTTTCATCACCCCACACCTCTCGTGACTCCTTCCCAGTGCCAACGATCCCGTGCGCGGCTAGGTGAGCTGACTCATCTGCGGGCGCGTGATCCCGAGCGATTGGAGTTAGAGCGGTTTCCGGATTTCCTGATTCTGGGCCCTCAGCGAACCGGAACCACCTGGCTGTATCACAATCTGAAAAAGCATCCGCAGGTCTTTTTGCCTCGGCAAAAGGAAACCTACTATTTCAGCACCCTGGGACGACCGGAGCACGCGCATTACACCTTCGATTATCTTGACGATTTCCTCACCGCGCACATGACGGAGGGCTGGCGACATCGGCTGAAGCGTCACTACGATGGTTTGCGAAACTATGGCGAATGCTATCGTCCCATCGTGCGCGGCGAAGCCACCGCGACCAACGCGCTTCTCGCGCCCGAGATCATTGCCGAATTGGTGGCGATCCAACCGGACCTGAAAGCAGTCCTCATGCTTCGGGATCCCATCGAGCGCGCCTGGTCCCACGCTCGTAAGGATCTGGTGCGCAAACACGGTCGTCGCCCGGAGGACGTCTCGGTCGAAGACTACGCCCGCTTTTTCCGTGCATCGGGTCAGCGGGGCTTGGCGTCGTTTGTTTCCCTGCTTCAGACGTGGACGGCGGCACTGAAACCCGGTCATCTCTTTGTGGGGGATTTCGAAATGATCGAAGCGTCGCCGCGCGAATTGCTCACCGGACTTCAGCGTTTTCTCGGAATTCGTTCCGGTGAACGCTATTTCAATCGTCATCTTGAGGAACGCATCAATCCCGCCGCCGCCGATGTCGTCTCCCGCCCTTCCCACATGCCGGACGTGGCGAGAGACTACCTGATGGATCTCCTGGCAGAAGAGGCGGATCAGTATCGGGAACTGCGCCGCCTTTTTCAGCTCGGCGATATCCGACCGAGCCTCCCTGGTATCGGTGTCATCAGTTTTCCTGCCGCGCCCACCAACTTCGAAGGATCCTGCCAGGACTCTTCTCGCGCAAAACCGGGAGACGAAAATGTTTGAGCCGATCCGCGAGCCTTGCTAGCCTTTGCGCCCTTGTCGCGAACGTAAGTCGAGCGACCCATTTCCATTTTCCCAAGAAGTATTCCCCATTTCCCATCCATCATGAGTTCCCACGACGAAACGCATCACCACGAAGTTCCGGTCTATCCGCCGTCCGCCGAGTTTTCGGCCAACGCCCACGTCAAATCGATGGAGGAGTATCAGGCGCTCTATGATCGTTCCGTCAATGATCCCGAGGGATTCTGGACCGAGCAGGCCGAGCGACTGACTTGGATGGAAAAATGGAATACTCTGCGTGAGTGGGATTATCACCAGGCTGACATCAAGTGGTTCCTCGGCGGGAAGATCAACGCCTGTTACAACTGCATCGACCGCCATGTCGATGAGGGGCACGGAGACACCGTCGGACTCATCTGGGAGGGCAATGATCCCACGGAAAGCAAGAGCTACACCTATGCCGAGTTGCAGGTGGAAGTCCAAAAGGCCGCCAATGCCCTCAAGGATCTCGGCATCGAAAAAGGCGATCGCGTTTGTCTCTACATGCAGATGATCCCCGAGCTTTCCATCGCCATGCTGGCATGCGCGAGAATCGGTGCGGTGCATTCCATCGTGTTCGGTGCCTTCACCGCCGACAGCCTCGTCACTCGGATCAACGATTCCAACTGCAAAGCCATCATCACTCAGGATACGGGAGTGCGTGGCACCAAGTTGGATATTCCCATGAAGGCCAATGCCGACAAGGCGATGGAAAAGACACCGAGCATCGAAAAGATTCTCGTTGTGCGCCGGACCGGAAGCGAAGTGGCCATGACCGAAGGACGTGACGTCTGGTGGCACGATGCCTTGGCCGCGGCAGATCCGGTTTGTGCCCCGGAACCGATGGATGCCGAGGATCCGCTTTTCATTCTCTACACCTCAGGATCGACCGGGAAGCCAAAGGGCGTGTTGCACACCACCGGAGGATATCTCGTCTACGCCGCGACGACCCATCACTACATTTTCGACTACCATCCAGGGGATGTTTACTGGTGCACGGCTGACATCGGTTGGGTGACCGGGCATTCCTACATCGTCTACGGACCGATGGCCAACCGCGCCACCACCCTGATGTTTGAAGGGGTTCCGAATTTCCCCGACTTCGGGCGATTCTGGCAGGTGGTGGAAAAGCACAAGGTGAACATTTTCTACACCGCGCCGACCGCACTGCGGGCGCTGATGAAAGAAGGTGACACCTGGCCCAACGCACACGATCTCTCTTCGCTGCGTCTCCTTGGCACCGTGGGCGAACCGATCAAGTCCCCAGAGTGGACCTGGTATCACGAAGTCGTCGGCAAAGAAAAATGCCCCATCGTTGACACCTGGTGGCAGACTGAAACCGGTGGAATCATGATCTCACCGATCCCGGGCGCGATCCCGACCAAGCCCGGTTCCGCAACGCTGCCTTTCTTCGGGGTGAAGCCCGCGCTGGTCGATGACCAAGGCAACATCATCGAAGGAAACGACGTCACCGGCAATCTCTGCATGCTGGAGCCTTGGCCTGGACAGATGCGTGATGTCTACGGCGATCATCAGCGCTTCATCGACACTTATTTTTCCCGCTTTCCGGGCAAGTACTTCTCCGGTGACGGCTGTCGTCGGGACTCCGATGGCTACTACTGGATCACGGGTCGGGTGGACGATGTCATCATCGTCTCTGGTCACAATCTCGGAACTGCCGAGATCGAGGGCGCGATTGGAACCCATCCCGCCGTGGCGGAAGCTGCCGTGGTGGGTTACCCGCACGACATCAAGGGAAATGCGATCTACGCCTATGTCACCCTCAAGACGGGACAAGTCGTGACCGATGAATTGAAAAAAGAAATCGTGCTCCAGGTTCGCAAAGAAATTGGACCTCACGCGACTCCCGACAAAATTCAATTCACCGAAGGCTTGCCCAAGACACGCTCCGGAAAAATCATGCGCCGGATCTTACGTAAGATTGCCGAGGATGATGTCGAGCACATCGGCGACGCGTCGACTCTCGCGGATCCCAGCGTGGTCGAGTCGTTGGTGAATGGGCGGGTGTGATCTCGCTCGCCTCCATCGAGTCGGCGGCGTCGCTCATTTACGAGACGATTACGCCGACGCCGCAGATCGCCTGGCCATTGGTGGCCGAGCGATGTGGCTGTGAGGTTTGGGTGAAACATGAGAACCATCTGCCCACCGGCGCCTTCAAGGTGCGGGGTGGTCTGGTCTATCTCGATTGGTTGCGTCGGGAGCATCCCGAGGTCACCGGGGTGGTTGCCGCGACCCGGGGAAACCATGGGCAGAGCGTGGCCTTCGCGGCGCGAGCTCAGGGACTGACGGCCACCATCGTGATTCCCCATGGCAACAGTCCGGAGAAAAATCGGGCGATGCGCGCCTATGGATCGGAACTCGTCGAGCACGGTCAGGACTTTGCCGAAGCGTTGGAATTTGCCGACCAGTTGGCGACGGAACGGAGGTTACACTTCGTGCCATCCTTCGATGAAAAACTGGTGCGAGGCGTCGCCACCTACGCGTTGGAACTGTTTCGCGGGGCTCCGTCGCTCGATCGAGTCTACGTACCGATCGGTTTGGGTTCAGGAATCTGCGGGACGATCACCGTCCGGGATGCACTTGGTTTGGATACCGAGATTGTTGGGGTGGTGGCGGATGGGGCACCGGCCTATGCCGAATCCTTTGTCGCCGGTCGCATGATCACGAGCGCGCGGCTGCCCGATACCATTGCCGATGGCGTCGCCTGCCGAGTGCCTAATGAGAATGCTCTGAAGACAATCCTTTCCGGAGTTTCCCGAATCGTTTCCGTCAGCGAGCCTGATATTCGCGCGGCGATGCGGCACTACCTCACCGATTGCCACCAACTCGCCGAAGGTGCCGCGGCCCTGCCCCTTGCGGCTGCCCTCATGACCGGGGAACGAGAGAGAAATCGAGATGCTCGCATCGCGCTCATTCACAGTGGGGGCAATGTTGACACGGAAACGCTGGTTTCCGCGGTGGGGCCTGATCGTTAGAAAAAAGTCACCACCCATGTCACATGACAAGCGCCCGAAAAAGTGCTTGGTTACAGCCCCGATTCCGCTAGAAAGCGGGTAGCGATTTCGACTTCGAAACCAAACCTCTAAGACATCATGAGCAAGAAAGATAAAAAGGCCAAAAAAGGCAAAGATAAATCAAAGGGCAAGAACAAGCGCCCCAGCAACAAAAGGATCGCCTTTGTTGGCGTTGGACGGATGGGGGCCGCCATGGCGCAGCATCTGAATGACCTCAAGTATGACGTGACCGCCGTCTACGATTTGAACCGCGCTGCCGCCTCCAGTCTGGCTGAAGAGATTGGTGCCACCGCTTACGATAAGCTCGCCGATGTCACCGCCAATGCGGACATCATCCTAACCGTGGTCACCAATGACGCGGCCATGGACTCCATCTTTTTCGGCAAGGGTGATAATCTGCTGACCGGAGCCGAAGGACGCCTTTTCATCAACTGCGCCACCCTGAGTCCGGAGATTCAGAAAAAGGTCGCCACGGCGGCGAAGCGGAAAAAAGCCGCTGCGCTCGAGGCTTGCATGGCGTCCAGCATCAGCCACGCTCGCACCGGACAGCTCTATCTCATGATCGGAGGTGATCAGGAAGTCTTTGATGACAACAAGAAGCTGCTCGAAGACCTCAGCGTGAACCTGCGTCTCATCGGCCCCGTCGGCAAAGCTGCCGAGGTGAAGGCCTTGGTCAACATGGTCATGAACATCAACACTGCCGGTCTCGCCGAAGGGTTGGGACTCGCCAAGGCGCTGAACTTCGATCTTGGCATGATTTGCGAGGTATTCTCCCAGACCGGTGCCAACAGCCGCGTGCTCCAGACGGATGCCGAGGACATGATCAACCGCGAACACGATTGCTGGTTCTCAGCCGAGCACGCTGCCAAAGATTCCGGCATCGCCGCCGCCATCGCCAAGCGGGTCAAACTTGATCTGCCGCTCAACGTCGCGACCCAGGCTCAGTACGGCAAAATGGTGTCCGCTGGCTTGGGCGAACTGGACAAGTC
>JAGROX010000286.1 GCA_020440025.1 Verrucomicrobiia bacterium
GAGAACCCAAACATTGGAAAAGCGCCGCTTCATGCTGCCAACGTTCCGCTCGAAGTCGAACTCACTCAATGAATTCTTCTTCGGACTACCCGATTCGATTTCTCTGGTGATTTCGAATTGTTAATCCATATTAACGATTTTGCTGACGTAGTCCTCCTCCAAACGCTTGCATGGATCGCCCGAAATCCTCCCAATCTGACGTCGAGTCCCTTTTCTATCACCTCAGTCGAGCCCACCATCAGATGCTTGGCATTCTCCAGCGGGAGATTGACAGGCTCGATGGCAACGAAGGGCTGCATCCGGGAATGCGTCATCTTTTCTGCCTCCTGTCCGGGGAGGATGGCTTCACCGTGTCCGAAATGGCCGGAAAACTGAAGATGGCCAAGAGCAGTGTCACAGCGGTGATCAAAAAAATGGAGGCCGCCGACCTGGTGAGATTGGAGCCGGACTTGAACGACCTCCGACTTCGTCGCGTGGTATTGACGGACCGGGGACGCTCCCTTCAGCCGGCTTGCGCCAGGATCGACGCCATGATTTCCGAGAAATTGGAAGCGGAATTTTCCCCCGCCGAAAGGAAACAAATCATCGACCTACTCAAGCGACTCATTGCCACGATGAAAGCCAATGAGGATGAGTGAGATGGGCGAGACGTCGCAATCAACTCTTTGCTCTTGTGAACCAGACCTCAATTGCGTGTGGTGATGGCTTGCTGTTTGCTACCTTTTCCTGTCTAATCCTGCGAAGTGAAAGGTTATCTCGTCAACACGGCCACCGATCAAAAGGTTGAACTCGCTTCCGTCTCTCTTTTGGGACGGAGTCCGGAGTGCAATGTGATCATTCCCGATCCCAGAGCTTCCCGGCGTCATGCCATGATTCGGCGCCAAGATGATGGCTACTGGTTTTTCGATCTTGGCAGTTTCAATGGCAGCTATCTCAACGGAAGCCGCGTCACCGCCGCCCGCAAACTGGCTCAGGGTGATGCGCTGGAATTTGCGGACAATCATTTCCGGTTTGAGCAGGAAGGCGATGCATTCAGCGATACCACGGCCGAAGATCTGGGTGGCTCGACCATCGCCCTGATTCGCTCCACGCCGGTGATCATTTTGGTCAGCGATGTGCAGGGTTTCACCAGCCTATCGGAAAAATTGCCTCCGGATGATCTGGCCCAGGTGATCGGTGGCTGGTATGGAGACTGCGAAAGCATCATGGCGCGCCATGGCGCAACGGTGGACAAATTCATCGGCGACTGCGTCCTCGCCTATTGGACTCAAGTCACTCCCGAGAGTCGTCTTTCGGCTCTGCGGGCGGCGGGTGAACTGATCGAAGCCTGTGCAGCGACCCAGGTGGCTCGCGCTGAATTGTTTGAAAATATCGGGCAAGCTTTCAAGGCAGGCGTGGCGCTTCACGTCGGTAAAGTGGCCTACGGAGGCATGAGTCAGCGGGAGTTTACCCTCGTGGGCGACCCAGTAAATCTCACCTTCCGGTTGGAAGGATTGACCCGAGATCTCAACCAACAGGTCCTCGTGTCAGGCGACTTCCTTCGCGACTGGCCGGATGGACGTCAGTTCTGCGAAAGCCTTGGCGTTCATCAAGTCAAGGGCCGCGCCCAATCGGTGGAAGTCTGGAACGTGGTCAAAGTCCCGGGCTGAGGAGAGGCTTTCGCCCCTCCCTTTTCACTGACCGAATCTGCCAACAAAAATTGGCGAGTCAAGCCACGCTTACTTCGCGTGCTTGGCCTTCAGCTCTCGCAGTTCGCGATCCACTTTGGCCAGAATCTCGGAAGTTGCCTTGAGTCGCTTTGCCGTGAGCTTGGCGATGAACTCGTAAAGTTCGGAATAGAACGCCGAGTTTTCTGCTTTTGGCTTGGCGTATTCCAGAAAACGCTGATCGACGGCGAGACAGAACGCTTTGGTCTTGGCGACGACGGAAGCCGATCGCACCTCGTCCTCGAGAGCAGCCAGCTCTCCGAAGATATCGCCAATGGTCTTCATGGTGACAAGGACATCTCCGTCCTTGATCACTTCAACGGCGCCACCGAGGAGAATGAAAATTCGTGAGGCATCCTCTCCCTCGGCAACAATCACGTCACCGGGATCACATTCCACGATGGCACTAGAGTGCAGCACGTCGTTGAGATGATCCTCTGAGAAGGACTCGAGAAAGGGCACGCTCCGAAGCGAGTCGGGAACGTTTTCCTCATCATGTATGTAGGCAAATTCTTTCACAGTTGTTGGGAAGATAGCGGATTCATCACGTCAAGGAAAGCGGGAACTCATCGCTTGCCCGGCTTTCCATCAGGCCAATGAATCGCCTGTAGGGCGGCGGATTCCGCATCCGTGAGGCGTCCGGGTTCTCTGACCCCGGAACCTTGACGCTTGGTGAGGGAATCTCCCAGTTCGGCCCGGGCCTTTTCGGCAAAATCGAGCATGCTTTTCACGACCTCGGGATGCTGTGCTGCCACATCGTTGGTTTCACCATAGTCCTCGCCGAGATCGTAAAGCTCGACCCCGGATTTGGCCCCATCGTAGGGGACGGGCGTGCCACCATCTCCACCGGGTTTTCCGGACAGGGTGCGATACTGATGAGGCAGAATCAGCTTCCAATTCCCCTGGGAGACTGCCTGCAACTCGTTCTGCTTGTAGTAATACCAGTAGCCTTCGTGTGGGTTTGTGGCACCATCCTCACCTGCGATCAAAGGCCAGACATCGAGTCCATCAATGGGATGATCGGGCAGGCTCGCACCGATCAATTTGGCCAGGGTGGGCAACAGGTCGATATTCATCGCCGGAGTATCGCACTCGGTTCCGGCGGGGATTTTTCCCGTCCAGCGCATCAGCGTCGGCTCACGCACTCCCCCTTCCCAGACCGTGCCTTTTCCTTCGCGAAGCGGCCCCGCGGTGCCGGAGTGGGTGCCGTAACTGAGCCAGGGGCCGTTGTCGCTGGTGAAGATGACGAGGGTGTTCTCTGCCAGTCCATTGGTATCGATGGCGTTGATGATCTCGCCGACCGACCAATCGATCTCGGCTATGACATCGCCGTAGAGCCCTCTTTCGGTGGTTCCTGCAAATCGCTCACTGACATAGAGCGGCACATGCGGCAGCGAATGCGGCAGATAAAGAAAGAAGGGCTCGGTCCGGTTGCGATTGATGAAATCGACCGCTTTTGCCGTGAGCCAGGTGGTCATCATCCGCTGATCATGCTCATCGGCGATGCGAAGCCGCTCGGTGTCTTCGATGATGGGCAGCGGCGGAAAGTTTTTCCCGGCCGTCGGATGCTGCGGCCACATGTCATTCGAATAAGGAAAGCCAAAGTAGTGATCGAACCCGTGATTCGTCGGGAGGAATTTCTCGTGATCGCCCAGATGCCACTTTCCGAAACAAGCCGTCGCGTAGTCTTTCTGTTTGAAAACTTCGGCCAGCGTCATTTCATCGGCCCCAATGCCATTCCGACTGCCCGGCCCCAAGGCGCCGTGAATGCCAATTCGATTTGGGTAACAGCCTGTCAGCAAACCGGTTCGCGATGCCGAACACACCGGTTGCGCCGCATACCATCGGGTGAATTTTCGACCTTCAGCCGCCATCCGGTCCAGATTGGGAGTTTCAAACCCCTCAGCACCAAACACTCCCACATCGCCGTAGCCCTGATCATCAGTGAAAATGATGACCACGTTGGGAAGTCGCTCCTCGGCGATCGTGGGTTGAGTCAGCGAAAGAAGGATTCCCGCACCGGAAATCGCAACGAGTAGCGTTCGAATCGAAATCATGACGTTTCTTGTATCAGGAAATCCCCCGCCGCGCAATTGCCCATCGCCCGGGAGTCGGCGGTTGACGGAGCGCGGCGCTCCGCCAGAATAGCGACAGCCAATTCTCTCCCACGTTCCCTTCATGTCATCCCCCGCCCTCTCCTATCTGGATCAAGCCGCCAACACCATCGAGCGGGCCCGACAACAGTTGCCCCTGATCGAGCAAGCCGCCGACTGGTGCGCGGAAACGATTCTCGCTGGTCGCATGGTTCACCTGTTCGGCTCCGGTCACAGCCGCATTCTGGTCGAGGAAATGTGGCCGCGATACGGTTCCTTTCCCGGATTCAACCCCATCGTCGAACTCTCTCTGACCTTTCACAATCTCGTCGTCGGCGCCAATGGACAACGCCAGGCCATGTTCCTCGAAAACGTTTCCGGATTGGCCAATCGGATCCTGCGAAATTTCGGCCTGAGTTCCATCGATACCGCCATCGTAATCTCCTCCAGCGGAACCAATGTGGTGCCGGTCGAAATAGCGGAGCAATTTCAAGCAGCCGGGATTCGCGTGATCGCTCTCGTCAGCTCGGATCACGCCGCCGCGTCAATCTCGAAACGTGACGACGGCAAACGGCTCGCGGATTTCGCCGATCTCGTGCTCGATACCGGCGCCCCTGCCGGCGATGCCTGCGTGACGATTCCCGGAGTCGTCGGAAAAGTCGCCCCTCTCTCCACCATCGGGGGCTGCGCTGTCATCAATGCCCTCAAAGCCGAAATTGCGCAGCGTCTCTCCGATGCGGGTCAGCCCCCGCTCGCCCTCGCCGCCACCAATCAGGTCGGCGCGGAGAAAGCCGCCGAGATTTTCGAAGCCGCCTACGATGAACACGGGCGACGCCTCGCCAGGTTGCTTGCCAGGGAGTGACAGCTCAGGTCGGAAAGACCGGCCAAGGGCTTCGTCGCGGCGGCCAGGGGACTGGTCCGGCCCACCCCATTGGTTTCCGCCGAATGCATCGAAGGAAGACCAGGGATTCGCTTGGCTTCGCAGCTGAGGGCGTGGTAGGAAGTGGTGTCGGAAAACCCGCCCTCCCCCTTTTTCCATGCAAGAGATTCCCCTCCGCACCACGGTCATCGGCAGCTATCCTTTTCCCGGATGGTTGGAGTTTGCTTCCGCTCACCTCGAAGAGTTCGGCAGCGACGACATTGCCGAAATGCAGAACGACGCTGCGGTCGTCGCGATTCAGGATCAGGTCCGCGCCGGGCTCGATGTGATCACTGACGGCGAACAGACACGCTTCGATTTCAATCTGAGTTTTTACGGTCATCTCGATGGCATCGACCTCGAGCCCGCCAGCCCGCGTCGCTTCGGCCCTCCCGCTCACGATCAGCGCGGAAAGCACGTGGTCACCGGCGAGTTGGCCGCACCTCACGGACTCGGCACGGTCGAGGAATTTTCCCGTCTCCAACGTCTCGCGCCCGCCGGTCACCGACTCAAGATGAGCGTCCCCGGTCCGTTCACCATGAGCGGTCGACTGCTACCCAACGCGCGTTACCCGGATCGCTACGCCCTCACCGAAGCCCTGCTCCCCCTGATCCGCAACGAACTCATCGCCTTGGTCGATGCCGGCTGCGAGGAGATCTGCGTGGATGAACCTTCCATGAGTTGCTACGGCTATCGCGAAGACACGAAACGCTTCGTCGATATTTTCAACCGCACCGTCGAAGGCGTGGTCGGCAAGACCCGGCTCTGCACCCATCTGTGCTTCGGCAATTTCAAAGGCCACGCCGTCGGCTATCGTCGCTATGCCCCGCTGTTTCCCGACTTTCTCGACATGACCGTCGATGAATTGCACCTGGAAATGGCGAGTCGCGAATACGCCGAACTCGAGATCATCGGCGAAGTCGCCAAGCGCATGGACGTCGCTGTCGGCATCATCGATGTGAAAAGCTACTTCATCGAATCGCCCGAATTCATCGCCGAACGAGTGCGCACCTGTCTCGAATACGCGCCCGCCGACCGGCTCGTCTTCGCGCCCGATTGCGGACTCAGCCAGACTGCCAGATGGGCCGCCAAGAAGAAGCTCCACAACATGGTCGCGGGTGTGCAGATGGTGAAGGCGGAACTGGGATTCTGAGTGCGCCCTGGAGCGCCCTCGAGGGAACCTGCTCCGTTTTTTCGTGTCAAACCTGAACCATTCGTGTCTATTCGAGTTACCCAAGTCGGGTCCGAGCCGGGTCAATGATTGTGCCTTTCCAGAAAGACGAAGCCCTCATCGCCAACATCGACGAGATGAATGGTGTGTCCGGGGCCATTCACATCTGGTGGCTGGGACAGAGCGGATTCCTGGTGAAATGGCGCGGCGGCGGTCTGCTTTTTGATCCCTACCTCAGCGACTCCCTGACCCGCAAATACGAGGGCACCGAAAAGCCGCACGTTCGCATGACCGAGATGGCGCTGAATCCCCGCCATCTGCGCGGGGTCGATGTCGTCACCTCCAGTCACAACCACACCGATCACCTCGACGCTGAAACTCTGCTCGCGTTGAAATCAGCCAATCCCAACATGAAATTGGTCCTGCCCGAGGCCAACGTCGACTTTGCTCGCAAACGCCTCGGTCCCGCCGGTCCCGAGTTGTTGCCGCTCAATGTCGGCACCTTCGTCGAGGCCGGTCCTTTCGAAATTCACGGCATCACCGCGGCACACAACGAGGTCGAGTTCGATGAAAACGGACACAGCAAGTATCTCGGATTTGTCGTCCGCTTCGGAGACTTCACCATCTTTCACTCCGGCGACACCCTCTGGCACGACTCCCTCGTCCGCGAGGTCCGGCGATGGCACATCAATGTCGCCTTTCTCCCCATCAACGGAAACAAGCCCGAACGCAAGGTGGCAGGTAACCTCAACGGACTCCAAGCTGCGGCGCTCGCCAAGGCCATCAGCGCGTCCATCGTGATCCCCTGCCACTATCACATGTTCGAGTTCAACACCGAGGAACCGACCGAGTTCATCAACGCCTGCGAACAACTCGGGCAGCGATATCGCGTTCTCCAATGCGGCGAGCAATACACCGTCGGCCCTCTCTCCGATCCCAGTCAAGGCGATGAAAAACCCACCGAACCCAACCGCGAAGACGGGTGGTGGGCATGACAAACAAGAGTTGCCCTGAAAGGCAAAATCGGTTCACCCTCTTCTTTTCCATTCAAACCTGCACTGCATGAGCGATTCCCCATCCACTTCCACCGGCAAAATGCCCCTTCTCGGAGCCATGATGTTCCTCCAGTATTTCATCTGGGGAGCCTGGTATGTAACCGCACCAAATTTCCTCGGAACCATCGGTTTCGGTGCCAAAGACTTCGGCTGGACCTATTCCGTTGGACCGATCGCGGGAATGATCACCCCGTTTTTTGTCGGGATGATCGCCGACCGCTTCTTTGCCGCGCAGCGCGTCCTCGGGGCCATGCACCTGCTCGGTGCTGTCATCATGTTTGCCGCCACCCGCCTCATGGTCGGCAGTGACCCCGCGCCCACCGCGATCAATTGGGTGTTCTTCGGCTACATGCTGACGTTTTACCCGACGCTGGCCCTGACCAATTCCCTGGCCATGCGCAATCTGACCAACAGCGAAAAGCAGTTCCCTCTCGTCCGAGTGCTCGGTACGATCGGCTGGATCGCGGCTGGCCTGACTCTCACGCAAGTGGGCTGGGACACGCAGATCA
>JAGROX010000287.1:0-1552 GCA_020440025.1 Verrucomicrobiia bacterium
CGACGAACTTCCAATCGCCCCGGCGAACCGCCATGCCGCCGCCAACGCTCCAGTAGAGGGTCCGATCGGCGACCTGACCCTGCTGAGTCAGGGCCGGTAGCAGGCTCACGCCATCGAGACCGAGTTTTTCCGGGATGGCAATTCCGGCCGCATCCAGCATGGTCGGAAACCAGTCCATGCCCATCGCCGTGAGGTCGGTCGTGGCACCCGGAGCGATCGTTCCCGGCCAACTGGCGATGGCCGGCACCCGATGACCGCCCTCCCAGATCTGTCCCTTGAAACCGCGCAGCCCGCCGTTCGATCCATTCTGATTGGCACCATTGTCGGAGCAGAAAACGACGAGCGTGTTTTCCGTGAGGCCGTGTTTTTTCAAAGCGGCCACGATTTCCCCGACGCCCTTGTCCATTTCCACCACCATCTCGCGATAGGCGTTTTCGATATCGGTGCGCTCTCCCGTCAGCTTTTTCACACTGCCTTTCTCCCGAATCGGAGGATCACTCGGTCCCTGATAGGGATAGTGAGGCGCTTCGTGGGGCAGGTAGAGGCAGAAAGGGTGATCCTTGTTTTCCTCGATGAAGCGAACCCCGTGCTTCGTGATCAGATGGGTGGTGTAGCCCTCCTCGGGCACGAGTTCATCCTGATGCCACCAGTCTTCATAGCCCGCCTGATCGATGTGGGAGACGAAATCGACATTCCCGCTGACGTAGCCACGAAACTCGCCGAAGCCATTCTTCGACGGATTAAAGGCCGGGTCATAGCCGAGGTGCCATTTGCCGAAAATCGCGGTGGCATAGCCATTTTCCGCCAGCACATCGGCGAAGGTGGTTTCCTCGACCGCGAGTCCGGTGTCGCGGTGATTGGCCGCCGTGACCACCCCGCCGATTCCGGAACGTTGCTGATACCGGCCCGTCACGAGCGCGGCCCGCGTCGGCGAACAGACCGCGCCGTTCGAGTGGTAGTCGGAGAATTTCATCCCGTTCTCCGCCAGCGCATCGAGATGCGGGGTCGGAATGCTCTCGCTCCCGAAACAACCAATATCCCCGTAGCCGAGGTCATCGGCCATGATGATGACGAAATTCGGTTTCGGGTCAGCGGCCGAAGAGATCGCGGCAGTCAGGAAGACCGCGCAGAGGGAAAGCAGACGGAGACGACGTTTCATGCCCGCCATCGTCCCGTAGTCACCGGAAAGCGTCAACCTCTCCCATGCCAAAAAGGGTGGGGGGCATCAGACAGGGTTAGGTCGCCGACTCAACCCTCTTGAATGGGGAATTCCGGCCCCATTTCGCCATTCCACCGGCGCCCGGAGGCATTCGCGTCAGCGAAATCTTCGCTTTCCCTTCCGAAATCGCTTCTTTCACCTCCGAAATCGTTTCTTCAACCACCGAAACTGCATCTTCACCTACCGAAACGGTATCTTTTATCTCCGAAATAAATTCTTCTTGTTCCGAAATCAAAGATTCAATCTTCGAAATTCAATATTTCACTTCCGAAATCGATTCTTTATCTTCAACAACACACTTTTTCGCGGTGCGAATCCCCACTCACTCCCCAT
>JAGROX010000287.1:1592-3588 GCA_020440025.1 Verrucomicrobiia bacterium
GATTCAGCTTGTTTTTGACCGTGGAGGCCGCCTGCCAGCGGCACCAGTCGGTGTGGGACACGGATTTCCCGGCGTTTGCGCAGGCGTTTGCCAAGTTTCAGGAGCACGTCGCCGAGATCCGGCAGCTGGCCGCGGATCAGCGCAGCGCGGTTCGCGGCGCGACCCGGCAGAAAGTCAGGACGCGCCGCGCCATGGAGGACCGCGCCCGCCAGCTGGGCGGCGCGCTTGCCGCTTGGGCAGAGGTGAATGGCCAGCAACCGCTCGCCGAGCGCGTAGGACCGTGCGTCCCGGTGCGGCAAATCCTCACCGGATTCATCCACGGGTGGTTTTCCCGGCCAGATGATTGAATGATCTTGAACATATTTCCTGCCATCCCTCCTTGCTTCCCATCCCTCCCATCAACCTCCCGCCACAAGATCCAAGGGGCTCATCACCCCGAGCCCATTCGCCCCCGTCGCCACATGCAGGTAGATCTCCGTGGTGTTGATGTCTTCGTGTCCGAGGATCTCTTGAATCGTTCGCAGATCTGTCCCCGCTTCGAGCAGGTGGGTGGCGAAGCTGTGGCGCAACGCGTGGCTCGTGACCCGCTTCTCGATTCCTGCCGCCACTGCGGCCCGCTTGATCGCCTCGTTGTAGACTTTCCCGTGGAAGTGATGGCGTCGCAGCACGCCACTCTCGGGGTCGACCGAAGTTTGGCGGGCCGGAAACAGCCAAAACCATTCGAAACTCTCCGCCGCCCTGCGAAACTTCCTCGCCAGCGCACCCGGCAGATAGACCCCGGCCAGCCCGGCCTCCCGGTCGTTTTCCCAGACGACCCGCGCCCTGTCGATTTGCGCCGCCAACTCTTCCCGAAGACTCTGGGGAAGCACGGTTTGGCGATCTTTGCCCCCTTTGCCCAAACGCACGGTCACGGTACCGCGTTGGAGATCCACGTCCTTGATCCGCAGCCGCACCAGTTCTGAAAGTCGCAGGCCCGCCCCGTACTGCAGTCGCGCCGCCAGTCCATAGCGATTCTCCTGTTCCTGTCCCTTCCGGCGATCTTCCGGACTTGGCTCTGGACTTTCCAGCTTCTCAAATACCCGCTTCGTTTCCTCCGGTGCCAGCACCACGGGCACCCGCGCTCCGGTCTTCCGCAGCTTGACGTTGAAGACCGGATCTTCCACGCCACAGACCTGTTTGAAAAGAAAGGCCAGCGCGTTGAGGGCCTGCTTTTGGGTCGCGTAGGCGCAGTCTTCGTCCGCCACCACCGAAGTCAGAAAACGCGTCGCGGTCTCCACCCGCAACACCTCGCGCTCGTTGCCGGCGAAGGTTGCGTATCGCGCCGCCCAGCCGCCGTAGCACTGTTTGGTGCGCCTTGCCAACCCCCGTCTCGCGCCGGCCGAATTCACCGCCGCCCGGACCCGTTCGGGCAGGCTGCGAGGGTCGGCGCCGTCTTCCGCGCAGGCGTCCAGCCAGGCCAAGTACCATTTGATGGCGTCTTCCCATTGCTCCAGTTGCCACGGCTCCCGTTGCCGGCCCTTGCCGAGCACCTCGCCGCGCCAGAAGGCCCGCGCCGCCTCGCGTCCGGCCGGGAGTTCGTGGCGGAGACGGAAGTTTTCGAACCACTCCAGGACGAGGAGGAATCCGGTTCGCTCCCGGTCGGTCAGGCCGCGGAATGCCGCGAGATCCTGTCGCCAACACCAACGCGCCTTCTGGTGAATTTCGGTCGTGCTCATGCTGTTCAAAACAGCAGCTTTCGTTTCCCGAGTCAAATAAAAGTGTTCACCGGAACAGTTTTTTTTAAGGTGACTCCGGTTCCCGCCGCCGCCGTCCCTCGATGCCTCCGGGCACGCCCCCCACTCCAGAGGGCATTGATATCAGCGAGGGAATGTCGGCTGTATTTTCCCCGACCTGCCCACCCTGATAGACGCACCATTCTCGAAAATTCCTTGTCACAGCGGGGATTTCTCGACATTCTGGCTCTCGACCGTTCGCTTGATATCACTGGGGGCGGTCA
>JAGROX010000288.1 GCA_020440025.1 Verrucomicrobiia bacterium
ATCTGCGGGGCCGAAAGCTGCTCGGAAAGATAACCTTCCAATTCACGAAATTCCTGGATCGGCTTGCTGTATTGCTGTTTCAGGAAAGCGAGTCCGTTCACCACCGAACGCAACTGTTTGGCCTCTTCCTGATTCAAGGCCTTTCCGGCTCTCAGCTTGTCTTCGACAGAGCCGATATACTCGATCGTCTTGCGACTGTCGTAGACCATCTCGTTGAATCGAGCGTAGGCGGATTGCAGTTCCTCGTTCTTTTCGGCGATCAATTGCTCGCGTTCTTTCAGGCGGTCAGCACGCTCCTGTTGCAACTCCGCCTTGCCGTCGTTCACCTGCCCGATCAGGCTGGCCTTTTCCCTCTCCAATTCACCGATTTTTTCCGTCAAGACCTTCGCGGCCGTCTCCGCTTCGAGCACTTTCTTCTGCTCCTGACTCCAGAAATACCCAATGGCACCCGCAGCACCAATGGCCGCCACCAGCAGCAGACTCAAGAGGATGATCACCACTTTGCCGCCTCCCTTTCCTGATGGTTCCTCACTTGGGAATTCAGTGTTTTCGATATCGCTTGGGTTGCTCATGATAATGCTAAGGTAATCCGAAAATTTGCTTGTGCCAGTGATACGCCATTTCCATCGCCCGCCTTTCAGCTATTCTTCAACACGGGGTTGCAACGGCATCTCGTCCTAGCAAACTCTGACCTGATGCAAGAATTGGGCCAGCCGAACTCCTCGCCTCCAGCCTCGCTTTCTCCCCCTCCCCTGTGTTCCCATGTCGGCTTCAGCGCCACCCGATGCCATCGCCTTGCGCGAACGCTTCCTGCGAGCCATCCCGCCGGAACGGCATTTCCATCGACTTTTTGATCATCTGCCAGGCGTTCTCTTTTTTGCCAAAGATGTGGAAGGCCGGCTTCTTGCCGCCAACCGAGGACTATTGCAACTCTACGGCTACCAAAGGGAGGAAGATTTCTGGGGAGTGACTGATTTCGATCTCTTGCCCCACAGCCTTGCCGAGAAATTTCGACAGGATGATCTGAAAGTCATCGAAACGGGCGATCCGCTCCTCGCGATTGTCGAGATTTTCATGAATCCTCAGGGGATCCCCGGATGGTTTCTGACCAACAAGCTCCCCATCATCAGCACCACGGGAGACGTCATCGGCGTGATGGGAACGATCCAGAGCTACGACGAAGGAAAGCGCGAGATAACTTCGCCAGATGCCAGCCTGGCGCCCGCTCTCCGCCACATCGGTGCCCATTTCATTCGAGAAATCCCGATTCCGAAACTCGCCGAAATGTGTGGTCTGTCTGTTCGACAATTCGAGCGTAAGTTCAAGCAACACCTCAAGACCAACCCGCAACAGTTCATCATCAAGACCCGAGTCTATGCCGCCTGCGATGATCTACGCCGAACCAGCAAAGCGCTTGCCAGCATCGCCACCTCATCGGGATTCTACGACCAGGCCGCGTTCACCCGCCAGTTCCGCAAGCACATGGGAGTGACGCCCATGGCCTATCGCCGTCAATTTCGCTGACCCGCGAAATTCCGGCCTTGTTTCTGTTGTTTCCTTTGGACATGGTGCCGATCTCTCATTTTCCCTTTTTTCTTCCATGAAAGTTCTCATCACCGGCGGCGGCGGATTCCTCGGCAATCAACTCGCCCGCAAACTCCTCCAGCGTGGCCACCTCACCGGCCCGTCGGGCGAACCTGAAGGGATCGACGCCATCACCCTGTTCGATGCCCACTTTTCCGAGGCCAGTAAACAGGGTTTACCCGCGGAGGTAACCCTGTTAGATCGCGATATTTCTGATCGGGACGCGGTGGTCGACGCCGTAGATCGCGACGATATCGCCGTTTTTCACCTGGCCTCTATGGTCAGCGGCGAATGTGAGATCCATTTTGACGACGCCATGCGGGTGAATCTCGATGGAGGGCGCAACGTATTCGAAGCCTGCCGCGCCCGAGGCGGAACGCCACGCGTGGTTTTCGCCAGCAGCGTGGCCTCCTTCGGCGGAGCGGTGATGCCAGAAGTCGTCAGTGATGCCACCAAGCGGACTCCGCAGACCACCTACGGCATGACCAAGGTCATCGGCGAACTGATGATCAACGACTACTCGCGCAAAGGATTTCTCGACGGCCGCTCCGTCCGCTTGCCGACGGTGATCATTCGCCCGGGACGGCCCAATACCGCCGCATCCAGCTGGGCCAGCGGCATGTTTCGTGAACCCCTGCGCGGCGAAGCCTGCGAACTACCGGTGCATCCCGATCAGGGACATCCGGTGATCGGCTATCGTGATGTGATCGATTCCTTCATCGCCCTCCACGAGGCTCCGACTGTCGCCATGCGCGACGATCGCGCGTTCGGATTGCCGAGTCACCGGGTCACCCCAATTTCGGCACGGATCGTTCTCGAAGAGGTCGCCGCCGCACGGGGCATCACGCTGGGACCGTTGGTGGAGGCATTTAGCGAACGAATTCAAGGCATCGTCAACACCTGGCCCACCGCCACCGATGGCGCGAGAGCGGTGGCCGTCGGATGCCCAGAGCCAAAATCGCTCCAGGTCATCATCGAGGAATATCTGGAGGATTTTGGCGAGTGATGCGAGTCAGTGCGGTGGCGAGGTAAATTGTTGATCGGCTCCGCTACTGCCCTGTCCTCCAGCGCTCAAGGGTCTGATCGCCCTACCTGCCCAAGACATCGCTACAAGCCAATTCGGTAGGGCGCGCGGTCCCTCGCCAGCCGAACTCCTCCCTTGATCTCATCAAACACCACCGATCACCTCCCCCAACTAGATCCTGAATCCCAATTCCTCGATCCTCAACCAAACAACTCACTCATCGGCTTCCCGTGATAAAGTGGCATCGGGCGACCGGCAACATCATGCCAAAAGGTATCGCTGGGCAGTCCCAGGGCATCGAAAATGGTGGCGGCCAGGTCTTCGGCCTTTCTCGCATCGCTGGCAGGATTACCTCCGAATTTGTCGGTCGATCCAAGCACAGCACCTCCCCGGATGCCACCCCCAGCCAGCATGACACTCTGGACCGCGCCCCAATGATCGCGTCCGGGCAACGCGGTACCACCGAGACGGGAAATTTTCGGGGTCCGACCGAACTCGCTCGCCATGACAACGAGAGTGTCTTCGAGCATGCCTCGCTCTTCGAGATCATCGAGCAAGGCCGCGACAGCCCGGTCAGTGGGCGGAAACAGGAAATTTCTCAGATTGGGAAATGCGGCCTGATGGGTGTCCCAAGTTTCGTTGTTCCCCAGATTCACCTGAACGAGGCTGACTCCGGACTCGACCAGTTGTCGGGCCATTAAGAGCGACCAACCGAAGGCATTGCGCCCGTAGCGATCCTGCAATTTGTCGTCCGCTCCATGAACATCGAATGCGGCCTTGGTCTTGGCATCCGACAACAGGTCGACGGCCATCTCGCGATAGCGATCCATTCCTTCAGCCAACGCCGTCCGCTCCAAGTGTTTTTGCTGAGAATCCAGCAGATGCTGCAATCCCAAGCGGTCCTGGAAGCGCTCAAAGTCGACGGTATCGGGAAGGTCGAGGCTAAAGGTGCGGAACTGGAGGTCATCGCGAACCGCAGCCCCTTTCTCATGGTGAAACAGATACTCAGGATAGGCGCCGTACTCCTTGGGATTGTATTTGGAGGCTTCCAAGAAAAAGGGATCGTGTTGGCGCCCCAGCAAACCGCCGAACTGCCCCGGCAGGGTGCGACCTGATCGATGAACCATTTTTTCCGGCAATACCAGAGCAGAGGGCAAGGCCCCGGCAGGCGGCAACAGAGTGCCTGCCAAGGAGGCGATCGAGGGCCAATCACTTTCCTGCGGCTTGTTGCGATCAAAACCAGGCGGTGTCTCCGACCTTCCGGTCAACATGATGTAGTGCCCATCGGAATGCTCGTTATGGGCATGGCTCAGCGAACGGCAGAGTGCCCACTTTTCGCTTCTCTTGGCCAACTCCGGCAAATGCTCGCAGATATGCAGCCCGGGCGTTTTGGTCGGGATGGGCCGGAATTCCCCGCGAATATCGCTGGGAGCATCGGGCTTCATGTCAAAGCTCTCCAACTGTGAGAGGCCACCTGACAGGAAAATATAGATGACCGACTTCGCCTTTTTTCCCGACCTGGACGCCGAATCAGCGGCCTGCAGATTTGCCAGGTGATTCATCCCAAATCCGCCCGCCAACCCTAAAGCACCAGCTTTGACTGCTGCCCTGCGGGTCCAGCGTGCAGCAGTGCGTGAGCTTGAGGAAGATCGAAAATCCAAAGACATCGCGAAGACAAATGGCAAGAGCAACGAGACCTGACAACTATCGCGCCAGTTCGCCGGAATGGTAAAGCCCACACCGGCACGTCATCGCGCCGCCTCGGGGCTTCGATGCGGCCCTTCAGGCTTCGACCGGCTCCGGTTTTTCGACGGGCTGAGTGGCGGGATCGACAGGTTCCTCTGGCTGACGATCAGCAGCGGGTTTGGGCACGATGATGAGAACACCTCCCTCGATTCGGATTTCATCGAGCCCGCGGATTTTTTCTCGAAACTCGGGGTCTGTCTCCGATTTGTCGAAGATGTTTTCTTTCTGCAGTTCGCTAATGATTTCCGGTGGCACCAATTGATTAGCCACTTCAATCGAATCCATATAACCCTCCAAATGACCGTCTGAGAGAGACAGGCGGATGGTCGCGCTGCCATTGAGGAAACGTCCTTTGAGCAGCGACCCGACTTCATCGAGCGGGATGCTCAATTGCCCCGTGAGCTGATCATCCTCAATGGAGATCGAGGTGTGCCCTGCCATTTCCTTCCAATCGGGATGATGATAGATGAGGAGGTTGATGTCTGCCTCGCTCAATGTCAGCGGCGAAGTCTCCGTTCCCTTTTTCATGGCATCACTGAAGGCATCGTAACGACTGATCACCTCATCAATGGTGGTCTGATCGGCCTCGGGTGCCACGAAGACGATGGGCGTTTCCGACGTGTACTCATTCAGAATGCCAGTGCCGATCTCCTTGGCCTTCACATAGATCAAATAGGAGATGACCCCAGCGATCAGGAGGGTGAAGAGGCACCCGATGCTACATCCAATGCCCCACTTGGCCCCCGTGCTGAGTCCTTCTTTGGGCTGAGGCGGCTGATAGGCGATGTCCGGCGGTTGGTTCATTTTTTGGAATCAGTAGCAGGGTTCAACTGAAGTTAGCCGACCTCTTCGTCGAACCATTCATCTTCTGGGTCGAACTTCGGAATGGGCACGTTCAGTATGCGCAGTCCTTCGCCCACAGCGCGATGCCGACAACCGGGCTGGATCAATACCGACACCCCGGGACTGAGGGGAAACCTCTGGCCGTCCAATTCGATGTGCCCTTCGCCTTCGAGCACGTAGTAGATCTCCGTCATTACTTTGTGATAATGAGTTTCGCTATCGCGCTTGATGTCGACCAAATGCATCGAAGCCACCTCATTTCGATCATTCATGAAGGCGCGCCGAGATTGGCCGCAGGGGCAAGGGTTGGGGGCGACCTCCGACAGTCTGGCGATCTGATATCGGTCGGCGATGATTTCAGCACTCATGAGGTGGTTGTCTTGAAAAGAATCGGGAAATGATCAGGAAATGAATCGAATGGACAGCGGATAGCGATAGATCTCTCCGTCGCTGGCCTTCACCATGGCAATGATGGTGAAGATGATCTCGATGATGGAGATCGCAAGCAGGGTGAAAAAGCCGACAAAGACAAAGATCAAGGGAATGGAGATCAATGAGAAAATGAGCATGGAAAGATGAAAGTTCAGTGCTTCTTTCCCACATTCGTTGACAAACTCGGACTGGTCCCGCTTCAGCAACCACAGAACGAGAGGGCCCAATATCGATCCGAAAGGAATCCCGACGTAGTTGGCGAAGCCAGCCAAGTGAAGAAACACCGCCCACTGTCGCGACTCCGCAGCCGATAGCGCGGGAAGTTCGGTGCGCTTGGGCAAAACCGGAGGAGTGGAATCAGAGGCGGCAGAATTCACATCGGCATCGTAATCACCTTGGTCGTTTTCAAAACTACAAAATCCCGGACCATTTGTAATCCCGCCAGTTGGAGAGCGTCCGGTCTGGTGCTACACTCTCGCCTCTTCCCCATGACCGACCAAGACCGCTCCGAATTCCCTTTCAGTCCCATCGAGGACCTGATCGCCGACATTGCTGCCGGCAAGATGGTGATCGTGGTCGATGATGCCGACCGCGAAAACGAGGGAGATCTCGTGGCCGCCGCCGGATCGGTGACCGCCGAGACGATCAACTTCATGATCACCCATGGTCGAGGTCTCATCTGCTGCCCCATCACGACGGATGCGGCGTCTCGTCTGGGTCTGCGATCGATGGTTCGTCGCAATACCGAACATTTTGGAACCGATTTCACGGTAGCCGTCGATTCCGCCTCGGGCATCACCACGGGAATCAGCGCATCGGATCGCGCCAGAACGATTCGAGTGTTGGCCGACCCGCTCTCCGAACCCTCGGACCTGGTTCAACCGGGGCATATCTTTCCGATCCAGGCCAAACTCGGCGGTGTGTTGCGTCGCGCAGGCCATACCGAGGCAGCGGTCGATCTCGCCCGTTTGGCTCAAAAAGAAGCGGCTGGGGTGATCTGCGAAATCCTCGACAAATCGGGCGAATCCGCTCAATTGCCTCAACTGGGAGAATTTGCCAAGCTTCATGACCTCAAGATTGGCACCATTGCCGATTTGATTCAGTATCGCCGCAGTCGCGAAAAACTGATCGAACGCATCGAGCAGATCGAGATGCCTACCGATTTCGGCATTTTCGAGCTCAATCTCTATCAGAGCACCGTTAATCCGGAGGAACAGCACCTCGCCCTCGTGAAGGGCAAGATCGATCCCGACGAACCGATCCTGGTCCGCGTTCACAGCGAATGTCTCACTGGCGATGTCTTTGGCTCCCGCCGTTGCGACTGTGGTACCCAACTGCACACCGCACTGGAACAGATCGACAAGGCTGGATCCGGCGTGCTTGTCTACATGCGTCAGGAAGGCCGCGGCATCGGTCTGGCAAATAAGATCCGAGCCTACAAACTTCAAGAGGAAGGGCTCGATACCGTGGAAGCCAATGAGCGGCTCGGTTTTGCTACCGACCTTCGCGATTACGGAATGGGGGCGCAGATTCTTCATGATCTCGGCGTTCGAAAGATCCGCCTCATGACCAACAATCCGCGAAAAGTGGTCGGCCTGGGCGGTCATGAGTTGGAGATCACCGAGCAGGTGCCGCTGAAATCTGCCCCCAATCCCCACAACGAACGCTATCTGGAGACCAAGCGGGACAAGATGGGGCACATGATCTAATCAAACTATTGATGATTAATTAGTTGTGGAATTTTTTACACTTTTTCAGTAGAACGTAAAATGGAGACCGAACTGCCCGCAGCCCCCTCGATCGACGTGGATCCCCATCCGGTGGCCATCGTCGCCAGCCGCTATAATCCCGAATTTACTGACGGATTGCTGGAGGGTGCCCAGCGGGAGTTGGAGGCCCTGTTGCCCAATGCCGAGATCGACATCTATCGGGTTCCGGGTGCATTCGAAGTGCCTGTGACAGTGGAGGCTCTGTGCCGCCGGGAGCAAAAGCGCCCCGCTGCCATCATTGCACTCGGGGTGATCATTCGAGGGAAAACCGCCCACGCAGATCTCATCGCGGCCAGCATCACGGATTCACTGGCACAAAGTGCGCGCACCCATCTCATTCCGGTCATTCACGAAGTCCTGCTCGTTGATACACCCGAGCACGCCGCCGAGCGTTCGGCATTGGATTCCCCCATCAATCGCGGAGCCGAAGCCGGTCGCGCCGCTGCCAGCATGATCGGACTTTTCAAATTGCTGCGCTGAGCCCTTGTCCTCTCAGTTCCGGGGGGAAGTCCACTTGGACAACAGACGCCGGACACTATCGAGGGGGATGCAGGATTTCACCACCATCTGGAGATTGCGCTGCACCTTGTTTTCTTCGGTGTAGTAAATCGAATCGGTAGAGGAAACGATCCCCACCAAGGCACCGGTTTCGTTGAATACACCACAGCCGCTGGAGCCTCTCGCGTAATCAGCCGTAATCTGGAGCCGCGCCGAACGCTTTCCCGGATCAAGGAAATAGCGGGCGGCAATCCCTTCGGAGAAGGTGTAAAACCGACCATCGGGATGGCTGATCACCCGAATTTCGGCCCCTACCGGCTCATTTCGATCTGCCAAAGGCGCCGCAGCCAAATCTTTGTCAGCCCGAACCCTGACAATTGCCAGATCGTCAGCTTTGGATGCCGCCAGCACCTCGACAATGGGGAAGACTTCCCCATCGACCGTCATCGCTGCAAACACCGCCGCTTTGTCGGAATCGATGACATGGTAATTGGTCACCAACACCCCCGAAGCATCGATCAGGACGCCACCGGCTAGACTGCTGTGCCAGCGGGAGCACTTGCCGCATTGGTAGAGATTCCCCACAATCAGCGTGCTCTGCAGGGCGGACCGATAGACCTCAGAAGAGGTCATCGCACGTTCACCGGGCTTCGAAAGGCTCAGTTGCGGGTGAGTTTCTGACGAGCGCGCGCCCCCTGCCCCTTGAGCTCTCAACTGCTCAATCAATTCGACAGCCGGCACCAAAGCGGGCGATTGCCGCAATGCCTCAAGTCCCGCCTCAAATTCTTCCCGAATCGATTGATCGTTGATCGTGATGTCGACGACCGATTCCTCAGCACACAACGTCCCCGCCAAGGCCAAAAGCGCCGACAAGATACCGATCACCCGAGGAATCCGCGTCATCGCCATCACTTCCAGACGATCTTGGCTTCAGGCAGAGCCTTTTGGAGCGATTTCACCCCTTTATCGGTCACTTTCGCTTCCCAGAGGTAAACATTCTTCAGCGACTTGATCGACTCCAGCTGCTTCAGCCCGGCATCGGTGACGCCCGTTCCGTAGAGGTTCAGATAGTTGAGGTTTTCCAAGCCTTTCAGGTGGGAAAGCCCGGCATCGGTAATTCCCGTCTGATTCAGGTCCAATCTCACGACCCGTTTCAAGCCCTCGATCGGAGCCAAACCCGCATCGGTCACGGAAGTCTTAGAAAGATCGAGCTGAGCAATGTGTTCACCGATCTTGGCAATGGTCGCCACCTTGGCATCATCGGCTTCTTCGCGCACCAGCCGGAAATCGACTGACAGCAGCGGACTCTCCGTCGCCAGAGGCATCACTCGACCACCGGCAGCGGTGACCTCTTTCCACATATCTTCTTTTGGCACTGCCAATCCTTCGGACAGCTTGGTGTAGGTCTCTTGAATTTCCGACACCGGCAGCTTTTCTCCGGTATTGGAGACCTCTTTCGGCTTGCCCTCGAGGTTCCCCACCCATTCCCCGAAATCAGCGCCCTGATCGATCCATTTTTTGAACAACTCTTTCTCTTCGGGAGACAAGGGATCCGCCTTGTCGGTCGGCGGCATGAAATCGTCATCATCAGTGGGCAGATCGG
The DNA here is from genome assembly GCA_020440025.1 of Verrucomicrobiia bacterium. Taxonomy (GTDB): domain Bacteria; phylum Verrucomicrobiota; class Verrucomicrobiia; order Verrucomicrobiales; family DEV007; genus JAEUHH01. Next base: position 9,500 of record JAGROX010000288.1, read on the forward strand.
TGCGCCACCAGATCTCGCTCTCTTTGGCATTTCCGGCTTCCATCACGGAGCCGTTTTCGCTCCCTGCCTTAAAGGCCCAGGCCCCATCCATGCGCAATCCAGCCTTCGGCTTGATCGTTTTTCCATTCTCTTCAAACGGAGCCTTGTGACACTTCACACAGCTGCGCTCCAGGAACGGCCAGATCTGCTTTTCAAAATCAATCTCTTCATCCTGAGCCTGCGCCAACGTGGCAGGGATGAGGCCAACCAGTGAGAGCGCCATCCATCGGGCATACCAGGAATTCAGAGGGGTGTTCATGTCGGCATTGTAGAAGGCACCGCCCTCACTGCAACGCCTTTCCCTCGGCGAATTCACGCCATCACCCACCAAGCCCCCTCCCCTCCCAGATTACCCGTGAGCCAGACACAAAAAAGCCGAGCTTCTTTCGAAGACCCGGCTTTTCAAATTGTTGATAGGTCAAGCGTCCCTCGCCAAGAGGTTCACTCGACGGCAATCAGGATTACTCGCCTTGGATGTCGACCTCGGCGTCTCGGGTCCAGGCACCGAAATCAGCACCGGCTTTGACCCAAGCGGCAAAGAGCTCTTTCTGAGCATCGGTCCACTGATCGGCCTTCCCTTCCGGCGGCATGTGATCGTCATGGTCCAGAGGCAACTTCGTGCGATCCAAAAACGGAGACTCCTCCGGCTTGCCGGCAACAATCACCGCGCCATCTTCGCCGCCCTTCAGGAAGGCTTCCTTGTTGGTGATAACCAGATCGCCTTTGGGACGACGAGAGCGACCTCGCTCGTCCTTGTGCTCCGGTTGGTGACACTTGACGCAGCTGTTCTTCACGAACGGCCAGATTTCTTTTTCAAAGTCAGGACCTTCGGCGTTCGCTGAGGCGGCGACACCGAAGCTGGCAAGAGCAATCAGGGTGGTGTGGATACGCATAACTTCAATTTGAGGTGATTAGATTACGAAGAGATGAGAGGTTATTGTAGGAGATTTGACGAGCAGGTCAAAGCCCTTATTCGGCACGATGGGGCCAATCGTCAAATGCCTTCAAAAAACTGATCAGATGTCCGGCAAATGGCAACTCTCCGCGATCATCACGCGATCGCGCTAACCTGACCGCGCCAGCATTCATCCGCCGAAACCGTCCCTTGCGAGCAGGCACTCCCGAGAGCGATACTGTCTCCAAGCAGGTGATGCCTTTCCTGTGAAATCCCAAAAGGTTCGAGCCCTTAGCGCTCGAAATTCTTTTTGCATCGCAACGACCCGCGACCTATTCTCACCCCCAAGTAAACCAACCCCAACCTCAAACCTATTATGGGACCTATCGGCATTCAGGAGATGATCGTCATCTTCCTCATCATTCTTCTCTTGTTCGGCGCCAAGAAAATTCCGGAACTCGCACGCGGAATCGGCAAAGGCATGGGCGAATTCAAAAAAGCCAAGGAAGATTTCGAACACGAAATCAAGGCTGGCGAAGTGGAAGGCAAAACGGAGTGGGAGAAACCCTCAACTCCCGAGCCGAAAAAAGAAGAGAAGCCTGCGGTATCCGAAGACTGATCGAATCGATCGATCAGCATTGGGAATCGCACTCCTCTCTCATCACCATGAGATTTCGCCGTCGTCACCGGGCCCACTATGGCGGCCAGGTGACGGCGGCTTTTTTGTGCCTGCTTGGTTTGTTTGTCTCCGCGAAAGCGCAGACGTCACCTCAAAATTCCCCCGATCCCGTCACTTTCGTGGCTTGGAACCTGAAGAATTATCTCGCCATGGAGCGACGGGTCGACGGCGAGGTCGTTTCCGATGCCCCCAAACCGGAAAAGGAGATCGAAGTCCTGGTTGCCGCCATTGTCGAGGCGAAACCGGACATTCTGGGCGTCTGTGAAATCGGCGATGCCGCCTATCTGGCTGACCTTCAGAAACGGCTGAAGGCGAAGGGACTCGAGTTGCCTCACACCGAACTGGTCATCTCGGCCGATGGCTGGAATCGCAACTTGGCCCTGCTCTCACGTTTCCCCATCGTCAGTCGCGATCCTCAGACCGATTTGACCTATCTGATTGGACAGACCCGATTCCCCATTCAACGCGGTATTCTGGACGTGACCCTTGCCATCAATGACAGCTACCGCCTACGCTGCCTGGGATTGCATCTCAAATCCAAACGGGAAATCCCCGAAGCCGATCAGGCGGAGATGCGCCGCAACGAAGCCCATTTGATCCGGGAACACCTCGACTCCATCATGGCGACCGAACCCGGGACGAACCTGATCGTCTACGGTGATTTCAACGATACTCCCAACGAGATTCCCATTCGAACCATCAGAGGTCGATTCGGCAGTGATGACTACCTGACCGATCTTCGCCCGAACGATCGATTTGGGTTTCGATGGACGCATTACTGGAGCGTAGCCGACACCTACGCGCGGCTGGACTACACGCTCGTGAGCAAGGGCCTCCTCCCCGAAGTTGACCGAGACTCAGCCAGCATCCTCCATCCCGAGGATTGGGAAACGGCCAGCGATCACCGGGGACTTCGCTTCCAGTTCACGCCCAAGGATCTTTCCAAATCCAAGAAGTGATCCGGCGCAGCCCGATCAATCGATCACTCGGGGCGCACCAACACCACCGAATTCCGGCCGCTGGAACTCAATCTGGCCCGTCGTTGCTCTGGCAGAAAGGAAGGGTCCTCGCAGCGTTTGTAGCCCTGGCGTTCAAAAAATCCCATCGCTTGGGTCGAGACCGCAAAAGCCTTCAGGCCCCTCTTCGCGGCCCGTTTCTCGGCTTCTCGAATGAGAAAACCTCCGTAGCCGAGACCTTCATGGGAACGCTTCACGTGGAGACAGGCGATTTCGGCCACGCCCGCTTCCTCATCGGGATGGAGCGCCACACAACCCACGACATTTCCATCAATCTCGATAATGTGATAGTCGGAGAGCTTCGCAAATATCTCTTCCCGAGTCCTGGCGACCAACATCTCATCCTCGACCGCCCGGCGCATCATGAGCAACATTTCGTCCACATCGGACTCAGTCGCGATACGGATCTGCCGATAGGAATCTGAGAACACCATCGTCCCGATCCCCTCATTGCTGAAGAGTTCGGCCAAAATGGCGTCGTCCCGGTTCCCGTTGATCAAATGAACTCGCGGCACCCCTTCCCGGCAGGCGCGAATGGCGAACTTTAGTTTCGACCTCAGACTGGCAGGCTGATCCGCTCCAACCCGCTTTTGGAGTTCCTCCGCTTCCTCCTCAGACAGTTGCCGCGATACCTGATCCGACAGACCGTAATCGGGCTCGCCCGGCAACACGTAGATGATTTTGGCAGCCTTCAACGCCACCGCGGTCTCCAGCGCGACCGCATCTGAATTCACCCGCAGCGTGCGCCCGGTCGCATCATAAGCCAGCGGAGAAATCACGGGCAAGATATCCTGAGCCAGAAATCCCTCCAAGGCACTGGTATCCACCCGCTCAATGGTGCCGGTAAACTTCTGATCGATGCCTCTGAGAATGCCCGCCGGATGAGCCATGATCGCGTTGGAAGTCGCCGCACGAATTTTCAGCGACGTCATGCTCTGCATTACCGAACTAGTCAATCGGGTGATCGCATCCAAACTGAGTTCCAAAGTCGCTTCGTCGGTGGGCCCCGTGCCGTCAGCGTTGGAAAGCGTCACCCCACGCTTTTCCGCCAGGGCCACGATCTGTTGAGACGCGCCATGCACCAGCACCACCCGCACGTTCAGAGAGCGCAGCACTGCCAGGTCGAGCAAGATATTCGAAAAGTTCTCCGATCCGACAATCGCCCCGTCCAGCGCAACCACGACGGTCCGACCGCGGAACTGCGGGACGTATTGAAGAATGCCTCTCAGATCGCCAAATTTCATCATATCAGTACGCCCCAATTTGGACGGGAAAAACTTCTGTGCAAGCGAGTGCCCAACAACAAAGATCTTACAAACCCCATGGGACAAGCAAACAGCAAGCCATCAACCGAGTTCTCCCCCGGGGTTTACAGTTGTAGAGGCGAGGCAAAACACTTAACTTTCCCAAACAAATATGATTGCCAAACCGAGCCTGGAGCGTTTTGATAACGCGTTTCGGGTGGCCCGCAGTCATTTTTGTGTTTCGATTTCTTGACAATGCGTCTTGAATGCTGGTTCCCCTAAGCGATAATCGCCCCGCAAAACTTTCCCCTGCCAAGTCGAATGAGCGCAACAGCAAGCCCCGCTCCCATGGAGCGCGATGATCAGTCACCCTCTGATTCCACCCCACCGTCTGACCTTCAGAATGCCGTCATCCGGTTCGCCGGAAATTCTCAGGACGGAATTCAGACCATCGGTGGATTTCTCGCCAAGCTGGCGGGCCGCAGTGCGCGGGAGGTCATGACTTACATGACCATTCCCTCCACGATCTCGGGAGGTCCCTCGATCTTCCAGGTTCACCTGGGATCGGGAGAAGTCTTGTCACCTGGAGACGAAGCCGACTTCCTTGTCGCCTTCTATCAGCACAGTTACGACAATCACATCGGTTCACTCCGCGATGGTGGCGTCTGCATCTACGACACTGACAATGTCGAGCCCGTGGCCAACGAGCGCGGCCTGCAGCATGTTGGCATTCCTATCACCAGCACCACCGTTGAAGCACTCGGCGGGAGCACACGCGAGCGAGGCAAAAACCTCTTCGTTCTCGGTCTAGTCACCAATCTCTTCAAACTCGACCGCGAGAAAGTGGTCGCTCTCATCGACCGCCAGTTCGGGAGAAAGGGCGAGGACGTGATTCGCAACGCCATGCTCGCCTTCGATGCCGGTTACGGCTACTCGCTCGGCAGCGATGTTTTGTATCAGAGTTGGGCGCTTCGCGATGGTCTTTCGGTCGATACCGATCGGATGACGACCGACGGCAACACTGCCCTCATGTATGGGCTGATTGCCGGTGGTGTTCGCTACGGCTCCGGCTATCCCATCACTCCTTGGTCCTCCATCATGGAGGGCCTTCGCTCTGAGCTGCCGAAATACGGCGGGCTCTTCGTGCAGGCGGAAGACGAACTGGGTGCGGTGTCCATGGCCCTTGGATTCGCTTATGCCGGTCACCTTTCCATCACTGGAAGTTCCGGTCCCGGACTTTCCCTGAAAATGGAAGCGCTCAGCTATGCCGTCATGGCCGAGCTTCCCTTGATCGTTGTCAACGTGCAACGCGGCGGACCCAGCACCGGACTTCCCACCAGCGTGGAGCAGAGCGACCTCATGCAGGCCATCTACGGCTCTCACGGCGACGCCCCGCGCATTGTTCTGGCGCCAAAGAATGTGGAAGACTGCTTCTACATCGCGATCGAAGCCTGCCAGTTGGCTCGCAAATACAGCTGCCCGGTTCTCATTCTCTCCGATTCCGCGTTGGCGACTCGTATCGAAGCATTCAAAGAGCCCGACCTCGACGCGTGCCTTATCGAGCCCACCTTGGATCAGGAACCCCGCGGCGAAGAGTTCAAGCCCTACCCGGTCGACGCCCCCACCCGGCACGCGCCTCCCGGCACCAAGATGCTCGGGGGCAAGTATCCCGTCGTGACCGGTCTCGAGCACGACGAATGGGGCCATCCCAGCGCCAGCCCGGAAATGCATGCCAAGATGAACGCCAAGCGGCGGGAAAAGATCAAAGCGGTGGCCGCTGATCTTCCGCTGCCCGAAGTCTTCGGCGAGGAATCCGGCGATGTCCTTCTCGTCGGCTGGGGTTCCACTTGGGGCCCGATTCGCGAAGCCACCAAGCGCGCTAAAGACAAGGGCTTGTCGGTCAGCTCCATCCACATTCGACACCTGAATCCGCTGCCCAATGGCTTTGAGGAAATCTTTGCGAAATTCAAACACGTCCTCGTCGTCGAAATGAACGATGAAGGCCTCTACGGTTTCGGCCAGCTCGCGACCCTGCTCCGTGCCCGCTACTGCGATTCTAAGATCCAATCCATCTGCAAGACCGATGGACTGAACTTCCGCATCCGGGAAATCCTCGAAGGAATCACCAAGCACACCTCCTGATCTGATCGATTCCCCGGCGACTACGTTCTCCCCTTTTCCCCTCTCTCACTCCCAACGCCCCACCACTTGCCATGGCTACTGCTGCTGAAGCCCCCCAGAAACTCACCAAAAAAGAACTGAGCGCCGATCACCCAACTTGGTGCCCGGGTTGCGGCGACTTCGCCGTGCTCGCTTCCTTTTTCAAAGTTCTCGAAAAGCTCCAAATTCCTCACGAGCAGATCGTAACCATCGCCGGCATCGGCTGTTCATCGCGATTCCCCTACTTCGTGAATGGACATGGCGTCCACTTCATCCATGGTCGCGCCCTTCCTCTCGCCACCGGCGTCAGCCTGGGACGTCCCGACCTTCACGTGTTCGCTTTTGGCGGTGACGGCGACGGTTACTCTATCGGAGGCAACCATCTCGATCACGCGGCTCGGAAGAATGTGAACCTAACCTACGTGGTCATGGACAACTTCGTCTACGGACTCACCAAAAAGCAGACCTCTCCGACCTCCCCCCAGGGATTCAAATCCAAGACCGACCCGACCGGCGCCATCGACCGTCCCATCAATCCGATGAAAAAGCTGGTCTCCAACGGAGCCACATTCGTCGCCCGCTCCCACGCCACTCAGGTGAAGCACATGATGGAAATGTTTGAGCGCGCCATCCTTCATCCCGGATTCAGCGTTGTCGAGATCCTCTCCGAGTGCGTCATCTTCTATCCCGGCGCCTTCGATGCCGGGAACCCCCGCAAAGGCGGCGAGTTCGACGTCATCGACGAGAAAAAGTGGGACAACACTCCCGAAGACGAAGCCCGTCACGACGTCACCAGTGACGATGACGCTTTCGCCATCGCCTCCCTCGACTTCCCCGGCAAGTTCGGCGTGTTCTATGAAGTGGATCACCCCACCAAGAATCAGCTCGAGCAAAAGTGGATCGATTCCTCTCGTGAGAAAGTCAAAAACGCTCCCGCCAAGGATCTTCTCCGGGAGCGCTTCGCGGCGATGAAATAGGAGACGTTTGGATCGACGCTTCGGCGTTCACAAGTGTTCACCTCAAAGGGGCTCTTCCCAACAGGGGGCAGCCGCCAGCAGACTCACGTCCGCGTGTAGAACCCTTTTGCGACTCAGGCAAGTCCCCTGGGCACACGCGAATTGAGAAAACCGCTCGCTGTGCAGGGTCCTTCGTAGGTATGCATGTAGCGGAATCCCGAATGTGATTACATGGCTTGCCCGGGGGCAATTGCTCCACCTTGCTCCGGTTCAAAGGAATTTGAGATGCCGATGAGAAACCACAGACTCGTCAGAAGACGCGTGGTTTTGTATTCTGATGGGAGAGTTCAGGAGTAACTCGGTAATTTCATGTCCATTCTTGTGCGCATCATTCGTTGGGGATTTGGCATCGGCTTCATTGGCATAGGAATCTCAATGATGGCCGATGGGATGCCCTCATTTCCTGGAATGGAAGAAGAACAACTCCCCCTTCATAACGGAGTTCAGATCGGATCGATTTTCCTGGGAATCACTTTGATCATTCTCGCTGCGGTGATCGTGGCTCCCGACTTGTGCCGGCTGGCGGCCAGTCCTTTCACGGCCATGATCGATGCCATCTTTCTACCCGGAGGGAGGGCGGACAAGCCGGATCTAAATCTTAGACTTCCCGCTTTCTACCTCAAGGAAGAGCGCTTTGACGATGCCCTGGCAGAGTATCTGAAGATCATTCGCTATCATCCCGATGAAGTGGAGGGCTGGATCGGGGCCATCGCTCTGTGGATTGATCCCTTTGATGAACCGGAGAAAGCTCGAAAGCTCTATGAAAAAGCGGGGCGCCGGTTTCGGCACGATGGCGAGGCCCGGGCCCGACTGGAAGAAGCCTGGGGCAAAGCCCACGTCTCTCGTTCCGACCATCGACCATGGTCCTGACCGCAGGGATAGATGGCGCACTTTTGGCTTTGCGCTCGGGCGCTCTGCTGCCCAAGGTGGGAATCATGATTCAACGATCCCTTCACTTCGCCCTGACCTGCCTTCTTTTTCTGGTATCCTTCGCTGATTCAAAAGCGGCTGAAACCCGTCCCAACATCGTCGTCATTTTCTGCGATGATCTCGGCTATGGCGACCTTGCCTGCTTCGGAAATCCGACGATCAAGACGCCCAATCTGGATCGCATGGCGACAGAGGGACAGCGATGGACCAACTTCTACGTGGCGGCCTGCGTCTGCACTCCTAGCCGGGCGGGCCTGATGACCGGTCGACTACCGATCCGCAATGGCATGTGTTCCGACAAACGGCGCGTTCTGTTTCCTGATTCCGACGGCGGGCTTCCCCCCAGCGAAATCACGATCGCGCGAGCCCTGAAGGATGCCGGCTATCACACCTCCGCGATCGGAAAATGGCACCTGGGGCATCTCCCCGAGTATCTGCCCACCAGTCACGGCTTCGACAGCTATTTCGGCATTCCTTATTCCAATGACATGGACAAAGTGGAGAAAACTGACCACTACACTCTGGCGGAAAACGAGCGATTCGAGGCTTACAACGTGCCCCTGATGCGGGACAAGGAAATCGTCGAACGCCCAGCCGACCAGCGCACGATCACGCGGCGCTACACCGAGGAAGCCCTGAAAACGATCCGCGAACGCAAGGAGGACCCATTTTTTATCTACCTCGCCCACAGCCTGCCTCACATTCCGCTGTTCCGATCCGAGAAATTCAAAGACATCTCGATGGCGGGAATCTATGGCGACGTGATTGAGGAAATCGACTGGTCGGTCGGCCAGGTGCTCGATACGCTGAGGGCTGAAGGCATCGCCGAGAACACTCTGGTCGTTTTCACTTCCGACAACGGCCCGTGGTTGCTTTTCAAAACTCACGGCGGTTCCGCAGGACTGCTGCGCGATGGCAAAGGCAGCACTTGGGAAGGCGGCATGCGAGAACCCACGGTGATGTGGTGGCCCGGTAAACTCAAGGAAGGCGTGGTTCAGGAAATGGGCTGCACGCTCGATTTGCTCCCGACTTTCGTGGCTCTCGCGGGCGGCAAGCTGCCGACTGATCGAACCTACGACGGCTACGATCTCTCCCCCGTTCTATTCGGGACCGGTTCGAGCCCACGAGACACGATGTTCTACTACCATGGCGAGCAACTCTTTGCCGTCCGGAAGGGACCATTCAAGGCTCACTTTCAGACCAAGACCTCCTACGTGGGACAGAAGGAGGCGAAACAACATGAACCTCCCCTGCTTTACCATTTGGGAAACGATCCCTCCGAGAAATACGATATTGCGCCTCAACATTCCGAGGTCATTACCGAGATTCGGAAGCTTGCCGAAACCCATCGAGCATCGATCGAGCCGGTTGAGAACCAGCTCGAGAAACGAGCCGCTGCGAAGTGATCGCTCACTTCATTGAAGCGAATTTCAGGCGGCTTCTTGAGCCTTGCCGAAGCACTCCCCAGTTGCCTGTTTCTGGCAGCGAAGGAGTTCTACGTGAACACGGATCAAGTTGCGCGCCTCCTCTCTCACCAGCGAGTTTCGACTGTGACGTCGACTCCACTGGGAGCGAATGATCTGGCGGACTTTGTCACACATAACGTTGCGGGGTCATCAGAAAGACGAAACAGCACCGAGGTCGATGCGAGAAAAATTACGGAAACGCTTCGAACCATCTTTCAGACTTAATTGTTCCAAAGACCGAAAACGTGACAGGTTGGCGGAATCAACTCAGGCCGCCATTCCGGTGCCGTAGTCGGGACCGCCCCAAACTCCCTGCAGTTCTTCTTTCAGAGCCTGCTTGGCCCGGTGGATGAGCACCCAGAGATTTCCTTTGCTGATTTTCAGCGTGCGGGTGATTTCCTCCGTGGAGCGCCCTTGAATTTCCCGCATTCGGTAGGCCTGAGCCATGGCTTCGGGCAACTGATCGACGGCGGCGTCCAGCAACGTCATCATTTCGGCGCGTTCGGTGGCTTTTGACGGATCATAGGTATCCGTCTCGTTGGCCCGGTTCTCCAACCACGGGGTTGCCGGGCCTTCGTCTTGTTGCTGGGCTTCGAAATCACCGGCGAGAATCATCGGACGGCGGGCGTTCCGACGATAGTGATCGATGATCTTGTTTCGCAGAACACCGGTCAACCAAGTGCGCTCGGCACAGTCTCCCCGGAATGACTCGCGGGCATTCCAGGCGGACAGGAAGGTGTCCTGAACCAAATCTTCGGCAAGCCCATAGTCGGAGATGCGCTGAAGCGCGAATCGGATCAGGTATTCCCGATAATCGGTCCCCCAATTCGCTGGGTCGAGTTGATGTTTTGGCTGGATGGGGATGACGTTGGCTTTCATGATGAGACGGGCAGTAAATAAACAGACTGTTCTGTCTGGGTTACGATAAAAAGAGGGAAAGGGATCAATGGTTGCTCAGGTTGCACTCACGTTCACCAATCTCGCGGGCGCTTCGTCGCGCAGCATCAACAGGCCAGAGGGAACGCAGGTTCTGCGCCTCGATGGTGGCCCCGGAATACAATAGGAATAAGGAGTCGCCAACCTGCTCTGAACGCATCTCAGAACTTGTCATTTGGGCGGCCAGTTGATGGAAAAACTGACGAATTGAGATCTTATGTTCCTCGATCTTCTTGCGGAGACAGGCACACTCTTCATCGATCACCGCGCCCGTGTTGCTGTAGGGGCAGCCTCGGAAATCATTGGCTTTGAGAAAATCTCCCAGACCCACAAAATAGGCATCGACCTTCTCGATCGCGGTTCCTTCACCCTCCATGATCGCCTGGCGACGGGACTCGGAACGCTGGTGAATCTCTTCCAGCCACTCGGCGCAGAGCGACTGCTTGGAGGGAAAATGCTGATAGAAGGTCGCCTTGGCCGTTTCCGCCTTGTCGATGATCTCGTTGATCCCGACTTCAGAATAGCCGCGCTCATGAAACAGCTGGGCGGCTGTGTCCAAGATGCGTTCTCTGGCTTTTGGTTTCTTCATCCTGCCAACAAGATAAACAGACAGACTTGTCTGTAAAGT
>JAGROX010000289.1:0-10005 GCA_020440025.1 Verrucomicrobiia bacterium
TGAGCCGAGCCGAGATTGCCTGGCACATACCCGACGTGTCGCATCCCGATATGCCGGTGCTGGATCTGCTGGCCACCATCGCTGGCGGCGGCCGTAGTTCCCGGCTTTATCGCGAAGTGCGCGAGCGGCGCGGACTGGCCCACAGCGTCAGCACCTATGCCTACACTCCGGCACACGCCGGACTCTTCATTCTCAGTGCCGATACCGAGCCCGAAAAACGCGATGAAGCCCTGGGAGCTTCGTTGGAATGCCTGAAGAAACTGGCGGTCGACGGTCCGGAGATCGGAGAACTGGAGACCGCAATGAATCAGTCGCTATCGGCGCAGTTCCGCACCCTGGTGACGATAAATGGTCAGGCTTCCGACATGGGCTCGAACTGGATCCTGGCGCGCAATTTGAATTTCACCCGCGACTACGTCGAAGCGACGCAACGAGTTTCCCGCGATGACATCACCGCCGCCGTCCGGCGCTACCTGCTGGACGACGCGATGACGGTGGTTTCGCTGAATCCTCCGGCAAAAGCTGCGCCCGAAAAAGCTCCGGTGGCAGCGCGGCGCGATCTTGCCGACGGCGTCCGCAAGGTAACCTTGGACAATGGGCTCACCTTGCTGTTGCTGGCCGACGAGCGGGTGCCTCTGGTTTCCACCTACGCGACTTTCCGGGGTGGCATGCTGTCGGCTACGCCCGAGACTGCGGGAATCGCCCCCCTGCTGGCCCGTCTCCTGACCAAGGACACGACCAAACGCTCCTCCGAGGAAGTGGCACGTCTCGTGGAGTCAGTGGGCGGCAGCATCGGAGCCGGTAGTGGTCGAAACACGCTTTTTGCCAGTGCCGGGGTGATGCGCCCCAACCTAAACCTCGCGATCGAATTGGTGGGAGATGCACTGCTGGAACCGACCTTGCTCGACGAGGTGGTGGAGCGTGAAAAAGGATTTCAGATCGCCAGCATCAAGGCCGAAGACGACCGCCCTTTCACGGTCGCGTTGCATCAGATGCGGGAGTCGCTTTTTGGCAACACCCATCCCTACGGGCTGCGTCCCTCCGGTTCCCCAGCCACGGTCAAGGCACTTAGCCGGGACTCGCTCGATGCACTCCGGAGACAATGTGTGAGCGGAAGCAACGGAGTGATTGCCGTCTACGGAGATATCGATTCTGGCGAGGCCGAGGATTTGTTGCGCGCTCGATTCGAAGGCGCACTTCCGGCCGGCGAAGCCCTGTTTGCCGATGGTCGGTCAGGCGGCGCACTACCTGCGATCGACACGAATCCGACCACCCTGTTTCACCAAAAGGAGCAGGCGATTCTGCTGGTCGGCTATCGCACGCCAGGCATCGCGGGCACCGACCGCCATGCCTTGGATCTTCTTGATGAAGCCTGCAGCGACATGGCATCGCGCGTTTTCATTCGCATCCGCGAAGAACTCGGCCTCGCCTATTCCGTGGGAGCCACCCAGATGGTGGGGCTCGACACCGGCATGTTCCTTTTCTATGTGGCGACCTCGCCCGAACAATTGGATCTGGCGCAGAGCGAACTACTCGACGAGATCGATCAGGTTCGTCGCAACGGGCTGGAGGCCGAGGAATTTGAACGAGCGAAGAGTTCCTTCCTCGGTCGCGAGATCATGAGCCGACAGGGAGCCCAGCAACTCGCGGCGAGAACGGCCGTCGACGAACTTCTCGGCCTGGGTTGGGACCATTTCCGACAGACGCCCTCCTCGATCAGTGCCCTGACTCGGGAGACGGTTCAAGCCGCTGCCGAGAGACACTTTGCAGCAGATGGGCAGGTCGTGGTGAGATTGACGCATCAGTAAAACGGCCCGGCTGGAGTTTCGTTCTTCAAAGTGCCCAGCAGAGCATTGGGCGCTTCGCTTTCTTGGAGCGGACCGCTGAATTCTGCTTCTGCAATTCATAGATGTCACCGCTGCTGGTCAGAACGAACAACTCGCCGGTCGGTCCCGGACGAATGCCGGTGACGGCGTTGGTGCTGAGGGAACGCTGATTTCCCACGAGGAGCCGAGAGATGACATCATCCTGGCTTCCCAATCGAGAGGACATGAGTCGGCCGGAGGCACTGGCAAACATGAGACGACCTCGCAAAGCGGGGAAATGATTGCCGTGATAGATGAAGCCTCCAGCGATGCGATCGCCTCCGACACTGGCAAACTCCGTGCGGGGAGCGGTGACGCCCTCGGTGGATTTGCGACCGCGAGAAGGCGGATAGAAATAGGTGCCTTCGCAAAGATCCCAGCCGAAGTGCTCGCCTCCGTTCTCACTGATGTTCATTTCCTCGATGCCATCCTGCCCGAGGTCGACAATGGTCAGCCAATCGCGATAAGGATCGAATTCGATGCGCCGCGGGTCGCGGAGTCCGTAGCACCAGATTTCCGGGAGCGCCTGATCAATGACGAGGAAGGGATTCCGCGGCGGGATGCCATACTTACCGTTGGCAGAGTTGTCGCCGAGGGGATCGATGCGGAGCACCTTGCCATACACATTCAGCAGTGACATCGCGTTGCGAGAGGGAGCCTGACGACCGGGATCGACGTTGGCTCCATCGCCGATGGCAACGAACAGTCGGCCGATGCGATCAAAGGCGAGATCACTGACGTTGTGCTCCGGGCCCGGCTGGCTGAAACGAGCCAACACTTTGCGAGAACCAGTGAAGGTGCGACTCCGGGGATCGAGAGTGCGATATTCGACCAAGACATCCTGATGGTGCTCTCCATCGGCTCCATACTCGGGTGAAAAGTCCGAGAGACCTGCGCCGGCCACCTCGGGCTCGATGGTATAGAAGCGACCAAAACCGCGCGAATCGGAATCGAGAAATCCCGGATGCAGCGCGAGAGCCCGGAAAGGAACCGATGAATCCGTTTTCTCATTGGGGAGAACGAGCCAGGGCATCGTCTCACGCCCGCCGCTCTGCCGAATCCGGAAAACGAGCCCTTTCTCATCCAGGACGTAGCCGGTTTCTTCAGAATCAAATTCGAGATCCACCGGGCGTTCGGTCACCGTGGTAACGAGTACCGCATCCGCCTCCACCAGCATTTCGCCAAAGGCAGGCAGCGATAGCGCGGCGATGGCATCGGACTCAGCTGTCACCGCTTCAGCCTGGCGATCGATGAACTCGTTGCCAACGGCGTAGAGAACCGCCCCGATCAGGGCCCAAAGGGTGAAAACGGCAACGGCCTTGGCGAGGAATCGGAATGTGGCAACCATCGGAAAGCGGGGATTGAGGTGCGAGAACAAGTGGAAACTTTGGTAATTATAATCAGCTTCGCGAAAATTTGCAAACATGATTTTCGTTTTCGCGATTATTTCCACTGCCCAATCGCAGCCTTGAGATGGTCCGCCATGAATGCCCTCGGAATCCGGGCACAAAAAAAGCCACCCTGCGAAAACCGCAGAGTGGCTTGGAATGTTCGCAGCGAGGCTTTTCAGCGATCGCTCGCAACCCGGGAAGGGAATATTGTCAGGCTTTGTCTGGGCGAGCCTTCTTGGGGACACCAGCCCCTTCTCCGTCCGGACGAGGGCGTTCGCGACCCGGAGCCGTGCCACCGTTGCCGGGTCCGCTGGAGTAGACGGCACTCAGTTCCTCTTTACTGACCAGCCCATCGGCATTCTTGTCAGCCTTGGTAATCCGAGCCCAGAGTTCTTCCGGTACTTCAGCCTTCGAAAGCTTCTCGTCTCCGTCCTTGTCGTATTGACCAAAGATCGCGCCTCCACCGGCACCGCCTCCACCGGCACCGCCTCCACCTGCCGCGCCCGGTCGACCGCCACCAGGACCACGTCCCTGTCCCATCTGAGGAATCTCGTCCTTGGTGATGGCTCCATCGTTATTCTTGTCCATCCGCGACATCTGCTCCCAGCGCTCGCCAAGTTCTTCGGCAGTCAATTTGCCATCCTTGTTCTTGTCGGACATTTCGAAAAGACGACCACCACCGCCGCCGCCAGCTCCCTCGGGACCACCCGGCCCACCGGGACGCATCCCCCCTTCGCGCATCATGGCTCCGATCTCCTCACGGGACACGGCATTGTCACCATCCTTGTCTGCTTTGGAAAGGCGAGCCCAGGCTTCCTCGGGAAGTTCATCCTTGCTCAATTTTCCGTCGCCATTCTTGTCGGCGCGCTCAAACATCTGCTGCCCACCGGCACCTGGACGACCTTCACCTCCGGGACCTCCCGGGCCGCCGGGACGACCACCCGCCATGGCGGCGAGTTCCTCCTTACCGATGATGCCGTCTTCATTTTTGTCGAGACGCGACAGGCGTTCCCAACGTTCACCAGCCTCTTCCTTGGTGATCTGGCCATCGGCATTGGTGTCGATCTGTTTCAAGAAATTGCCGGGACCACCGGGCCGACCTTCACCTTCTGGACCTGGGGGACGGCCTTTCCCCTCGGGACGAGGAGGTCCCTCGCCATCGGAACGAGGCGGACGCCCCTTGCCGTCAGGACGAGCTTCGCCTTCGGGGCGTGCGGGACGTTCAGGGCGAGCCTTGCCTTCGCCCGCAGGCTTGGCGTCATCTTCTGCCCAGGTCAGGCCAAATCCAGCAGACAGAGCCGCCAGCGCGAATAATAGAAGTTTCGAATTCATGAGAGAGAATAGGGGTAGACAGATTGATCTTACTGGAGAGTTAAACCAAGAGCTCGCCCGGGAGTTGCGCAATTCCCCGAGATTTCCACGCCGAGGGACACACTCCAACCCGGCAGGATATTCTTTCCATCGGTCGCAGTCGACGGAACCCTCAATCGTATAGGCTACAGCGCCACCACCGGCTGCGACTACCCGGGAAGGTCCTGATCAGATCCTTCCCTTTCACCCCTCGCCTGACTACCTTAATACCTCAGTCCTCCCGGGCCTCGAGAAATGCGGCACGCAGTTCGTCGTAATCTTTCGTCACCGGAAACTGCGGAAACTCATCGATGACATTCTGCGGCGGACAAAACAAAATGCCACGATCCGCCTCACTCAGCATGGAAGTATCATTGTAGGAATCCCCCGCCGCAATCACCCGAAAGTTAAGCTGGTGAAAAGCCTGAACCGAGAGGCGTTTCTGATCCGGCTGACGAAGGTGGTAATCAGCAATGCGCCCGTTTTCCTCGATGCTGAGTTTATGGCAAAACAGGGTCGGGTAGCCCAGTTGTTTCATCAACGGGGCCGCGAACTCATAAAAAGTGTCGGAAAGAATTACCACCTGAAATCTCTCTTTGAGCCATTCCAGAAAATCCCGTGCGCCGGGAAGTGGTTCCATTTCGCCAATCACAGCCTGAAATTCCCCGATGCCGAGGCCGTGCTCGTCGAGAATCCGCAAGCGCTGACGCATGAGCACGTCGTAGTCCGGAATGTCACGGGTGGTGGCACGGAGTTCATCGATTCCGGTGCGCTCGGCCACTCCGATCCAGATTTCGGGGACGAGGACTCCTTCGAGGTCAAGACAGGCGATTTGCATGGTCCGCCTTCTATTCCGTCATCCCGCCCCGGGCGCAAGTCGATGTTCGTTGCTTCTTCAACTCTCGTAGTCGGTCGGGTCATCGATTCCCGCCAAATCAAACGCCTCTTTTCTCTCCACACAGGTTCCGCATTTGCCACAATGAATGTCGCCACCCTTGTAGCAGGACCAGGTCTGAGAAAAATCGACACCCAACTCGGCACCCCGCAGCGCGATCCCCTCTTTCCGCATGTCGATAAAGGGCCGCAGCAGGGCGATGTCGGCATAGGTGCCCCGTTGAATGGCCTCTCCCATGGCCTGCATGAAATCCTCCCGACAATCGGGATAGATGGCGTGATCTCCCGCGTGCGCCGCGATGACGAGTCCGCCGGCACCAATGCTTTCCGCATAGCCTGCGGCGATCGACAGCATGATGCCATTGCGAAAGGGAACCACGGTCTGTTTCATGTTCGCTTCCTCGTAGTGCCCTTCCGGGACCTCGCCACCCGACTTGAGAAGATCGGAATCAAAGAGGCCATCCATGAAATCCAGAGAGATCACCTGATGAGGCACGCCAAATTTTTCCGCCTGGACCCGAGCCATTGGGATCTCACAATGGTTGTGCTTTGAGCCGTAGTCGAAACTCAGCGCCGCCATCACTTCGTGAGTCGTCACCGCATCCGCCAAGGCGCAGACGGAATCCATTCCCCCACTGACAAGAACCACCACTTTCATATGGGCAGCATTGTCACCCTCCCGAACGGGGAATCAAGCCAATCAACCCTGCAGACGAAACGGTTCCTCGGTGGCGGAATCATCCACCAACTCCAACGAAGCCTGCCGAGGCTCACGCGGCACGGATCGCAGGCCGTCTTTCCAGGTTTTCTCCACCTCGTGACGCAACCATTCGCGCAACTTTTTCGCCGCTCGGGTTCCCAGAGGAATCTTTCGTTGAGACTCCAACTGACGCAGAGTGGCGAGACTGAGAATGGAAACCGGCACGCTCAGATTCGTCGTCCGACGGACGAGGTGGCGATAATCCGCACCAAGGATGCGGGCGGTGAACTCGTCGGTGTCAGGATCGCGGAAAGCCACCAGATGCAGATCGACATTGGCTCCGGTGATTTCGCAGCGGGGCATCACGCCCATACTGTCGAGCTCGGCGAACTGCCATTCACTCTGAGCGGCCTCTTCGGATACCGGCAGTTTCGACGTGGAATTCCCACGGGTCGAAGATTTTGGACGTTGAGAGCCGGACTTTCCCTTCATGAACAGGGAAAAGTAAGCCCAAAACCAAGCGCCGCCAAGTGATCAGACGCTTTTTGCTTCATCAACGCCCTTCGCTGCCAATCGCTCGCGAACGGCGGTCACCACGTCGTCGACTCCGAGATGGGAACTATCGATGACTTCGGCGTCGTCTGCGATCATGAGCGGCGCTGCTTTTCTGGTGGAATCCTGACGGTCGCGATCCGCGATGGAATCCTCCAATCCCTGCGCTCGCCGCCGGGCCTCGCGAATCTCGGGTGAGGCATCAATGTAAAACTTGTAGGGCGTGTCAGGAAACACCACCGATCCGATATCACGACCTTCCATGACCACATCGGCTTTCTTCGGGAACGCTTGGAGCACTTCGAAAATTCGGTCGCGAACTTCCGGATAGGCGGCAATCCGCGAAACATTGGCATTCACCTCGGCCCCATGAACTTCGTCGCCGGCAACGGCACCGTTCAGCCCAATCACTCCGGCACCGTCGCTCTCCTCACAGGTGAATTCGGTCGATTCCAGCAGCGCGAGCACCGCATCGCGATCCGAGCAGTCAGCCCCCTGATCGAGGGCCTGCCAGGTAATGGCCCGATACATCGCCCCCGAGTTCACATAGAGAAAACCCAGCGATTCCGCCACGCGGCGGGCTACGGTGCTTTTTCCCGAGGCCGCCGGTCCATCGATCGCGATTACCCGATGCCGGGCCTCCGCGGTTCCACCCACCGCGGACTCGTTGTGCGATGCCGTCGTCATGAGTTTCAGCCAATCAACTGTTTCAACTCCTGCTCGAAACCCGGATAGGAAGTGCTGACGCAATCCACGTCCTTTACGATGGTTTCACCCTCGGCATAGAGACCGGCGACGGCAAAGGCCATGGCAATGCGATGATCGCCGAGACTTTCCACTGTTGCCCCCTTCAACTTGGCGCCACCCGTGATTTCCATGCCGTCGGCAAATTCCTGCACGGTCACGCCCATGCGTCGTAGATTTTCCGCCACCGCCGAAATGCGATCGCTTTCCTTCACCCGCAGTTCATGGGCATCCCGGATGATGGTCGTGCCCTTGGCCAAGGCTCCGGCCACGGCGAGAATCGGGATTTCGTCGATCAGCTTGGGAATCTCGTCCCCGCCGATTTCGATCCCGTGAAGCTCGCCCCCATTGACCTCCACCGAACCCACCGGCTCGCCGTTTTCGTCGTCAACGATTTCCTTGAGGCGGGCGCCCATGCGGATGAGAGCTTTGAGAATGCCGGACCGGGTCGGGTTCAGCCCCACCTCACGCACTCTCAGTTGAGATTTTGGTCTGGCGGCAGCGGCCACAATCCAGAAAGCGGCACTGGAAAGGTCGCCCGGCACTTTTAGGTCGCGAGACTCGGGCGTCTGACCACCCCAGATCGAAACGGTGTTGCCCTCGCGCACGGTTTTTACCAGCAGATACTTGAGCATCCGCTCGGTGTGATCGCGCGAGAGATAAGGTTCCGACACCGAGGTTTTCCCGTTGGCAAACATTCCGGCCAACAAAATCGCGCTTTTCACTTGGGCACTGGCGACGGGAGAATCGTAGTGAATGGGCTGAATGTCCTTGGTCCCCGTGATGCGGATCGGCGGCATGCATCGATCTCCCCTTCCTTCGATCACCGCACCCATCTGGCTCAGCGGACCCGCGATGCGATCCATCGGTCGGCGCGAAAGCGATTCATCGCCATAGAGCTCGGTCTCAAAAGGCTGAGCCGCAAGAATGCCGGACAGCAATCGCATGGTCGTTCCGCTGTTCCCGCAATTGACCGGACCCGAGGCAGCTTCAAAGCGACCGCTGTTCCCGTGGACGCGCAATTTGGTGGGGCCGAATTCACCTTCCTCCAGCACATCGATCTGCACGCCCATGGCACGCATGGCTTCCACCGTACACCAACAATCTGCACTGGGCAGGAAGCCGTCGATATCGCAGATGCCATTCGACAGCGATGCGAACATCACGGAACGATGGGAAATGCTCTTGTCGCCGGGAACCACCAATTCGGCGGTGAACGGCGAGGCTGCTCTCACCTTGTATTGAGAGGGCGCGGAAGATGAGGAGGTGCTCATGACTGTGGTGGGGTGTGGGGACCGTTCATCCGGAACCCATCGCGCCGTGACTTGGCATCGGCCAGCAAGCGGTGCAGCTCTTCTTTCTTCAAATCATCGAAGAACGCAAGCGATTCGCCCGTCAGACGGTGAAAATCAGCGAGCGCTTCCCGAACCGCCTCGCGGTTTTCCAGAAGGATCTCCGTCCACATTTCGGCATGACCCGAGGCGATTCGGGTCGAGTCGCGAAAGCCTCCTCCGGCAAAAGCAGCCACCTCAGGCGATCTCCCCAGTACCGATTCGACGAGGAGAGCGGCGACCAGATGCGGCAAATGGCTCACCATCGCCACCGCCCGATCATGCGCCTCGGGTGAAAGCCGCGAGGTGTGGGCGCCGAGCCATTGCCAAAACTCATCCACTCGCTCAAGGGCTCCGGCATCGCTCAGCGGCGTGGGCGTCAGGAGACAGGCGGCTCCTTCAAAAAGGGCGGCTTCGGCGTACTCCAGGCCGTTTTTCTCCGAACCCGCCATCGGGTGACTGCCGATAAAATGTGCTCCCGATGCTGAAACCAGCGGTTCAATCTCGGCGACCACGGACGCCTTCACACTCCCGACATCAGTGACCACAGCCCCAACCCCGAGCGCACCGGCATCAATCAACCGCCGCACGCAGTCTGCCATCACGCCGATGGGAGTCGCCAGAACAACTAGATCCGCACCCGCAACCACTTCAGCCAAATCGGTCGAGGCCAGCTCCGCCTCGCCCATCGCCTGAAGTTGCGCGACCACTTCGGGCCGTCGTCCCCAGACTCGGACTTCCACGCCCTCGCCTTTTTCTTTCGAAAAAGGCGCTCGCTCCGCGATGGCACGAACCAGCGATCCCCCCAACAAGCCGGGACCGATCACCGCGATACGCTGGAAATTCATCGAAGAAAGAACAGGCAGACTGCCGAAAAACCAACCACCACCGGGTTTCCCGCCAGAAAAGGCAGGTCAAGGGTGGCAGAGGTCGCTCCGAAGTCCGCAAAGGGATCAGGGGACCTTGAAGTAGATCTTCTTACCTGGATTGCCGGGATCCGGAATCTCGACCGGGGTTCCGGGAGGCAGCGGTTTGCCAGTGGCTTTGCCACCCTCATACTGTTCGATCGAAATCTCACCGAGACCGGCATTCGGGGCAGGCAGCGTGACGGACAGCGGTTTTCCGGGCACGCCCTTCGCAAAAGGCATTTCAGCCACGGATGGTGGCCCTGATTTCTT
>JAGROX010000289.1:10201-12466 GCA_020440025.1 Verrucomicrobiia bacterium
TTGGAATTCCGGCTGTCGTTGGCGCTCGGCTTTGGCGACTCGGTGCCGCCATGTCCATAGCGAGGAGGCCGTTGCCAGATGTCCGATTCGCTTCCGGGCGGGGGATCGACGCAAGACGTCAACAGCGTCGCGACGAACGCCATTGCGAATAGACTAAGAAGACGTGTGTTCATGATTCGAAAAAAGCGACTGTCCAGAGGGCTCGCCAAACCTGCGCGTTCAGCTGGACGCCTTTGGCACCGTTAAGAGATACGCCTCGAATCAGTCTTTGCTATCAGGAAAGATGAAATTAGAAAGGCTCTCGGGGAAACTCAAGTCCTATTCCACCGGGATCAAGCGAATCTCTCTGCACAATTTCAGGGTCTCCTCTCGAAAAATCAGGGCTTCTTCAACTCCGTGAACTCCCCATCCGTCCGGCGGAGAATGCGTTTCCACTCTTTCACATCTTCCTCATCAGGAGCGAATCCCAGCAGATGGATGGGTGCTTTCTCCGGCAATTCCTCGCTCAGCTCGTCGATCCGCTTTCGCAAATCATCGAACGGAATGTCAGAGATTCCGCCTCCCTCCCTCCACTGAAAGCTGGCATCGCTGATCAAAAAAATCAGATTCGGTCGCATGGCGAAAGCTTTTTCCAGCACGGTCATCAACCCTCGCGGATTTGACACCACCTTGCTCCCGCTCATGGTCCCGCTCTCGACCCACTCGTTTTCCACCCAGTCGCGAGCCGCCTGCTTGTTGGAATCGGTCGCGGCCATCAGCTCATCGCTGAAGGGCTTGTAGTTCTGGGTGAACTGAATCATCGAAAACTTCGCGTTGGGCCCCAGCCCGTCGATCAATTTCAGCGTCTCCTCGCGAATTCGAGCCAAGGGCACCCCCGCCTCATTCGCCTTGTTCACCACACTGCTGGAAACATCGAACAGAAGGACGATGCGATTCCCCTCTGCCTGAATTCCAAAAAAGCTCATCCCATCTCCCGAGCCACCCCCGCCGCTGAATCCGTTGCCGAGCCCCGAACCCAACGCCGCCGATCCGACCAGGCCGTTGACTTGATCCGAAATCAATTCCGAAGGATCAAGCGGCAGCATCTGATTCATGTCCACCTCCGGCATCTCCGGCAGGGCAAAGTCGATCGGGCGCGTGCTCACCAACTTGTCGGTAAAGACCGGCTTGGGCGTCATTGCCTCATGCTGGGCCACGTTCATCTTGTGCTCCGGCGTCTTGGCCGGAATCTTGACCGTCCTTTTCATCTCGAACCGGGCCTCGGGTCGATCAAAATAGGTCGCCACTTTCCAAGCCGCAAAGATCACCAGAATCAGAGCGTGAACGACGATGCTGCCCATGATGATGGAGCCGATCACCGCTCGCCGATTCGACTTGGCCCGGTCCGCCCGCGATGGCACCGCCTTCTTGGGGCGCGCCGGCTCCGGGGCCGAGGGTTGATCGAGTTTTACCGAAATCATGGGAAGAAAAAATGTCAGGATTCGAGGCTATTCGTCGCCGGTTCCGTCTGCCAGAGTCACTCCGGTGATCCCCGCTTGGGCGCAGGCATTGAGGACATCGACGAGGCGTTGATGCCGCACCGCGTCGTGAGGCGCCACCGTGACGAGAGCGTCGGACCTGGCGTTGTCGGCGGCTTTCTTGAAACGGTCCAACACCGCCACCAGTTCCGTCATCTGCCGGGAATCGGGAGTATCGAGAACCTGCTCGTTCAGCACCACATTGCCATCAGCCCGAATCTGGATGCGCGCCTCATCGGGAATGTCCACTACCTCCTCCTGCGCCACCTGTCCCGGCAGTCCGATGGGAATATCCGTCTCTGGCCGGATCGGCTTCGCCGAGACCATGAAAAAAACCAACAGCAGGAACACCATGTCGATCATGGGTCCCATCTGCATCTCTACCATGGAAGGCTTCCGTTTTTTTCGTCGTCTCATCAATTTAAATTCTTCGCTTCATTCAACCCTGTCAGGTCGCGGACCCAACCCTCTTAAGTCTCTCCATCTTCGATCTACCATCTTCCAACTTCGAAATTCATTTCTGATAGGTTCCCACGATCACGTCGATCGCTCCTGCCTCTCCCGCCATGTCGATGACTTCCCGCACCTGTTTGGCGGGCGTGTTCTTGTCGGCTCTCAGATAGACCTGGAGCGGAGGAAAATCCTTGAAGCGAAATTTGAGATGCTCCATCAGCTCATCTTTCGTCGCCCGGCGATCCCCGATGTAGTAGTTCCCCTCGCCATCGATATTCACGATGTCGCGCTCCGC
>JAGROX010000290.1 GCA_020440025.1 Verrucomicrobiia bacterium
GATCTCAAGGAGATCAATCCGCGGGCCAAGGTCTGCGTGAAGCTGGTCGCCGAGACCGGTGTCGGAACCGTGGCCGCCGGTGTCGCCAAAGCCAATGCCGATGTCATCCTCGTCTCCGGTCACGATGGTGGCACGGGAGCGTCCCCGCTCAGTTCCATCAAGTATGCTGGTCTCCCTTGGGAAATTGGCGTCGCTGAGACCCAACAGGTGCTCATGCTCAATGGACTTCGGGATCGTGTCACCCTGCGAACCGATGGCGGGCTGCGTACCGGACTCGACATCATCCACGCCGCTGCCCTTGGGGCGGAGGAATACAATTTTGGCACCATCGCCCTCATTGCCATGGGCTGCGTCTACGTGCGCCAGTGCCACCTCAATACCTGCCCCGTCGGCATTGCCACCCAGGATCCGGCCAAGATCGCCAAGTTCAAAGGCACTCCCGACATGGTGGTAAACTTCTTCAATGCCGTGTCTCAGGAAGTGCGGGAGCACATGGCTACCCTCGGAGTGAGGAAGCTGGACGATCTCATCGGTCGGCCCGAGTTCCTGCGCCAGCGGGAGGTTCCGGATCATCCCAAAGCCAATCACATCGATCTCAGCCGTGTCCTTCGCGATGTCGGCAAGGAAAGCGATCGCGGACTCTCCCGCATCTGTCTTCAGGATCGGAACGACGGTCTCCACGCGACGCCGCTCGACGACAAGATCATTCAGGATTCACGGAATTCGATTCGGGACAAGGAACCCATCAAGCTGTCCTACAAGGTCAAGAATACCCACCGAAATATCGGCACCAAGCTCAGCGGGGTGGTGGCCGATCACCACGGGAACCACGGACTGCCCGATGGCACCATCGACATTGCGCTCGAGGGCAGTGCCGGGCAGAGTTTTGCCACCTTCCTCTGCGGCGGCATCCGTCTCACCCTCACCGGCGAGGCCAATGACTACGTCGGCAAGGGCATGTGCGGTGGCGAGATCATTCTGAAGGCTCCCAGCCTCCGAAAATTCCTGCCCCAGGACAACTCCATCGCTGGAAACACCGTCATGTATGGTTCCACCGGCGGGCGTCTGTTTGCCAATGGTCGCGCCGGCGAACGTTTCTGCGTCCGCAACTCGGGTGGCACCGCCGTGGTCGAAGGCATCGGCGATCATGGTTGCGAGTACATGACCAACGGGCTCGTGCTTATCCTCGGAAACACCGGGAAAAACTTCGGTGCCGGCATGAGCGGAGGCGTCGCCTTCGTGCTCGATCTCGATGATCGCTTTGAAAAGCTCTACAATCCCGAGATGGTGCAAGTTTCTCCGCTCGATGATCCCGAGGACATCAACACGGTCAAGCACCTGATCTATCAGCATCTCGAGTATACCGAAAGTGATCGAGCCAGGGAAATCTTGGCCGATTGGGAGACCCACCAGACAAAATTCCGCAAAGTACATCCGCTTTCCCAGGTCCCGAATGCCAAGTCGGCGCCGGTTGAGGAAAAGGAGCCGTCGAAATAAAAGGGAAAGCGTGCTAGCCTCCTGATTTCTGCCTACTTACTGAAAGATGAAAGCCTTCCTATTGGTGGCTTTCGGCGGAGCGAGCGGGGCGTTGCTGCGTTGGTTCGTTGCCGGAGGCGTCGACTGGCTCGTCGGGAAAACCGGCGGTGCCGCTATCGGACCCAAATTTCCCTGGGGAATCCTTGCTGCCAACCTTCTCGGCTGTCTCGTGATTGGCTTGCTCTACGGCCTCGCCGAGACCCGTGATTGGCTTACCGATGCCACCCGTTGGCTTCTGTTTGTCGGATTTCTCGGCAGCTTCACCACCTTTTCCACCTTCGGCTGGAACAGCTTTGAACTCATCCGCGAAGGACACCTCGGTATGGGTTTGGCCAATGTCGGCGCCAGTGTCATTCTCGGCCTGCTCTGCGTCTGGGTCGGTTACGCGATGGGGCGGTGACACAGTCGAGGATTGTCAGAGAAGACAATTCAGTTCATAAGAAACGGCCATGTCATCGGACTCGCCGACGAAAATCATCAACCTCCTCTCCGGTCCGCGGAATGTTTCCACGGCCTTGATGTATGCGTTTGCCCAGCGTGCGGATGCGGCGGTGGTCGATGAGCCGCTGTACGGACATTACCTTCGGCTGACCCAGGCACCTCAGCCACACTGGCAGGAGATGGTCGAGATTCTGGAAACCGATGGCGAAAAAGTGGTGAGAGAGGTGATCCTTTCGCCGCCGTCGGGAAAGGGAGTGTGGTTCATCAAGAACATGGCCCATCACCTGATCGATCTCGATTTCGCATGGTTGTCCGATCCGCGGATGGTGAATGTCTTTCTGATTCGCGACCCTGTGCAGATGCTGCCTTCACTGATCAACCAGATTGCGGAACCAACGATGCGAGACGCCGCCTACGAGAGTCAGGCGCAATGGTTTCGGGAATTGGATGCCGCCGGACTGAATCCACAGGTGCTTGATGCCAAGGCCTTGCTGCTCGATCCCGAGGGTGTCCTCAACGAACTGTGCCAACGTCTCGGAATCGACTTTGATCCCGCCATGCTTTCCTGGGAGCCTGGCCCCAGGCCCGAGGACGGTCCCTGGGCAAAATACTGGTATCACAATCTTCATCGATCGAAAGGGTTTGCCCCCTACACCGAAAAAACCGAGCCTTTCCCAGAACGCCTTCAGCCTCTCCTCGAAGCCTCTCGACCACACTACGAATACCTTCTCGGCCGGGCGATCCAACAGGGTTAGGTCGTCAACTCAACAGGGTTAAGTCCTTTTCATTCTTCTTCGCCATGCCATCCACGCCATCCCCCGATTTCACCCCGAATCCCATCCTGCCTGATCCGCGAAACGAGACCATTCAGACTTGGGTCGGGGATCGCTTGTGGCCCCGGGACGAGGCCAAGGTTTCCGTGTTCGATTCTGTGGTGCAGGGCGGCGATGCGGTCTGGGAGGGGCTGCGTATCTATCAGGGGAGAATCTTTCAGCTCGATGCCCACCTCGATCGGATGTTCGCGTCGGCCAAGGCGCTGGCTTTTGCCAATGTCCCGACCAGAGACTACGTGAAATCGGCGATTTTTCAGACCCTCGAGGCCAATGGGATGCGGGACGAATCGCATATTCGCCTGACCCTGACTCGGGGGAAAAAGGTGACGTCGGGCATGTCTCCGGCGAACAATCAATACGGCTGCACCCTCATCGTGTTGGCCGAGTGGAAGGCGCCTGTCTACGACAACGAAGCAGGCATTCGGCTGATCACCTCGGCCATCCGCCGCAACAGTCCGCAGTTTCTGGATTCGAAAATCCACCACAACAATCTGCTGAACAATATCCTCGCCAAGATTCAGTCGAACCTGGCGGGAGTCGATGACGCCATCATGCTGGACATGAATGGTTTTGTCTCGGAAACCAACGCCACGAATCTCTTCATCGTGAAAGGGGGCACCGTGCTGACGCCGACGGCGGATGCCTGTTTGCCCGGCATTACTCGTCGAGTCGTGATGAATCTCTGTCGCGAGCACGACATCCCCTTGGTGGAACGAAATATTTCGCTGACAGAGGTTCACACCGCCGACGAGTGTTTTACCACCGGAACCATGGGTGAGCTGAGCCCGGTGGTGGAGGTGGATGGGCGGGAAATCGGGAATGGCAAGGTGGGCGCGATGACGAAACGTCTGCAGAGCATTTATGCCGCCAAAACCGCTCTCGAAGGCGAAGCATTGCCCTTCTGATTCCTCGGAGGGTTGACGTTTGCGGTTGATGTCTCCGGCTCTTTGAGACGAGGGGAGAGGCATGTCGTCGCGAGATTTCCCATGGTCCGGGAATCTCATTCGCGTCTCAAAACTGCGGATTGAGGCTCTCATAAGAAAAAATCGAGCAAAAATCACACTTGTTTTATTCCAGTTTTGTTAGTTTATTATAAAACTTATGGTTAATGATCTCGGAGATAGTCAATTCGTAGAGACTAAGAGCCTGAGACCTCCCCAAGGAGGTCGTTCTGGCTATGCCCTGACGTCCCTTCAGAGCGGCATGCTGTTTCATCAGATCCGTGAGATTCGCGGGGTCGATCTGGAACAAATCGTCTGTCAGACGCCGGAGACGATCGACCATCAGGCGTTCACCAGTGCTCTGAAAAGCCTTACCGTTCTTCATCCGGTGCTTCGGACACGATTCGTTTGGAATACCGACAAAGAACCTTGGCAGGAGATCGATGATGAGGTCACTCCGTCGGTTGAATACGCTGACCTGACCCGAATGCCGAAAGACGTCAGGTCTGCTGATTTCGGTGAGCAACTTCTGGAGGATCGAAATCGGCCTTTTGATCTTTCTCTTCCCCCTTTCATGAGGGCGAAGATTTTCCACTACGGAGAGGGGGAAACACGAATCCTTCTGACCTTGCATCATGCGATCGTCGATGGGCGGAGTTTTCCCATTCTCTTGGAGGATCTCTTTGGTCTCTACGAAGCTCATCTGAGAGGACTTCCCCTCCCGCAGCGGGAGGCGCAGGTTGAGTTCCGTCAGTTTGTGGATTGGACCCTTGCGAGGAATTTTGAAGCAGATTCGCGAGGTTTCTGGGAAACTCAGCTCAAGGGGTTTTCGGCTCCCACGCCGCTCACCGTTGATAGCCTGCCTGATTGCGGATCGGAAGAAGCGTCATGGCAGGAGGAGGTTTCGCTTTCGGTCACGGAAACAGAAGCCTTGGAAGAACTCGCTAAGAACACCGGAGTCACTCTGAATACGGTCGTTCAGTCTGCCTGGGCACTGCTGCTTTCCAAGTATTCCTCAGAGACTGACATCGTCTTTGGCGGAACCCGCGCCTGCCGGAAATCGTCTCTTCCTGATCTTGAGAATGCGGTCGGGCTCTTCATCAACACGCTGCCGGTGCGAGTCTCGGTCGACCCCGACAAGCCCTTGTCGCAGTTGTTGGGTGAAGTGCGGGAGCAGTGGGTCGCGATGCGAGACCACGAGCACACTCCCTTGAGTCGAATTCAGGCGTGGAGCGACCTCGAAAAGGGGCAGTCTCTCTTTCACAGTATTCTCGTCTTCGAGAAATTCGATCTCGATGAGCTGATGAAGGCGAAAGGCGGAGCTTGGGAGAAACGGAAAGTTGAACTCTACGAGAAAACGAATTTTCCCCTCACGGTGGCGGCTTATCACGGTCAGCGACTTCGGATTAAGATCGAGTTTGAAAACGAAAAATTCAGTGTCGAGACCATCCAGCGGATGCTCGGCCATCTGCGGTCACTGTTGGTCCAGTTTGCCGCGAAACCGGAGGCGTTGCTGAACGAGTTTCGACTGACCACAGATCGTGAGGTTCGCGAACTTCACGAAGTTTGGGCTTCGCCGGTTTCCTCCCCAATTCCCGGCACCCTGGCTGAATGGTTTGAGGGGCAGGTGGCGAAAACTCCGGAGAATATCGCCCTGTCTTTCGAAGGTCGGACGTGGACCTATCTCGAATTGAACAAGGCTGCCAATCGAGTCGCGCACGCGCTGATCAACCAGGAAGGCGTTCAACGCGGAGACATCATCGGGCTATGCGTGGACCGATCACCCGAAATCGTCATCGGGATTTTGGGAATTCTGAAAAGCGGCGCGGCGTATCTTCCCATCGACTTGGCCTATCCAGCGGATCGGTTGCTCTGGATGCTGGAGGATTCAGCGGCTCCGGTGCTGCTGACTCAGGCATCTCTCCTCGGTCGACTCCCTGGAACGAAAGCGAAGACCGTTACTTTTGAATCGATCTCATCCGACGAAAGACTTGCCTCAGAGAATCCCTCGGTGGGCGGAAATCCGGATGATCTGGCCTACGTGATCTTCACCTCGGGTTCGACTGGAAAACCCAAGGGCTGCCGCATCACCAATCGCAACGTCGCCCGACTCATGACGGCGACGGAGGCGTTCTATGATTTCAACGAATCCGACGTCTGGTCGTTGTTTCACTCTTTTGCCTTCGATTTCTCGGTTTGGGAAATCTGGGGCGCATTGCTCTATGGCGGTCGAGTGGCCGTGGTGCCCTACGACATCACCAGATCTCCCGATGATTTCTACCAGTTGCTCGTGCGAGAACGCGTGACTGTTCTCAATCAGACGCCGTCGGCCTTCCGACAACTCATTGCTGCGGAGGAGCGAGCTGGCGGAAAACCTGAGGCGATGAGCCTTCGCTTTGTGATCTTCGGTGGCGAAGCGCTCGAACTGGAAAGCCTTCGCTCTTGGTTTGATCGTCACGGTGATCAGACCCCGCAACTCATCAACATGTACGGCATCACCGAGACCACCGTGCACGTGACCTTTCGACCGATCTTGAGGGAGGATCTCACCCGGGGCAGCGTCATTGGTCGGCAAATTCCCGATCTGGAAATTCATCTTTTTGATCCTGCCGGACATCCTGTGCCCATCGGGGTTCCTGGAGAAATCTACGTGGGGGGAGCGGGCGTGGCCGCAGGATACCTGAATCGCCCGGAACTGACCGCCGAACGATTTTTGCCCCATCCAACCGGGAACGGAGAAACGCTCTACCGAACCGGAGATGTCGCCCGCTTTCTTCCCGGTGGAGATCTGGAGTATTTGGGACGTTGCGATGATCAGGTGAAAATTCGCGGCTTTCGAATCGAGCTGGGAGAGATTCAATCCGTTCTCACTCGGCACCCTGCCGTGCGTGAAGCCTTCGTGACCGTATTGGGAGAAGGTCCCGAAAAACGCATAGTTGCCTATCTGGTGGGGAACCGTGAAGCGACCACGCTCAAGGAATTGCGCGCCTTTGCGGGAGAGGCTCTGCCGCCCTACATGCTGCCGGCAGCGATCCTGTTTCTGGATCAGTTTCCGCTGACCAACAACGGCAAGATTGATCGTAAAGCGCTCCCGAAGCCGGAGGACGAGATTCGTTCCCTCAGCACGACCAGCTATCAGGCAGCGCAGGGGGAAACGGAAACCATCCTCAGTCGCATCTGGTCAAAGGTGTTGAAGCTGGATCGCGTCGGGCGCGATGAAAACTATTTTGAACTCGGTGGCGACTCGATCCTCAGCATCCAAATCGTCTCCCAAGCTCGGAGGGCGGGTCTGAAACTCAGTCCCCGGGATCTCTTTGAGCATC
>JAGROX010000291.1 GCA_020440025.1 Verrucomicrobiia bacterium
TGAGGTTCAGGTTGAACTTCTCGATTACGGTTTTTGCATCCGGCGAAGGCTTGATCTGCACGACAACAGGGAAGTCGTTGCCCTCAGGAAAGCTGATGTCCGAGACCAGGACATCGCCTTTTTTCTCGAAGCTCATTCGGGTGGGGTTGGAGCGGTCGCCACCCGTGACGCTGACGGTTTGCTCGCCGATGGGCACAGCCTTGCCATCTTCGCCCAGTGCGGTGATCTGCACCTTGCGATCTTTGGTGACGAAGAATTCGAGGTGTGGCTCGACTTCCTGGATGACCTTGCCTCCGTTGGGTCCGGCAATGGCCTTGTGATGATCGTGGCCTTCATGCTCTTCGTGTTTGTGGTCTTTGTCTTCTGCCTGCAAAACAGGTAGACCGATGGCGAAGGTGAAGGCGGTCGCGAGCGCCGCGAAGGATTTCAGAGTCAGGTTGGTTTTCTTTTTCATGTTTTTTGGGTTGGGTTTGGGCTGTTCGGATGTTTGACGTTTAGAGATCATGATGAATTCGGGATCATTGCGCGGCCGCAGCACCTCTCGCGAGGGCGCGTTCGGCGGATCGACGGCAAAAGTGATAGAAAATTGCGGGGGTGACGGCGAGGCCAAGCAAAGTCGAGCTGATCAGTCCTCCGGCGATGACGACAGCGACGGGGTTCAGAATCTCCTTGCCCGGCTCGTCGGCGGCAAATACGAGAGGTAGCAAGGCGATGCCGGCCGCTGCGGCAGTCATGAGAACGGGAACGAGACGCTCTTCGGTGCCCCGGATGACCATCTTGAGATCAAATTTCTCTCCCTCATGGGCCATAAGGTGGAGGTAGTGCGAGATCATCATGATGGAGTTTCTCGCGGCGATACCGGAGATGGCAATCAAGCCGACGAGCGTAGCGATGCTGATGTTGTCGAGAGTGTATCGAGTCAAGAAAACGCCACCGATCACGGAAATAGGGATGTTCGTGAGAACCAACAAGACGAAGCTGAAACTCCGGAAAAAGCTGAACAGCAGGAAAGTAATGACCAACAGGATAACCCCAGACATGACGAGAATGGTCCGTCGCGCCTCCTGCTGCGCCTGATACTCTCCTTCGAAAGAAATGGCGTATCCGGTCGGCAGTTTTACTTGCTCGGTGACATCTGCTTGCAGTTGCTCAACAACAGAATTCAGGTCCGAGGTAGTCGGATTGATCGAGACTACAAAACGGCGGCGCGTGTTCTCTCGGAGAATCGTATTCGGTCCGGAGGCCTGCCGAATCTCTGCGACGTAGCTGAGCGGTATTCGCTGCCCACTCTGTGTATCTATGTAGAAATTTTTGAGCTTGTCGGGATTTTCACGCCATTCCTGCGGCAGTCTCACGACAAGATCATAGACTCTTTGGTCCTCGTAGATTTCAGCGACATAACCTCCGCCGATCAGGTCGGCCAGTTCGCTGTTCAGTTCCCCGGGAGTCACGCCGTAGGCGGCGGCACGATCCCTGTCGATCTCGATCCGGAGCTGTGGGACGGCTCCCTGCTGTTCGGTCCGGGCTTCTTCGAGACCGGGAATGTTGCGAGCGATGTCTACGATCTGCGTGCCTAGCCGGCGTAGTTCTTCCAGATCGGGACCATAAATTTTCACGGCGACTTTTGCCGAGACACCACTGAGCATGTGTCCGATACGATCTGCGAGCGGCGTGCTCAGCGCACTGAACGTACCGGGGATGCCTTGCATCGTTTCACGGATATCTGCCATCACTTCTGCCCGGTTGTGCTCGCCATATTCGTCGAACTCGATCTCGAATTCGACCGTGGAAACCGGAACGACGTGATCGCCGCGTTCGGCGCGCCCGGCTCGGTAGCCGACTACCTCGACCCCCTTCACTTGCAATAGCAGATCCTGAGCGGTGCGCGATACCTCGACGGTGGTTTTCAATGATGTTCCAGGTGCCATCGTCGTTGCGATAACCGCGGTCGGCTCGCGGAAAGCAGGGAGGAAATTTCCACCCATCTTCGTGTAGGTAATTCCAGAAAAAACGAGAAGGACCAAGGTCAAGAAGAGGAGCAAAAGCGGCTGGGCGAGAGCGAAGCGAAGCCAGGTCGCGCTAAAGACCCGCTTCAGCCCACGGACGAACCAACTGTCCCCATGCTCCTTGCCGGGCTTTGGATTCAGCAGGAAGGAACTGAGAACTGGAATAACGGTGAGGGAGACAACAAACGAGGCCGCCATGCTGATCATCGTTGCAAGTGCAATCGGTGTGAAGAGACGGCCTTCCACTCCACTCAGAGCGATGAGAGGAAGGAAAACGAGGATGATGAGAATGGTGGCGTAAAGAATCGACGACCTCACCTCCCCCGACGCCAGCGCGATGACCTCGATTTTCGGCTTCGGATTTTCGACGCACGCGTTTTCGCGCAACCTTCGGAACACATTTTCCACATCAACGATGGCGTCGTCCACGACCATGCCGATTGCGACGGCGAGTCCTCCCAGAGTCATGGAGTTCACACTCATGTTCATGAGATCGAAGACCAGTACGCTGATGGCGAGGGAGAGTGGAATCGCCGTAAGGGAAATGATCGTTACCCTGAAATTAAAAAGGAAGAGGAACAGCACGATCGAAACCATGATCGCACCATCGCGCAGGGCTTCTTCCAGATTGCCGATCGAGAGATCGATGAAGTCGCGCTGGCGATAAACGGTAACGAGTTCCGCCCCTTCGGGAAGCGTCGTTTGCAATTCGGCGAGTGCCGTTTCCACCTCGGTGGTAAGGTCGATCGTGTCGAAGCCTGGGGATTTTCGTATGCTCAGGACGATACCGCTGTCGCCTTTTCGTTTGCCATCGTCAGTGGAGTCATCACTACGGCCCAAACCCGCATCCCCTCGCATCGGCTCGATGTCCCACGCGACATTGGCGACGTCGGAAAGCCGAATGGCGCGATCTCCCTCGTACTTCACGACGGTCTTGGCGATTTCGTCCAGATCAGTGGTCATGGCGAGGTTCCGCACCATGATCTCCTGGTCCTGCTCAGTGAGAAATCCACCGGTCGAGTTTTTGACTGAATTCTTCGTTGCTTCCTTGATCTGCTCGAAGGTGACCCCCAGCGCGAGCATTTGATTGGGGTCCGGTTGGACTTGGATCTGCTTGATCCCGCCTCCCATCGAGAGTACTTCGGCGATACCAGGGATGGACTGGATTCTACGTGCGATGACCCAGTCGGCGAGCACACGGAGATCTCGATCGCTCGTTTTGCCTGTGCGGTCGCGGAGTCCGACGAGCAGGATGTCGCCCATCAGCGAACTCACCGGGGTCATGTAAGGGGTGATGCCTTCCGGCAAAAATTCGCCAGCACCAGTGAGGCGCTCCTGCACGAACTGCCGGGCACGGTAAATGTCGGTGCCCCAGTCGAACTCAACGATGAGCAGGGAGAGAGAAATGTCATTTACTGAACGCAAACGGTCCACGCCTGTGACCCCCATCAGTGCTGCCTCCATGGGGACGGTGATCAGTGTCTCGACCTCCTCGGGAGCGTAGCCCGGAGCCTCGACGAGAATTGTCACGGTCGGCTTGGTAAGATCGGGTAATACTTCGACCGGCAGTTCGATCGTCTTCTTGACACCGAGTACAAGCAATGTGATGGCGATCGCGAGGATGAGTCCGCGTTGCGCCAGAGAAAATCGGATGAGAGTATTGAGCATATCGGATCAGGCGTTTGAAGAATGGGATTCGGACGCTGACTCGTTTATCCGCTTTCTCTTCCGAAGCAGACCTTGAAACCACACGAGAAAGAGAATCGTGGCAATGCCTGCCCAGACCCGAATTACGATATCGAATATATCTGTCCTCTCGTTGCCGAACCCGGAGTGATCATGCGCATCGTCATCTGCCTTCGGCTCATTTTTGTCAGCCTCGGTCAATTCGGATCCATCCTCCGCGTGCTCGTGACCGTGAGCGGAGTCCAGTGCTTCCTTCAGGGACGGTCCGCCGCCCCCACTCGCAAAACTTAGAGAGTACGATCCTCTCGTCACTACCTCGTCACCTGGAAACAGCCCTTCGAGGACCTCGAAATAGCGATCGTTCTTTTCGCCCAAAACAACCGGCGCCTTGATATACGCATTGGGCAGATCGAAATCTTTGACAAAGACGACCCTTTTGGTCGGATCGCCTTGAACCGCCTCGCGCGGTACCGCCATTACGAATTCGCGCTTCTTCGTGGTGATCGAAAACTCCGCCCGCATTCCAGGCTGCATCCGTCCATCTGCGTTTTCCAAAATGAAGATCCCATCGATCGTTCCCGCCTCGCGGTCGGCTTCGACTCCGTACTTCGCCAACTCGGCCTCGATTGGCTCATCTCCGAGCGAAGGAATATGCAGACGAGTTTTTGTCCCCGCTGCGATAGCGTCGGCTTCGTTCTCAGGGATTTTCGCAACGGCCCACATTCGGGTCCGGTCCGAGATATCGAGAATCTCCTGGTCCGGCTCCACAGGCTCGCCCAGCCTCGCATGAGACTGTACGACGATGCCATCTATCGGCGAGATCAGGTCGATGATGGGTGGCGGGCTACCCGGTTGGCGGCTCTCCACCTTGGCGAGCACGTCGCCCTTCTTCACCGAATCCCCCAGGAAGGCTTTCAGCTCTACGATCCGGCCAGATATACGGGACGACAGAACGCCGCGATTTTCAGGTAATTCCTCGAGGCGGCCGACGGCAAATACCGTGGTTTCAAAGTCGCGTTCCTCCACCATTTCGGTCTTGATATTGAGGTTTTTCACCGCGGTCTCGTCGAGGATAATGGTGTTGCTGGCACGGTCGGCATCGATCGGGCCTTCCTGCGAGAAAGCGGAAAAAGCAGCGGCGGAAAAAATGATTAGGATGAGACGTTTCATGGCATTTTTGGGATCTGAGGCTACTTGCCTGAATTGACAGCGGTGCGTAGGATGGGGTAGGCCCCTGTCACGAATCGGAGTTGCGCATCGGAGCGGTAGTAGTTGGCAATCGATTGAATGGCGGCGGTCTCGAGTTCGAGCTGCTGCTCCTGTGCGCGTTGCACTTGTAGAAGGCTGGCCTGTCCCTGCTGGTAGGCTTTTTGAAATTCGGCAAAATTCCCCTCCGCGAGCGACAGCACATCTCCGGAGGCTTCACTCGCCAGTTTCCAGTTCGCCAGACGGTGCTGGAAGGCTTCCTCATACTCGCTGCGAATGTGGAACCGAATGGCATCAACCGATCTTTCCGCTGCCTCACGGTCGATTAGAGACTTTTCAATGCCCACCTGATTGCGCTGGCGAATGGGTAAGGGGATAGAGATACCAACTCCGAGAAACGAGTTTCGCTCCAATCCCGTTGGTTCATCCACTGCACGCTCCTGTTCTCCGAAAACTTTGACCGCGACATCCGCCCAGCGTTTTGACTTTTCCAGAGCTATTGCTGCCTCGGCTTCATCGATGCGGGAGACGGCAAGAATGAAATCGGGCCGCATTCGGAAAAGGCTCTCTGTCGCGAGTCGCTTGTCCGGTTGGTTGCCAGGCAAGACAAGCTCACTCGTGAGGCGGATCGGTTGTTCCGGGGAAATTCCCATCAGCTGCTTGAGTTCAAGCTGTCGGGTGTTCTCCAGGGCTGCAAGAGCCTGAATTGTCTGGTCGATCGATCTCCCCGTGAGCTTCGCCTGGGTGAGGTCCAGATTCGAAGCCTGACCCTGCGCAACCTGCTCCGCGAGAAAGGCAACAATCTTTTGATTCAGAGCGCTCAGCTTCTGCTGACGTTCGCTCACGGCCCGAGTCGCCATCAGTTCCACCGCAGCAAGATCGACCTGGCCAGCCAACTCACGCCGCTGCTCCGCGATTTCAGCCTCAGCGAGTACGACTTGGTAGCCCCGCAACCGTTTCTCATCCTTCAGTCTCGACGTAATCGGAAAGCGCTGACTGAAGGCCACTTCGAAGATACCCTCGTTGTCGTTGAGGCCAGCCCCGTCGTCGCTGAGGTTCATCTCCAATTCAGGATTGTCGAGCCGTCCCGACCAGCGCAATTCGACTTTGGCACGGGCTACTTCGAGCTCGGCGATGGCCAACTCACGACTGTTCCGAAACGCCACGTCGACTGCCCCGGTGCGTGTGATAGAGACCGGTTCGGCTGCCGCTTCGAACGAATACGCCCACGAAAACGCTCCGAGAGAAAGCGACCACGCGGTGAGCTGGCGGATGTAGAGATGAGAAGGTATCATGTTTCGGGAAGGGACGTCAGTCGGGTGAAATGCCACCGTCGGGAAATCCCCCCGAATTTTTTCCAAAAGAATTTCCGAAATGAAAAAATGCAGATTTTATGGGGGGAAATGTCCCTTCCGGCATTCTATCCAGTAGCCCTGATCCACACCCGTCTGCCTCAACGCCATGAAGAACGACCCATTCTCCACACAATTTGACCACGCCCTTGAGCAGTTGCGCAGCAGCCTGGGTCCGAATGACCTCGACGGATTCGAGCGTGAGGTCTGGGCCGAGATTGCTATTCGCGACGAGCGTCTCTTTCCCAGGTTGAGACGTTGGATTTTTGACGGCTTGCCGACCGTTTCTACGGCCACAGCGACGGGTGTTGCGGCGGTGACCATGTTTCTTGGTGTGGCCATGGCATTCTTCCAGGCCGAGGCCTACGGAGAGCAGGCATCCCGCTCGATGGAAGAGCGTTACGTCGCATCGATCCACCCCGTCCTCCGCAGCGAATCACACGCTGCCGAGGGTTCACAACCTGAGTAACCGACTACCATATGCGCTCACTTGGCAAAGCACTGCTTCTCTCCGGCTGCCTGGGAATCGCCACGTATCTCCTAGTGTTCTTCTGGCAAAAACACCGCATCGACGAGCGCCACGAACACCTAACCTCCTTTGAATGGTTCGCCGAAGAGTTCGGAGTCACACCGACACAGCTTGCTCGGATCGAGGCTCTGCACACCGCCTACTTTCCTGCCTGCGAGGACCATTGCGTCCACTACGCGGACACGAAAAATACTCTGGCCCACATTACCCAAGATCCCGCACTCGATCAAGCACCGGAACACATCGCAGCCGCCCGTCGTCTCGCCGAACTGGAGAAAGAGGCCGACAAAGAATTTATCGACTTCGTCTACAGCGTAGCCGCCGAGTTGAACCCCGAAGCTTCGACCCGCTACCTCAGGCGGATGAAAAGCTGGCTCGACCGGTCCACCGAACTCGTAGTGGACTGAGCGACACGACGGATGGAAAACGACGAAGATGCGCACTGCATGGAACGTCTCCGCGAAGGGGATGATCTAGCGTTGAACGATCTAATGCGGCGTTGGAAAGAACCGCTCGTAAGCTTCTGCCTTCGTTCCACAGGCAACCTGACTGATGCCCATGAGATCGCGCAGGAGACTTTTGTCAAAGTCTACGGGGCGAGGAAGCGTTACCGCCCCACAGCTACCTTTTCCACCTGGCTTTTCACCATCGCCAACAACCTTTGCCGGATGCGTGGCCGCTGGCGAAAACGGCACCCCGAAGTCCTCGACAGCGACCGCGAGAGCACTACAGGCAATGAAGCGTCGACCGTGACCGATCCTGCTTCCAACAGTGACAACGCTGACCTCACGCGCGATCTCGACCGCGCTATCCAGCATCTCCCACCGGACCTCCGCGCAGCGTTCGTCCTCTACGAACTGTATGGAAAACCATGCCGTGAGATTGCCACGATCCAACACTGTACCGAGAAGGCAGTCGAGAGACGACTGGCTCGGGCAAGGGAACAACTCCGTTCACTTCTGGAAAGCAAGTGGGCCGAAAAAGCGAAAAAAGGATGATGAAAAACTCCCACAAAGAACACGACCACGATCATAGCGCCGGCAACTCCGGCGAATCGCATTCCCACGGTGGTGTTTTCGGCAGGAATTCCGAGCTGTATTTTTCGATCATCTGCGGAGGACTGCTCCTCTTTGGATACATCATTTCGAAATCCATCTTGGTCAGCGGCACCATTCCTTGGATCTTTTACGCTGCCGCTTATTTGTTCGGTGGCTGGTATACGGCGATGGAGGCGGTGGAAAAAATCCT
>JAGROX010000292.1:0-1213 GCA_020440025.1 Verrucomicrobiia bacterium
GCGTGGCACAGGAGGGCGAAACAGATCGCGAAAATTCCTGACCGGAAGTGGGGGTGAGGGGGCTCGGTCATTCGGGTGATAATGAAGCGGAAATCAGAGCTGCCGTAAAGGCTGATCGCAGGGGCGGCATTGCGGCGGTCTGTCGGAGAGACTCAACAGGGTATGGTCGCGGACTTGACCCTGTATGGTCTCCCGGGAATAGAACCCGCGATCAGCCCTGTGGTTTCGCCGGGACCGAAGTCAGCGATTCCTGTGCCACGGTCGATGCCTTGTTTTTCCATTCCACGATGGATCTCGCCACTGGTGCCGAAGGTCATCGCAGCAGGGCTCCCGCGTAGCCGACGACGCGATGGGTATCCGAAGTGATGCGGGCACTGGTCTCGTAGCGGGTGACTTCGATGACTGGTGGCGACTCTTTTTTCAGAGCGAGCATCACGGCAACGGCGGGGCGGAGACCGCACATGCTGATGTCGTTTTCCCGGCAGACATCGAACAGGCCGCGTGGGTCGTTGGCTTGGAATTTCTCCAGCGCGAGAGCATCGCGTCGCCGGTTTTCGATATCGTCGGCGAAGTGATTCATGTCACTGGAGATCACCAGCAGGAGCTTTTCGCCCAGTTCGACGCGGAGGGCAGCGAGTGCCTCGGCGAGGGGTGTGAGATCGTCATAATCGGCGGCACCGATGGCGATGGGAACGATCTGCAGCTTGGGGTTTCGACGATGAAGAAAGGGGAGCAACACCTCGCAACCGTGTTCGGCTTGATGGGCAGCGTTCTCCCTTTGCAGGCCGGGGCAGTGGTCTGCGAGGAAAGTCGCCCATTTGGTGGCGACCGGGATGGTGGCGTGGGGGAGTTGCCAGCTTTCGGAGGCGCTCACCGACCAGTTGGCCCCATTTGGGGTGTGTTTGGGGCCGATGACGACCACGATTTCCGGCACGATGACTCGGGCGAGCGTTTCTGCGATGATGTCGCCGCAGAATTTCCATCCGGCATGAGGCAGCATGACGGCCCGACAGGATTCTGCCTCGGCTGAGGCAGCTGTCGGTTCAGCGAAAAAATCATCGAGTTCCGTTTTGATCTCGGCGGCGGTTGCCGGGTAAAATTTTCCCGCCATGGCGGCAGGGCGACTGGCAGGGGAGGGCGTGGAAGGCGTTCCCGGGAAGGCGATGGTTTGACGTTGAAAGGCGATGACCTCCGCGCCGCTGTTGGCCCATTG
>JAGROX010000292.1:1430-11390 GCA_020440025.1 Verrucomicrobiia bacterium
ATCCGGCACCCTGCCTTCGGCGAGGAGTGATCGACAGGCGTCGCGAATTTGGTCGACCAGACTGCCTCCGGCATGCAGGGCAAAGGTGCGGTGATCGCCGACTTCCAAAATGACGCCGAGCGGGTGGTTACATGGTTGATTGAGGATGGTCGGCACCTGCATTTCGCCGGGTTTGCCGGAGAGAAGGGCATTGGTCAGCGGTGCGAGGGCCTCCAGGATGGGGCGCGGAAACGAGGTGGGGTCGATTTCCTGAGAGGTGGGCAAACTGGAAAAGGGCGTTCCTTCGAAAACCGTGAGGGTGGTGTCTTCGCGGAGCCAGGCGTCTTTGGGGAAACCGGCTTTTTGTGAGACTTGCTCGAGAAAGGTGCGGGCGTCGTAGCCTTGCTCCACGGCGACTTGCGGCAGGAGCAGTCCGCGTTTTTCGCCGCGTCCGAGGATGAGGCCGTGCTTTCCGATTTCGATGGCGCCGACGCGATCTTCGCCAGTTTCCGCAAGTTCGCGAAAGGCGTGCATGGGCGTGATTTCCAGCGAGAGATAGGGAAATTCCTCCGGCACAATGGAGGGAAACCGCCGGTCCTGGGTGGCCACGCTCGGGGCGGCGCGTTCGAGGAGGGCGCTGATGGGATGGGTTTCGTCGCTGCGATAGTTTCCGATGCAACCGCGCAGGAGGTGGCCTCGTTTCAGGCTGACGAAAAGTCCTTGGCAGGGAATCTCTGCGATCCGGGGCGGAAGCGTTGGTAAGATCGGGCGATTCAGGATGGCTGATTCGACGAGGTGGCGGGCATAGCCGAGCAGCGCCTCCTGGGTCGTGGCGTTGAAGGTGGGTTCCTCGTGGTTGCTGGCTTCCATCGCGTGGTTCTGAGTGGTGGTCGTATCTCGAATGGACAGCGGCAGGCGTTTCCGGCCCCAGTTGCCGGCTTCATTTTCGAAAACACCGGGGATCTTTTCTCCACAGTTCGCACAGCCGCCGTCGCGAATCTGGTAGCGACCGAGTTCGTAGTGATTGCGCTCGATGACGATCTCGCGGCAACTCGGGCAATAGGTGTTCTGTCGGTCGCCGTCGAGCACATTGCCGACGTAGGCGTACTTGATGCCGCGGTCGAGCGCAATGGCGCGGGCCTCGATCAGGGTTTGGTGAGGGGTGGCGGGAATGTCCCGCATTTTGAAATCCGGATGAAAAGCGGTGAAATGCAGGGGCACGTCGTCGCCGAGATTATCCAAGACCCAATCGCACATCCTGCCGATTTCCTCGGGCGAATCGTTCTGGCCGGGAATGATCAGGGTAGTGATTTCGAACCAAGTGTTGGACTCGTGTTTCAGCCACTTGAGGGTATCGAGCACAGGATCGAGCCGGGCATAGGCCAGCTGCCGATAAAAGACATCGGTGAAGGCCTTGAGATCGACATTGGCGGCGTCGATGAATTCGAAAAATTCCGGTCGCGCTTCCGGTGTGATGTAGCCGGCGGTGACGGCGACCGTTTTGATGCCCTCGGCCCGGGCGATTTTGGCGGTCTCGATCGCATACTCGGCCCAGATGACCGGGTCGTTGTAGGTGAAGGCGATGCTGCGGCAGCCGGATTTCTTGGCGGCGCGAACGATGGCTTCGGGGCTGGCGTTTTGACTGAGAATCTCGATTTCGCGGGATTTCGAGATGTCCCAGTTCTGACAAAACTTGCAGCCGAGATTGCATCCCGCGGTGCCGAAAGAAAGGACCGGCGTGCCGGGGAGGAAATGGTTGAGCGGTTTTTTCTCGATGGGATCGATGCAAAATCCGGTGCTCTTGCCATAGGTCGTCAGCACCATCTCCCCGCCCTCGTTTTTCCGGACAAAACAGAAGCCGCGCTGCTCCTCGCCGAGTCGGCACTCGCGCGGGCAGAGATCGCAGACAATGCGATCGCCTTCCTTCTCGGCGTGCCACCACTTCGTGGCGGGAATCAGGTTGATGGGTGCGGTTTCGGTCATGGGCGTCCTCTTCTTTCCGTATTGTCGCAAATCGGCGGAGAAAGCTCAATCGCAATGCCTCGGCCTGGGATCGCGGGCGTCTCGCCCGCCCGCTCCGGCAGTGCAGGCCCGATGAAGCGGGCGGGACGCCCGCGTTCCCAGTTATAAGTGGCACATCGAGTCCGGCAAGGTGGACAACCCATTCCCGAGGAGGCGATCCATTGCTGCTTTGACTCGATGTGGCGGAACTTCAACGAAATCGACAAGCCTCGGATGGATTGCCAGGCAGTCTATGATGGTTTTTTGAGACCTCCGGTGTTGCTGGAGAAAGGACAAACCCCATGAGCTACAACGAAGAACCGCAGTGACACGAAAACTTGATCGAACGCGCGACGGCGGCTCTGGTTCTGGCCCCGGGAGATGCCCGCGAGTTGGCCTTGAAGACGGGAACGCCATTCTGGGTGTTTCAGGATGGGCGGTGGATCGATCACGTGGGTGACAGCCGCGATGCGGAAACGGATGAGAAGAATTTGGCCCGTGTCCGCGATGAATCCGCTGGTTAATTGCCGCTATTCTCATGATCGCGGGGGCCGAGACCTGGGGCCGCCCTTGGGTGCGGGTTGGGCATCGTGGATTGGCGTCATCCCCGAGTCATCTTCAGCCACGAAATGCAGTTGCGCTTCTGCGGTTCCAGATGGGTTAAAGCCAGTCCATGGGTTGCCGCCATTGCGCGGAGACTTTCGAAGCGATGGCTGACCAAGCCCGCTTTGTCCGATTCGTGACTTTTGCCGACCCACGTGTTGCCGGTATATCCCTCGCCA
Organism: Verrucomicrobiia bacterium; assembly: GCA_020440025.1. GTDB lineage: Bacteria > Verrucomicrobiota > Verrucomicrobiia > Verrucomicrobiales > DEV007 > JAEUHH01. The sequence continues at coordinate 4,193 of JAGROX010000292.1, forward strand.
TCGGTGCGGACGAACGAACCCAGAAAGACACTGCCCGCGTGACTGTGCTGCCGAAACTGGCCCATCATCACATCGATGTCTCCGCGCGGCGCATGCGTCCAGATCGATCCCGCCATCACAAAATCAAACGCCTTTCTCTCCCCGAATACCGAGAAATCGTAAGCGGCGTTCCCGTCGAAACGTGGCCCTTTCTCCGCCAACATCGCCTCGCCTACGATCTCCGCCTGTCCCACCGCCAGCATCTCCCGATTCGGCTCGATCCCGAAATAGCACCCTGATTCCAGAAATCGGATCGTCCAAAAACCACCCCGGAGACATCCGCAACCGATGTCCAGCAATGTCGAGTCAGGATTCAGCCCGTGGCGCAGCAACCGGATGAATTGGTCTCGCCCATGGCTTTCGAAAGTCCCGATGGTGCCTCCCAGGAAAATTCCCCGGGCCCGGATTCGCAGTGCTGCTTGGTGGAGTTTGTCGTTCAAAGCATTTAGCGGTTGGCGGTTCGTATTCTAACTTGTCGGTCACAGGTGGGGCAGTTTATTAGAAGCCATGAGCTACCGGCCAATCACCACCCCAAAAATTCTTTCCGCCAGCTCGCGCAACTCCGCGTCCGCCGTCAGTTCGCGGAATTCCGCGTCATCCTCATAGCGTCGCCAGCGATTCATCAGATCCATCTCCTGTGCTTTGCCGTGATACCGCGTCGCGTCGAACGAACTGCCAAATCCCCAGCCCGGCACCTGCCCTACCGTCGCCTCCGCCCTAGCCCGAGCCGCCGCACCCACCCCCAGCCGACGTCCGATCTCGTCCCGGTAGGCAGCGTCTCCCGTCCAGCGGTCATGCCGGATGCCGATCTTCTCGTTCCGCAGGCAATTTAACTCACCCAAATACTCCCGCGCGTAGTTCTTCCACAACTGGGGAAAAAAAGCCGTTCCGTCTTTTCGCCGCAGGAACATGTCGCGAAAAAACCCGTTGTCCCCCCGGTCGCGCCCGATCTTTAGCCGACTCGCGATGGTGTTGTAGGGATCGCGCAGCAGCAGCACGTCCACCACTCGGTTCGCCCGCCGACAGCCCGGCGGATAGGGAAAGTGATAGTCACGCAGGAATTGAAGCCGCCTGTCTTCCATTGCATAGAGCAGCAAATTTTTGTCCACATCATCCAACCGCGCCGCCTTGCCCGGAGACCGCAGCGTCGGCAGATCATCGCAGGGTTGATCTGGTTTGAGGGCACGCTTCCCGGTCACATCATTCAGATAGCACACCGACCCGTCATAAAGACTGATGAGCCAATTCTGCACCGCGTGGGTACCGCTGCGTCGCAGACCCACGAAGCGGATCTCGGTAAATCCCAAACCGGTTGGCTGTTCAGATTGCCGTGAGTTCATGCAAATATCCATCATAGCGAGTAGCGGGGAACCAGGAAACTGATTTTTCTCAAGATTTTTCTTGCCGGGAGCTGCCGTAATCAAGTAATCATGATTCTGCTCATGAAAATGGACTCAATTTCTCACGGCAGCTTCGAGAACATCGGGCGATTCCGTGGAGTCAGTTTCAGCAACGCAAGATTGGTTCATTCAAGAGGTCTTGAAATCCGTATTGCGAATCCTTCGCGGACGAGCCGATTCAGCCAGGTTGTCCGTCCGCGTTCGAAAGTTTCTTTCTTGCACCATTGGGGCCTTTCGTTCCTTGGCCCGTTTTTCCTCATTCTTTCCCACTAAAAAACACCCATGTCCTCTTCATCCAGTTCCTCGTCATCGAGCAGTTCTTCGTCTGGCGGAAGTTCGACCTCCAGCGGGAGCAGCTCATCTTCCCCTCCGAGCAGCAGTTCATCTTCCCCTCCGAGCAGCAGCTCATCTTCCTCGTCGAGCAGTAGCAGTAGCAGTTCGTCATCGTCCAGTGGAAGTTCGGGACCCAATGAACCTACGCTTCAGGCAAGTGGCAAGAAAACCACCTTGCCATCCATCGGCACTTCTCAGAACGGGGCGATGACGGCTTTGGCGATGGATGCCGCAGAACTCGAATCCACCTTTGATCGCTATGGACGCACCACCTTTGAACGCGACGCCCGGGGATTTGTGACCGCCTATTCGTATGCGCTGTCTACGGGCGCTTTGATACAAAAAATTGACGACGCGAATGTCTCGCAAATGGAAGGGGGTCCGGAAAGCTGGCTCACGGCGACGGGCGGAGGGGCGCATCTGGTGACGAATTATCAGGTCGATGATCAAGGCAGGACGCTACAGACACTGGGACCTCTGCATGAGGCGGTCGTGGCGGAAGGCGAAGACGCCATTGAGGTGCGGACGGTGCAGTATTCCGTCTATCAGGATGACATTCGAGAGATCTGGACGGCGAGCGGGTATGTCACCGGCAATGCGCCGAGTTTGCGGTATGCGACCGTGGGGCCGGTCTCGATTACCAAGAGTGACTATGCCGGGAGGGTGACCGATCAGATTTCCGCGAAGCGCGACGGCGAATGCGGTCAGTTGAGCAGTGCGGAAGCGTTTCCGCAGGGGTGTTGGACCCGGTGGACGAAATCGCTCTACGATCTTTGGGGGCGCCGATTGGCCACCCGTGTCTACCACCTCATCCCGCCGTGTGGTGAGGGAGAACCAGGGGAGAACTACGAAGAGACCCGCTACGGCTATGACAGCATGGGTCGTCAGAATCGCATGGTCAGTCCGGGCGGAACGATCACGAGGACGGTGTACGACGTGCGGGGCTTGGTAGTCTCGCAATGGATGGGGACCGATGATACCGGGGCTACCGATGATGAACCGGATGGCGCGGGCGCGCCCAACAACATGCGCCAGTGGCAATCCCAAGAGTATGACGGAGGCCAAGAGGGCGGCGATGGCAACTTGACTCAGTTGACCCGCAACATCGGGGCCAGCGGTTCTGATCGCGTCACCGACTACACCTATGACTTCCGGGATCGGTTGATCACGACGACTGTCAACGACGGCGCGACCGACTTCATCACTGAAAACACTTATGACAACAATGATCAGATCACTCAGGTCGACCGCTACCATACGTCGTTGTCGGCGAGCAATCTGACGGGACGCACCAAGAGCTACTACGATAGTCAGGGGCGGGTCTACAAAGAGGAGACCTACGCCGTGAATCCCACCAACGGGACCGTGGGGCATGCCTTGGAGAGTGAGCGCTGGTATGATGCCGATGGCAATGTGATCAAACAGACTCAGGCGGGAAATGAAGCGTTTGAAAAATTCACCTACGATGGATTGGGTCGACAGACCGCCCGATACCTTGCCTATGGTGACGGCTCATCGAGCAGCAGCAGTTCCTCGTCATCCAGTTCCTCATCATCATCGAGCAGCAGCAGTAGTTCTCCCTCCTCTTCCAGCAGTTCGTCGTCCTCCAGCGGCTCATCGTCGTCCAGTCACTCATCGTCTTCGAGCAGTTCTTCTTCCACCCCAAGTGATCTGCCAACGCCCCAAGCATATTACAACAGCCAACAGAGCACTGGTCCTCTGATGGATTCGATCTCCGAATTGAATTTCCAACCGACTGGATCACCATCCTCAGAAACCGGAAAATGCGGAAATGGGCGGGGATTGTCGAACGGAAACAACTTCTCGCACCCGGACAACAGCGTGTTCAATCCAAGTGGTATGCTGACTATCGTCATGTGGTTCCAACCGGCGACCACCAGTTCGCAGGTTTTGTTTGAGAAAACGGATGAATATCAAGTGTTGCTCGATTCGGACAAAGCCACCTTCAAAATTGCCACCAGCAGCACCAGCGGTTGGGACAAGGAGGTGGAGTTTGCCGAGGATTTTTCCACCTCTGAGTGGTACCAGCTGATCGTCTGGATCACTCCGGATACGGAGATCGGCATCACCATCAACGGAGCGACCGCTCAGACCACGGCGCTCTCCAGTGGCCAGAAAGCCCACAATGCCGCCAATGTGATTTGGCTGGGGCATTCCGCTTCGAGCGGGGGCAGTGACTTTGATGGCATCATGGATGAGATCTCCTTTTGGGGTGATTCACTGACTCCGGCACAACGCACCAATATTTACAACGGGGGTGGAGGTCAGTTTTATGATCCTTCAAATATTTCATGGGGCGCTTGCGTAGTTCCCTCGTCTTCCTCGTCTTCCTCAACCACAGGCAATGGCGGCGGTGACGAGTGCGGTTGTGGCGGTGGCTCTGGCATGGCACCGAGCGCGGAAGGGATGTCATGCACCAGTGGTGCCCCGGTGCGGTACGCGACCGGGCAGATCCAACTGGTCGAGTCCGACATTCGCTCGGGAGGCTTCGGCGTCGCCTGGGGACATCAGCGCAGTTACGGCAACAAAATCAGTGAGGATGGCACAGGGATCAATGGCGCTGGTTGGCGGGTGCGCCAGTTGGGGTATTTGCAGTTCGATGCCGGGAGTGGTGGCAATCAAATCGCCGTGACCCTGGGGGCTGATACGGTCCTGTGGTTCCAACCGAACGGGACCGGCGGTTGGGAGGCGGTGTTCACGACCCGGGATCTGTTGACTCATGATGTGGTGCAGCGGGAGTTTAGTCTCACCCGTCCCAATGGCGTGCGGTGGCGTTTCCATGACAACAGTTCCGCCGTGACCCCGGCGCTGCGGGGCCAGATCAAAACGGTGCTGGATCCGTTCGGGCACGATACGGAGGCCACCTACGACGCCAGTTCCCGTCTGGTGAAAATGGCGTTCACGGGAGAAGACGGCACCGAGACTAGTGATTATCAATATCAGTATCTCTCGTCCGGTGAAAATGCCGGGCTGTTGACCTCCGTCATTCTGCGCGTCAATGGGACGCCTGTCCGGGAGGCGCAGTATGAATACTACACCTCGGCGGACATCCATGGAGATGCCAAGGATTTGAAGCGGGTATCCATCGGTCAGTACGATGCCGAGACCGATGCTTGGCGGCTCGTGGCTCAGCACTACTATCGCTACTACACCAGCGGAACCCTGCACGGGCTGAAACTCCTGGTCGCGCCCCAGGGCTACGCCCGGATGATCGCGCTGGGCGTGGATGTGGAGAGCGCCTCAGACGCTCAGGTGAAAACCTTCAGCACCCACTACTTTGAGTACGATTCACTCCGACGGGTGACCAAAGAGGAAATCCGAGGAGGACGGGAGACATACACCTTCACCTACGAACCCAACCCCACCAATCCCGCGCAGACCGATTACAACACCTGGGCGACACGGACCATTGAGACGCTACCCGACGGGAACCGGCGGACGGTCTATTCCAACCGGGCATGGATGACGCTGTTGAGTAAACTGGAAGACCTGACTCCCGGAGCCAATAAAGTGTGGTTCAGCTACCGGGAATACAACGCCGACGGGCGGGCAACCAAAGAAGTGCATCCGTCCGGCATCCAGAGCGTGAGCGAGCCCACCTTGGGAGACCCCGCCTTGGTGGTGACCCTGAAACAGGACGAAGGAAGGATCTACCTCAACGAGTACTATGCCCAGACCACGCTCGCGACGGGCGCGGTCGCCACCTACCAGAGCGGCTATCAGGTGATGAAAGGCGAGGCCGGGACCGGTGCCCCCATGCGGGAGGTCACCTACAGCACCCAAACCGCTGACGCCGTGAATATCCATCCCTTCGCCAGCGACACCTATTTCCCCTCCGACGAGAGCCCCAGCACCACCCGCTATGACTACACCTACTACGATGTGGACGGGAATCCCGGCACCTTTGGCGCTCCGGCGGAAGCCCTCGGCTCTCCGGGAGATGTCAGTGATGACATCGTGATCGAGCAGACGGAGATCACCTTTGACGCGGCCAGCCAGGTCATCGCCACCGCCCATTACCAGCGGTTCCATGATGCCCCCGGCACCGGACCGCTGGACGGTCCCAACGGCACCGACCCCAAAGCCCGGCGCACCTACACCGCGCAATGGTTCGATCCCATCGGTCGTTCCGTGGCCTCCGCCGACTACGGCACCTGCGGGGGAGCCGCGCTGATCCGCCCAGCCACCGTCCCCGAGCGCAGCGACATCGTGCTGGTGTCCAGCACCCGCTATGCCGACGCCAACGGTCAGCCCAGTGCCGCCATCGATCCCATGGGAGTCGTCACCCGATGGAAAGACGACGCCATGGGGCGTCGGGTGCGCTTGATCGAAAACGCCGGGGCCACCCCCTCGGCCTGCCAGTGCCAGACCACGCCTTGCGATGACTCTTGCCACGCCGGCCAGCGCATCACCGAGTATGCCTACACCGCCGACGGCCAGTTGGAGCGCCTGACCCTGGTCAACGACGTCACCGGCAACCAAGTGACCCGCTGGGTCTATGGCACCACCCTGGACGACTCCGAGATCGCCCGGGCCGACCTGCTCCGCGCCAAGATCTATCCCATGAGCGATGACGACCCGTCCCCGCTCGGCAACGGCTACGACGAGACCTGGCAACGGATCGAATACACCTACAACCGCCAGGGCCAGCCCCTCAGCATGATCGATCCCAACCAGACCGAGCATCAGTACACCTACGACGACCTCGGGCGGATCGTGCAGGACCAGATCCCCACCTTTGGCGACGGCATCGACCAGAGCGTGAAGCGCATCGGCACCGGCTACACCACCCGTGGCCTCGTGGAGAAAGTCACCAGCTACGACTTCCTGTCCGCTGGCAGCGGCAGCATCGTCAACGAAGTCGGCTATGTGTATGACGACTTCGGCCAGTTGGAAAAAGACAGCCAATCCCATTCCGGAGCCGTCACCGGGGCCACCCCCGCCGTCAGCTATGCCTATGCCGATGGCAGCAGTGGCAACACCGCCCGCCGCCTTTCCACCACCTACCCCGATGGACGCCAGCTCGATCTCAGCTACGGCACTTCGGGCGGAGAAAACGACATCCTGAGCCGGATCGAGAGCCTGAAAATCAACGGCGAAAGCCAGCCCGCCGCCACCTACACCTACGTGGGACTGGCGCGCTACATCCAGATCAGCTACCCTGAACCCGGCGTGGCCCTCACCTATCTCAAACCAGACGGCGCCCCCGTGGGCGATGCCGGCGATCCCTACACCGGGTATGATCGCTTTGGTCGCACCGTGGAGATGCGCTGGCAGACCACCGGCGTCGAAACCCCCGAGCTACGGGACGGCTGCCAGTGGGGCTATGATCGGTCCAGCAACCGCACCTGGCGGAAAAACCTGTTGGAAGACGTCAGCGGTCAGGACGAGCACTACGACTACGA
>JAGROX010000293.1:0-640 GCA_020440025.1 Verrucomicrobiia bacterium
CCCGCCGCCACTTTCTCCGGGGTTCGTCCGCGCTGATCGCTTTGCCGGCGCTGGAATCCATCGGCTTCACGGCATTCGCAGCGCCCAAGGTCGCCACGCCGCCGAAGCGCATGGTCTTCCTCGGGTTTGGCTGGGGGGTGACGAATGAAACCTGGTTTCCGGAGGCGAAACAGACCGGAGCCGACTACACGCTGCCGGAGGGATTGGCGCCGCTGGCCCGGCACCAGGCGGATTTCACGGTGATCCAGGGTTGTTCGAACAAGTATGCGAACGAGGCACATTGGGGCAGCACGTTCTGGCTCACGGGGGCGAATCGCTATGCGGTGCCCGGGCAAAGCTTTGCCAACAGCATCTCTGCCGATCAGGTGGCGGTGGCGCATCTGGGGCAGGAGACGCGCTATGCCTCGATTCAGCTGAATTCACCCGACGTCGCCACCTCGGGCCATGGTCCCGGTTTGTCGCTGGCGTGGGACGCGCGGGGCAAACCGCTCGCGGGGATCGATGACCCGGTCGCGGCGTTTCATCGTCTGTTTTCCGATGACTCCACGCCTCTGAGCGAGCGCCAGGCGATGCTGACGCAGAAGCGCAGTGTCCTGGATGCGGTGATGGAAGATGCCAAGCGGGTGCAGCGGGGCCTGAC
>JAGROX010000293.1:712-11567 GCA_020440025.1 Verrucomicrobiia bacterium
TGGGCGTGCCGAAGGCCGCAGCCGCCATGTCCGAGCCGAAACCCGGTCTCGCCGGCAAAGCGGAGATCGAGGTGATGTATGACCTCATCGTCGCGGCGCTGCAGACGGACAGCACCCGTGTGCTCACCTATCGCCAGCCCGTCGGCGCGCTGTTGCAGAGTCTCGACCTGAAAGTGGCGCCACATGACATGAGCCACTACACGCCGGGCGACCGTATGGCGGCCTCGCAGAGGCGGGATGTCACCCAGAGCCAGTTGCTGGCCGGACTCCTCGACAAATTAAAAGCGACCAAGGAAGCCGATGGCACGAGTTTGTTTGACCACGTCGCGCTCGCCTATGGATCGAACATCCGCACGATTCATTACCTGGACAACTGTCCGACGGTGGTGACTGGCGGCGGAGCCAATCTGAAACTGGGGCAGCATCTCGTGCTGCCGAAGGACACGCCGCTGTGCAACGTGTGGCTTACCATGCTTCACGGCATCGGGCTCGATCCGAAACAACTCGAACGCCACGGCGACAGCACGGGTGTGGTGAAGGAACTGCAGGCGTGACTCGCGGCAAACGGAGATGAGATGAGCGAAACCAACAAAGAACGGAAGCAGACTTGGAATCACACCACTCCGGTGCTGGCCTCGCCTCTGTTTGACTGGCCGCCGCATCCCAAGGCGGCTTTTCTGGCTCTCACGAAAAGGTGGGTGACGCTCTCCCGAAACGTTCTCTATCTCGCGATGGCTGTCCTGGTGTTCCGGTATCTCGTTCCCACGGATGCCTCGATGCAGACGCTCTCGCCGGGCTGGATAGGTTCTCTTTTTCTGCGCAACTTTCTGTTCATGACAGTCATTGCCGGCAGCCTGCACCTCTACCTGTTTACCTTTCGACTGCAGGGAAAACGCTTGAAGTATGATCCTCTCGAAAAGCTGGAGAAGAGCCGGAAGTTTTCCTTTCAAAATCAGCTCTGGGACAACGTTTTCTGGACACTGGTGAGCGGGGTGACGGTCTGGTCGATCTATGAAGCCCTCTACTTCTGGGGCGTGGCCAAGGGTGTCATCCCGACCTTTGCGATCACGGAACATCCGGTGGCATTTGTGGCCTGGTTGCTGGTCATGCCGGTGCTGACTTCGTCTCACTTTTATCTCGTCCACCGCTTGCTCCACTGGCCGCCGCTGTATCGGAGCGTTCATCGTCTGCACCATCGCAATGTTCAGATTGGTCCCTGGTCAGGCATGTCGATGCATCCGGTCGAGCATGTCCTCTACATCTCCTCTGTGCTGGTGCACTTTGTGATTCCCTCTCATCCGATCATTGTCCTGGTCCATCTCTACAGCCGATGCCTCGGGCCGGCGTTTTCCCACGCGGGATTTGAAAAGGTGATGGCGGGAGACACCAAAGTGGTCGATGCGGCCGACTTCCATCATCAGCTGCATCATCGCTACTTTGAATGCAACTACGGCACGGCTGACGCGCCGTGGGATTGGTGGTTCGGCACGATTCACGATGGCTCTGACGAGGCGACGGTCAGGGTTCGAAAGGAACGCAAGCGCAAGTCATGATTGCCAACTACCGCATGACGAAACCGCTGACCTTGCTGCTTCTCTTCCTCGGTCTGATGCCCCTGCGATTTGCTCAGGCGACTCCCGAAGCGATCCTGCCGGAGAAGCATTTTTCACTCCTCGAAAAGAACTGCCTGGATTGCCACGACGCCGCCACGGAGAAAGGCAAAGTCAATCTGGAGGATCTCCCGTTTGAGATCGCCACGATCGAACAGGCCGAGCTCTGGCAGAAGGTGCTCAACAGCATGAACTCCGGGGAGATGCCGCCGGAGGACAAGCCTCAACCGGATGGCGCGGTGAAGGCGGATTTTCTCGAAGATCTCTCCCGCACGATGGTGGAGGCGCGCCGGATCCTGTCCGATTCCGGCGGAAAGATCACGATGCGGCGGCTGAACCGGCGCGAATACAAAAACACGATCCGTGATCTCCTCGGCGTGGAGATCGATGTGCGCGATCTCCCGTCCGATGTGGGCGCGGGGACTTTCGACACGGTGGGATCATCGCTTTTCATGTCGAGCGATCAGATCGAGCAATACCTGATCCTTGGCCGCAAAGCGATCGATGAGGCCTTTGCGCGGCAGATCTCATCGGAAACGAATGAGGTAACCCAGACGTGGAAACAACGCCGCGAGGTGGAGGAACACGCCAATGCCAAAGTCGGCGGGACCTACAATGGCTATTTCAAAGGCGGCAACGATGCCGCGAAAGCGATGCTCGAAACCGGCAAAGCGCAGAAAGGGATCGCTGATGAGCAGGAAGCCAGATTTCGCATCCGCGCCTTTGCAGAAAACGGTCCGAGCTTCCGTCGCTACCTCGAGCATCCCTTGACGCAAACCGGCGCGTTCCTCACGATCGCCAACGTCAACAAGGAGGAGATCATTGACCTCCCGCCCGAGCAGCCTTCGGGATGGCGCAAAACCAAACACGTCGTCGAGACCCTGCCGCCCGGCGATTACGTGCTGCGTTTCCGCATCGGGGCCGTCGCGGGCACGGAGAAGGAGCGTCATTTTGTCGAACTGGGCAGCCGGCTGGGCGCGGAACAGGCGGAGTTTGCCCTCATGGATACTTTCCAGGTTAGCGGATCCACGGATACCCCCCAGATCATCGAGGTTCCGGTGAGTCTTTCCGCCGATGGCCCGCGCAAGTTTGTGCTCCGTGAAAAGCGCGACACCCAGCTCGACAACGAACGCTACAAAGCCGCAAGAAAAGAAACCGGCATGGGCCCCATGCCCGCGCTGTGGATCGACTGGGTCGAATGGGAAGGACCAATACACCATGAGGCCGGAAGCTCCACGGTCGAGCCGATCCTGTTCTCCCACACCACGGGCGCTTCGGAGAAGGAACACGCTCACGCCGTTCTCAAGCGCTTCGCGACCCGCGCCTTTCGCGGAGCGAAACCGGACGCGGACTACCTCGAAAAACTCAGCGCGATCTACCAGTCACGCAGAAAGGCCGGCGATTCGTTTGAAGTCGCCCTCCGCGATCCTCTGAGCGCGATCCTCGCCTCGCCGGGCTTCCTGTATCTCAGCGAACCGGGAGAAGAAGGCCAGCCGCGCGATCTCACCGGCCAGGAACTCGCCACGCGGCTTTCCTATTTCCTCTGGAGCGCTCCGCCCGATCGCGAGTTGCTCGACCTCGCGGAGAGTGGCGAGCTCCTGAAACCAGATGCCCTCGCCAAACAGGTCGACCGTCTCCTCGCCGACGAAAGATCCCGGGAATTCGTCACCGGTTTTGTCCATCAATGGCTCGGGATGGATCGGCTCGATTTCTTCCAGTTCGACACCAAGCTTCACCACGATTTCGATGAGAGCGCCAAGGCGGCCGCCCGCAGCGAGGTCTACGAAAGTTTCGCCCTGCTCCTTCGGGACAACGGAAGTCTCGGGTGCCTGTTGAAAAGCGACTACGTCGTCATCAACGGACTGCTCGCGACCTACTACGGACTCGACGGCGTCAGCGGTGACGAGTTCCGAAAAGTGTCCCTGCCCGCCGACTCGCCGCGCGGCGGCCTGCTCGGAATGGCGGCGATCCTGGCCATGGGCAGCAATGGCGTGGAGACCAGCCCCGTCGAGCGCGGCGCCTGGGTCCTGCGCAAGCTGCTCCACGACCCGCCGCCACCCGCACCGAAAAACGTGCCGCAGATATCCCGGCTGGCAGGCGAAATCCTTACCACCCGCGAGCGCTTCGCCGCGCACATGGAGGAAGCCCAGTGCGCCCAATGCCATCGCAAAATCGACCCCATCGGCTTTGGCCTGGAGAATTTCAACGCGGCAGGCAAATGGCGCACCACCGATCACTACGAGAAGAAAGGCGTGGGCAAAAAGGAGTGGGAGATCGACCCCGCCGGCGCCTTCCACAACGGACCTGCCTTCGAGGACTTCTTCGAGCTTCGCGACCTCGTGGCCGCGCGGCAGGAAGACTTTGCCCAAGGCATGACCGAGTCTCTGATCGAATACGCCCTCGGCCGCCCCTACGGCTTCACCGATGCAGATTTGGCAGATGAGGTCGTGGCGCATGCAGGGGCGAAAGACTTCGCTGTTCGCGAGTTTATCCTCGCCCTCGTCGAAAGCAGGACGTTTCGACGAAAGTGAATCAGTCGCCCCCCCCCTCAATCAACGCATCCGATATTCCTCATTTCCCAATGCCCTTCCCCATCCAAACTATGAGATCCTTTTTCCTCTTTGCCCTTATCACCTCGGCCATATTCCCTGTGGCAGCGGAGCCATCGAAACCCAACATCGTCGTCCTCTATGCAGATGACCTCGGCTATGGAGACGTGCAATGTTACAACCCGGAGCGCGGAAAGATCCCTACGCCGCACATTGACCGACTCGCTGCGCAGGGCATGCGTTTTACCGACGGTCACTCATCGTCAGGTGTCTGCTCCCCGTCGCGCTATACCTTGCTGACAGGCCGCTATCATTGGCGGTCGCGCCTTCAGGCGGGCATCGTTGGACTCTGGGAAGCGCCTTTGATCACACCTGATCGCCTGACCATTGGCGGACTGGCGAAAGCGCACGGCTACCGCACTGCGTGCATCGGCAAATGGCATCTCGGGTGGGACTGGCCGATCCCTCCAGATCAGGCCAAGCTTTTCAAAGAAAGGCCCAAAGGCGATGCCGTGGCGACAAACGCTCATCGCGCGGTGTGGAAAGAGGTATTCTCGCAAGCCATTGGAGGTGGACCGATCGCGGTCGGCTTTGATGTCTACTTTGGCACTGACGTTCCCAACTGGCCGCCCTACTGCTTCATCGAACAGGATCGCACCGTCGGCATCCCCGGCGATTTCCTGCCGGCGCACCTCCTCAAGAATCACCAGGCAAGCAGCCAGGGGCCCGCCCTCAAGGATTGGACACTCGAGCCGATTCTCCCGGCGCTGGGCGAACGCGCCGCGAAGTTTATCGAGCAGGAGGCGAAAACACCTGAGCCCTTTTTGCTTTACCTGCCATTCACCTCGCCTCACACCCCTCTGTCCGTGAACGAAGAATGGAAAGGAAAGAGTGGACTCGGGCTCTACGCGGACTTTGTCATGGAGACGGATGCCGTCGTTGGCCGGGTGCTGGAGGCACTGGAAAGAAGCGGCGCGGCGGAGAACACGCTCGTCGTTTTCACCTCAGACAACGGCTGTGCGCCCTACATCGGCGTGGCCGATCTGGAGAAGCAGGGCCACTACCCCTCGGGCCTGTTGCGCGGATACAAAGCCGACGCCTGGGAAGGGGGCCACCGCGTGCCCTTTATCGTGCGCTGGCCCGGCGTGGTGGAGGAGGGCAGTATCTGCGACCAACTCGTGCACCAGGCCGACCTGATGCGGACCTTCGCCGATGTGCTGGGCACGGAACTGCCGGACACCGCCGGGGAAGACAGCTTCAGCTTGGTCTCGCTTTTAAAAGGAGGTGACGATCCGATTCGGGAGACAGCCGTGAGCGCGTCTATCAAGGGCACACCGGCATTGCGTCTGGGTTCCTGGAAATACATCGCTGACCCGGGTTCCGGAGGCTGGGGCAAAGGCGGCGATCAAAGCCAACCAATCCAACTTTATGATCTCATGAACGATTTGGGTGAAACCAACAACCTCGCCTCCGCTCAGCCCGAACGTGTCGAGCAGTTGCAGGCGGTCCTCGAGAAGCTCATCACGGATGGCAGGAGCACGCCGGGTGCTCCGCAAAAAAACGATGTAAAGGTACGACGTTACCCGGTCGAACCCCCTGTCTCTCCGAAAAAATAGGATATGGTTGCCTTGTCAGCCCTCGATGAAACCCACTCTCACACGGTTCGCATCCCGGGTGCCCGCGCCGCTCGCGATCATCACCGCCCTCCTTCTTCTCCCCGGCATCTCCCGTGCGGCTGACAGCGCCGTGTCCTTTCTCGAGCAGCATTGCTACGACTGCCACGATGCCGAGATGAAGAAGGGCGACATGCCGCCGAAGAAGAAAAAGCAGCCGGATCCGACCGTGAAGGTGGAGTTTCTGGCGGAACTGGATCCGCGGCTCGTGGAGGCAACATCGGCCGGTGAGTTCGGACGCGTCCGGATACGCCGGATGATGCGGGTGAAGTTTCAAAATTCCCTGCAGGATCTGCTCGCGTTGCCACGGTTCGACATCGTGGGCCTGTTGCCATCCGACTGACGTATCGCAGGCTACGACAAGATCGCCGGAGCCCTAGACATTTCGCCCGCTCACCTCGCGGCGTACACCGAGGTCGTGGAGAAGGCGCGGGACGCGGCATGACCAAGGCTCTGATCGAATACGCCCTCGGTCGCCCCTACGGCTTCACCGATATCGATTTGGCCGATGAGGTCATGAAGCAAGCCAGGGCGAAAGACTTCACCGTTCGCGAGTTCATCCTCGCCCTCGTGGAAAGCAGGACGTTTCGGCGAAAGTGAAGCCTTGAACCTCCAAGAGCGCATGTAAATCCTCAGCTTATCTGATGAGGAAATCTTTGAGGGAGATTTTCTGGATCAGGGTTGAATGCCCGCATCGGGGGAAAGATTCGCCCCCCTCTCCTTCAGCCGCTCTTTTGCCATCGGATTACCAGGATCAAACAGGAAGACTTCCGAAATGGCCGCAGGTGTTCCCAGCTCCAAAAGCGAGTCGACGTGCTCCGCGACAGTTCGGCGGCCTCCGGGAATGAGCGTTCGCTCTCTCCCCTCTGTCAGGAGCCAGGTCGCGTGGTCAATGGCGACTCCGGCCGGTGCTTCTGATGGGATACTTTCTCTGGCCGTCTCGAGGGAGGCCTCTGCAAGCGCGAGGATATCTCCGTCCCTTGAAAACTCTTTGCCGCCGAAGATTTCGGCAAATGTCAGGAACCACTCCGGCAATACGGGATTCGGCGGAGGAATGAGGAAATACTGCTGCCCGCCCTTGTCGTTCGACAATTCCAAAAGAGATTCCTCAGTCGTAAAACGTATTTTTACCGTTTTCTCCGAGACCGGCAGAAAGGGCGTCAGCGGCTCGGATGAAATCGCACTCCAGATACGGACGCGAGAGTTCTCGGTCAGCATCGCGATGCGATGGTTTTCTGTGTCTACCGCGTAATCGACGATCTTCGAACTCACCCGGGGAAGACTCGCAACCAATTCGTTTGATTTCACGATCAACTGATAGTCGTTCACTTTTTGCACCGCAGTTTCACCAGCCTCGCCAGGTTCTTTCAGCGCTGCCGCTCCGTTCCCGCTGAAAGGGAATGCCGAGGTATGGTCCAGAGCAATGGTTCTGAACACTTTTCGCCGATCACTGAAAGAGACCATGCTTCTCCGGTTACCTGACAGGGCAACCGCACTGGTCGTTCCCGATCCGGGCAAAACTTCTCCGTATCCGGTCTCGGCGTTGATGCGGCGCACCGAACCACTGCCCCCCACCGAGATGAATTCGTCATCACTCGCAACGCTTAAGAGAACATCAACGGACTTCTGAAATCCGGTCGATGGTGCCGCCAATTTTCCCGTTTGGATATCCCAGATTCGAGTGAAGCCTTCGGAATCTCCCACGGCGAGGGTTCGATACCGCGCACTCTGGGCCATGGATCGGATGGCCCCGCCATGTGGCAACTCCCCTGTCATCTCGACCAGACCGGGCAATCTGAAGATTCTCGCCATCCCGTCGGAATCACCCGAGGCGAGCACCAATCCGCTCTTTGAAATCAGAACTTTCGACACCGGACCCCGGTGCTGCTCGTCTTTGAATCGAAGGAGATCGAGATCCCGGTTCCAAAAACCAACTCCACCAGAAACGGTGCCGAATCCTAACAGGTGACCTTCTCTCCCCACGGAGAGATCGCTGATGAAGGAAGTAGCCGCTTCAATCGATTCCAACAGATTCCCTGATGCGGCCTCCCAAACGCAGAGTTCCCCTTTACTACTTCCCGCAAATACCAATCCGCTTTCGGGAAAAGCGGTCAATGCGGCTACCTCTGTGTTCTCCAGCAAAGTGAGCGATGGAGCCGAAGGATCGGCGAAATCGCGCAGTTGCAAATTCTTTCCATCGGAAATGGCAAATCTCCCTTCGAGATCTACAGCAGTCAAAAATCGGATCTGGTTTTTGAACCCTGCCTCAAACGACTCCATCGCCGCTTCGCCGCTTCCGAATCGCACGAGCACTTCTCTGCCGTCTTCTGGAGTCTCGCCGACAGCGACTCCGAAATCTCCGCTGCCGAACAAGACAGGCAATCGAATCTGATCGATCCCTTCTGCATAGTTACGGGCAGCCTCATTCGGCTTCGCGAACTTCGAGTGAGTGAGCACGGCGAGCAGGTAAGAGGCGGAGGCATGATGATCCGGATCGGTCCGCAATGCTCGACAGAGATGGGCGATCGAGTCTCCGATACGCCGCCGCTCGTAGAGTTCAGCCGCGAGGCGAAAATCGGAATTCCGGAAGGCATCACGGGCTTCTACCTCTTTCGCACGCAATTCCTCACTCAGCGAAATGGCTCGATAAAACTGCACCGCAGCGACCGTCCCTCCGATCACGAGAGCTGCCAGCGCGATCGCCGCGGCAACCACCGGAACCGTGTGCCGCCGGACAAATTTCCCAAGGTGATAGAAAGGCGTAGGAACGGTGGCTTCGACGGGGCGATTCGTCAGCAGTCGCTCGATTTCATCCGCGAGTGCTCCGGCACTATCATAACGTTGGCGCGGGTCCTTCTCCGTTGCCTTCAAGATGACCGCTTCGACATCGCCTTTCAAACTCCGTTCATGGGAGGAAGGTTTTGGAATTTCATCCTCGCGAACCCTCCTCAGGATTTCCATCACCGGCACGCTCACCTGCGGGTCGCTCGCAAATGGGGTCGTGCCACAAAGCATCTCATAAAGGATGACTCCGAGACTGTAGATATCGCTTCGCCCGTCAATAGCCGCGGCATCGAATGAAGCCTGCTCCGGGCTCATGTAGCTGGGTGTACCGACGAGTTGATACACCTCCGTATAGAGCGTGCTGTCGGTCAAGCTCGCGTCGATGGCGCGCGCGATCCCGAAATCGATCACTTTCGGAACGGCTTTTCCGTCTACTTGAGCGACGAGAATATTGGAAGGTTTCAGGTCACGGTGAATTACCCCCTTCAAATGCGCATGCTGAACGGCGCGGCAAACGGGAAGCAACAGCCGGAGTTTGTCTGTCCACGATAGATCATGCTTTGTCGCGTATTCGGTGATCGGTTTGCCTTCGACATACTCCATCGAGACCCATCTCCTTCCCGAGTCCGATTCACCCGCATCGAAAATCGCCGCGATGTTCGGGTGCACCATCAGCGCCAGCGCCTGCCGTTCCGCTTCGAAACGCGCGAGGACTTGCGTCGTCGCGACTTCGGGACGCAGCATTTTCAAAGCGACGCGCCGCCGCACCGGGGAGAGTTGCTCGGCCTGGAATACTTCGGCGAATCCCCCTTCCCCCAGTTTTCCTTCGATCCGGAAATTCCCGACAGAGTTTTCGGGCGACACCTCTTCCTCCGAATCGTCCTCGTGACTGCCAAGCAAGCAGATCGGACACATTCCGAGCGGAGCATCCTCTGGAATGGTGTGCCCGCAATCTCCCACTGTGTCGCCGTCTCGATTCATTCTGCGAAAGTTGCCATCATCCAGCGAATTTCGCTCTCGACCTCGTCGGCCGTTTCTACCGTTGCCGCGATCCGGCGATGTAAAAGATCCCGAAAGCGTTTCCGCATTCTGTGAACTGTCATTTTGACCGCACTCTCGCTCATGTCGCAGAGTTCACCGGCCGCGGCATAGGATTCGACCGCGGAACTACCGGCGAGAAATCCTGACAAGGCATCAAAAACGGACTGCTTGCCCCGCGCCACATATTCGGCCTTCAAATCATCCAGCACCGTTTCGAGTGAAGTGACCGCCCATTTCCTCTCAAACAATTTCTCCGGGGATAATTCATCCGAAGGTTCTTCGGCGTATCGCGACTCCGCCTCATCCGCATCGATGGGAACCAGCGGTCGGCCTCCGCCGCGTCGTGCCGCGCTTTGTCGCCGGTATTCCTGTGAGAGATAATGGCTGATCGCCGTCGCCAGAAACGAGCGAAGCCTGCCCTTGGCTCGATCGACCGTCGCGAAATCTCCGCGCCGCAAAAAACCTTCAAAGAAGCCCTGGGCCAAGTCCTCGGCGTCCTCTGGGTTTTTCCCTCTCCTCCGGATGTAGGCATAAACCGGATACCAGTAGATTCGGCACAATTCGGCCAAAGCGTCGGAGCCGAGAGTGTTCTCATCCCTCACGTTAAGAAGAACGGTCCATGGGGTCTGCGGGAATGCTTTTCCCGACTCAAGTGTTTCCGGGGAGGACTCGCTCATCAGTTTCAACTCTGCACTCCCGAGGTAGGGCGTCAAGCCTGCGAAGAAAAGTAAGAAAGTTTGTTACCTCTCTCGACGGATCGCTCAACAGACAGTGAACCTGAATCAATTCCAAAAATGAAAACATCCAAAATCACCGTTCATTCCCGATCTCTCGCGGTCGCTCTTCTCGCAGCCTTCACTGTCTCGCCGCTGAGCGCCCAGGAGCAGGGCGACACTGGAAAAACTGACTTTGTCACGATGGATCCTGCGCTGAATCTCGATCAACTCGACGAAGCAAGCTTTCGAGGATTCCGGATCACCACGGAACCGTCCGCCGATGGAGGTTCGACGACGATCCTGACAAAAACCTTTTTCGTGGCGCAGCCTTTCGACGGAGGCGACGGCCCTGACTATGTCGCGCAGCCCTTCGATGGAGGCGACGGACCCGACTATATCGCGCAGCCCTTTGATGGAGGCGACGGACCCGACTATGTCGTGAAGCCCTTCGACGGAGGCGACGGACCCGACTATATCGCGCA
>JAGROX010000293.1:11660-15077 GCA_020440025.1 Verrucomicrobiia bacterium
ACGGAGGTGACGGCCCTGACTATGTGGCGCAACCCTTCGACGGAGGCGATGGGCCTGACTATCTCAACAAATTGGTCGGTTCGGACGCGGCGGATTCCCTGGTCGGTTCGGATGCCGCCGATTCCCTGGTAGGGTCCGACGCGGCGGATTCGCTCGTTGGTTCGGACGCAGCTGACAGCATCTTCCGGCGTCTCGTGGTATCCATTGAGATTCTCAACCGCGACAACGATCCTGAACTCATCCACGAGATTGCCACCGGATTGGACCGAATGATTTCCTGGACGTGCGAAGGACTCGCGAATTCAGGAAGATCCACCCTCAACGCGACCGGCAACGAAGTCGCGTTCGTTCCGTTCGCCGAGCGCTGGTCACAATGGTCCTCGGTCCGCTCCCAGCTCAAGGAACCGCTCGCCGTCTTCAGCATTGGGCTATGGGCAGACGATTTTGAAGCCCTGGCACTGCTCAATGCCGCAGGAATTCTCGCTCCGGAAGAGTTCACCGACAGTCTTGGACTTTGGGTCGAAGAAGGCGCCCGACTGAATGGTCTTTCGACCGGTCGAATCGACGTCAAACTTCTGCAGTGATCTGTCTCAAACCTGATCGCAAACGAGGTTTGCCCCCTCTTCTGAGCTTTCCTCAAATGCTGCCATTTCGCCTCTTCTCCCAGCCATGGGAGAAGAGGTTTGGCTCTATTTATCCGATCGCTTTAGGCTTTAGCATAGAGCGCCATTTGAACTTTGCGATCCAGAGAAGGCCCATAGCATTCGGGTGAGAGGTAACCCTTTTCATTTTGGTGGGACCTACCTATGCTCCTGCCTTGATGTCCATTCTCTCAAAAATACTCCCTCTCGCTGCCCTGCTGCCTGCCCTTGCTTACTCACAAGACAGCGGCGAGAAAAATTGGCCGCAAGCCGCCGGTCCCAACGACAACTGGACAGTCACGACCGATCAAGCCATCCCGCTGCAATGGAGCGCGGAAAAAAACAAAAACATCCGATGGCGGCTCACCCTGCCCGAAACCGGACAGAGTGGAATCGCCGTTTGGGAAGACCGTCTTTTTCTGACGACGATGAAGCCGATGGCAGCGAACGCGGCGGAAAAGCTGGGAACGGATATTGTGCTCTACTGCGTCAGTGCGGAAAATGGTGCGGTCCTCTGGCAGCAGGATCTGGCCGGTGATCCCGAGGCGAAGAGCATCTATGCCTACGGCTTCAGCAGCAGCAGCAGCCCGACTCCGATCACGGATGGCACGCACGTCTGGTTCTGCAATGCGAGCGGACAGATGGGTTGCTGGACCATGGACGGCGAGACAGTCTGGACGCGGAAGTGGACTCCGACGTTGGGCCGCCCCTTCAACAAGCAATTTGAGCCGATCAAGATCGGAGACACCCTCCTCAACGTCGAGCCACGCGACCCCAGCGATCCCCGGCGTCGCGAAGATGCCTGGAATTTTCTGCGCGGGTTCAACGCGAAAACCGGGGAAGCCTTGTGGATTGCTCCGGAAGGATTGACTCACTACAACACACCGGTTCTTTCGACCCTACCGGGAGGTGGGCACGCTGTGCTGTCGGGCCGCGGAGCGCATCACGGGACACCGGAAGCGCCTGCCGGCATGACTCTGAATCGTGTGGACGGACCGGATGCCGGCAAGGCGCTCTGGACCTGGAATGCCGAGCCCGAAGGCAAGTGCCTCGTCACCCAGTTCTGGGACGAAGCGTTTTCCTACTGGCTCGATGAAACCCGCACCGACTTGGTCGTCCTCAACACAAAGGACGGCAGCGAAGCGAAGCGCATTTCGTGGATTGATGATGTCACGGTGACTTCCTACGATGAAGAAACACAGACTTTCACGACCCGCTCCGGAATTAACCTGAGCAACGAAGATCCGGCCATTACCGTCTTTCCCGCGTGGCACTCCAACATGCTGATCCATCCCTATGTCTATTTTGCGTGCTTCGATTTTCAGGGAAAACAGCGAGGCAAACTATGGAACATCGGTCCACGACACAGCATCGCCCGAATCAATGTGGAAACGGAGAAAGTCGAGTATCTCCAACTGCCTTTTCCCATTCCCACGGTTGAGGGGGAGACGCTGAAAAACACCGAGCGGTTCTATCCGAAAATGACGATCAACAGTCGTGGCATCGATGTCGCAGATGACGATCGCTCGGGCCGCTCCGGCTGGTGGTGGTGCTTCAACGGCAACACCATCGCAGTGAATCAGTATCTCTACTTCACCTTCATGTGCGGCAGGGTTCAGGTAATCGATGGTCAGGCGAAGAAATTCGATCAATCTGCTCTTGTGGCCCTCAACGACCTCGGTCCCTTCGGCGAAACCTGGTCCTGCAATACTCCGAGCTACAGCCGTGGCCGAATATATCATCGTACTCTGAAAGAATTGCTCTGCATCGAGCAGCAACCCTAACAGCGCGACTCAACAGGGTCAGATCGGCGACTTTACCCTGTTGAACCAGTCATTGCTTCTGAATCCCCGCCCATGAAATCGATTCCCCTGATTGTCCTGCTTAGTCTCGCTGTCTTCAGCGCGAAAATCCGGGCCGCCGAATCCCAACCGAACATCATCCTCATTTTCACCGATGATCAGGGTTACCAGGATCTTGGCTGTTTTGGCTCGACCACCATCAAGACGCCGAACCTCGACCGCATGGCGACGGAAGGACTGCGCCTGACAAATTTCTATGCACAGCCGGTTTGCGGAGTCTCGCGCGCGGCGCTGATGACGGGCTCGTATCCGATCCGGGTCGCCGAACCGGGCAACCTCAAGCAACTGCACACGGTCCCCCACCCCGAGGAAATCACGATGGCCGAAGTGCTCAAGTCGGCGGGCTACGCGACGGGCCTCATCGGCAAGTGGCATCTCGGGAATCATGGAGAGGGACCCGGCGGCTTCGATCCTGCAACCATGCCGAACGCCCAGGGCTTCGACTATTTCTACGGAACCCCGAAATTCAATGGCTTCACCGTCTTCGTGGAAGACACGCCGATGCGAAGCCCCATCATGCGCAATCAGGAGATCGTCGTCGAAGCGGTCCAAAGTTGGGACCACATCACCGCCGACTACACCAGGGAGGCGATCGCCTACATTGAGCAAAATCAGAAAAAACCCTTCTTCCTCTACCTCGCCCATAATCTTCCGCATATTCCAGTGGGGGCGTCGGCGAACTTCAAGGGCAAGTCGGCCTATGGCCCCTACGGTGACACCATTGAAGAGATCGACTGGTCGACCGGGCAGATTCTCGACAAGCTCAAGGAACTGGGAATCGACGACAACACTCTGGTCGTGTTCACCTCCGACAACGGTCCGTGGATCGAAACCACCGCCGGCATGAAGGCCGGCGGTCGCGCCTTCATTCCCCGTAATCACTCCGGCACCGCGGATCCGCTGCGAGGCTGGAA
>JAGROX010000294.1:0-8094 GCA_020440025.1 Verrucomicrobiia bacterium
CCGAGTTTGAGAAAAGCTATCTCGCCATCGTCTGGGAGTGGCCGTCGGAGGAAACCTTCGTGATCGATGCCCCGTTGATTCGTCGCGGCGAGATCGAGCCATCGCCGGTCTGGGTGAAACAATGCGTCCACCCCGAGGGAAAGCCCTGTATCACCGAGGTTCAGGTGCGGAAACGATTCGAGCGGGACGGCGTGCGCTTTTCGCTTTTGGAGTGCCGTCCACAGACGGGGCGGATGCATCAGATCCGCGCCCACCTCCATCACGCCGGGTTTCCCATGGTCGGAGACAAACTCTATGGACCGGATGAGCAATGCTATCTGGAATTTATCGAGACCGGATGGACCGATGCCCTGATGGCACAGTTGCTGCTGAATAGACAGGCACTTCACGCCTCCCAATTGAGTTGGCGAGAGCATGACTGGCACTGTCCGTTGCCGCCGGAACTAGCTGACTTCGCCGGCGAAACTCTATGAGCGTGGGCGCGAATACGCCAGCCCGGTTTTTCTTGCAAACAAAGTGTCGAGCGCGAAACCTAGAATGTCGATGGGTGGTTATGCTTGCGGCTAAACGGTCTGCCGGTTGACCACTGATCATCCTTCTGGAATCACCCTGGGAAGCGAGGTTAGAAAGCCAATGATTGGATACGACGAGGAAAGCCGACGTTCGGATGAGCCCATTCATACCGAGAAGATCTTTGCGGATCGAAAGATTTTCTTTCTGGATCTGAAAGAGAATGATCGTGGTCGCTTCGTGAAAATCACGGAAGACGTGCGGGGTCGCCGCGACACCATCATGCTCCCGATCGAGGTTCTCGACGATTTCATTCAAGCGCTCAACGCCATCGCCGACGCCGACGACGCGAATCCTGAAGAGGACCGCGACGATTCCTAAGCGGGCCTCTCTCTGGTATCCGCGACACTAGCGCCGCCCGCCTGACTGGGCGGTCTCCTTCAGTTCGGCAAAAATGAGCCGACCGGCGCTGGTCTGGACTGCTCCCGCAACGACCACGCTCTGCAGGGTACCGATCAGGCTGACTGCTTGATTCACCACAATCATGGTGCCGTCCGGCAAATAGCCGACAGCTTGGTGGTCATCCTTGCCCTCTTTGACGAGGCTGAGATCGATTTCATCTCCCGGAGCCACCGTTGGACGCATGGCCTGGGCCAGATCGCTGAGATCCAGCACCGTGGCGTTCTGGAGTCGGGCGACTTTGGCGAGACTGCTGTCTGGAGTCAGAATTCTGGCTCCAGACAGTCGGGCGAGAGCAATCAGGCGAGCGTCGTTCCCGGCACCACCACCTTCCTCAGCATCGGAGCGACCTTCCTCATCGTGAATGGTGACCTCAACGCGAGGCGATTTCCGGAGCTGGGCCAGACATTCCAGCCCCCGCTTGCCCCGGGCGCTGCGGATGTCATCACCGCGATCCGCAAGCTGTTGCAGTTCTTCGAGAACGAATCGGGGCACGATGAGCGGCCCGCTGAGAAAGCCGGTTGCGAAAAGACGGGGAAGTCGACCGTCAATGATGGCGTCGGCATCCACCAGCAAAGGTTGATCCTGGGCCGCCTCCTGACGAAAACGGACGTAGGGAATGACCAGGGAAAACTCCTCACGTTTGCTCCGAAGGGCCAGCATCATTCCGATGAAACCGAGCCCGAGATACATCGCGAGTCGAAAGATCTCGGTGGCAAGTTGGTATTGCTCCAGCCAGCCGGCGTCAAAAAATCCGATGCTGGTGATGAGCCAGGCACAGAGCAATCCGACGAGGAGACCGAAGGTGCCGGATGAAAAGCCTTTGATGCTGAAATTGCGGAGACCGAGATCGATCACGAGCACGAGCAAGCCAAAGAAGAGGCCGGTCAGGGCGCCGATCCAACCGAAATTGGTGCCTTGGCCGAGGGCCAGTGAGATGCCGAGCAGGGTCGACACCAGAACAAAAGCCGCCCGCGCCACATTGGCGGGCGTGGAACTGGGATTCATGATTGAACAGTGATTGGGTATGTATGGAAAAATGGCAGTGCGGAAAAAAAGCGTCCGCACGCCGAGATCATTTAACCAGACACTATATCGCCGGGTGCGAGGTTCCGCCACTTCGCGAACGCGCCCGCCGAACCGATTGGGGTCAGGCGTGTCGCCCAACGGCAGTGACCCACTTGCCGCGGCGGATGAAGGTCGTCAGATCGATCCCTGCCGACTGCGCCGCCTCATTCACCGCTTTTGCCTGGGTCGTCAGAAAACCGGAGACGATCACCCTGCCACCGGGAGCCAGAGCCGCCGGAATGTGGGGAAAGAGAATCACCAACAGATCGCTGAAGAGATTGGCGGCGATCACATCAAACTGTTGTCCGGCCGCGCCGGCATCGCGAGTCCAGCCGATGGCATCGCCACCGATGTATTCGAGCGCGTCGCCCACACCGTGACGACGAGCATTTTCCTGGGCCACTTCCAGCGCCAACAAATCGTTCTCGATCGCCGTCACCCGATTGGCACCGAGTTTTTTCCCCGCGATGGCGAGAATGCCGCTGCCACAACCGAGATCGAGCAAGTCCCAAGCGCCGGGAGTGAGTTGAGTGCTCTCATCGACGAGTTGTCGCAGACAGGTGGCGGTCGTCTGATGACTGCCGGTGCCAAACGCCATTTGAGGAGGAAAGGAAAGCACTTCGCGACCCGGATGTTCCGCCGTGATGCGAGCGAGGTCATCGCCCTCGGCTTCCTCCACCACCACAAAGCGATCCCGAATGCGCAGGCGCACCATGTCTCCCGTCGCCGACGGTTGCCAGTCCTCCGGTCGCACCTTGACCACGCCGCCGCCGAATTTCCTCTTCAGGGCTTCGAGCGCCTCGCGATCTTCGCCGTAGACACTGAACTGCCAGCGCTCCAGGCCGACGGTCTTTTCGATGACATAGGACACATCATCGATGATGAGCCGATTCTCCCAGTCTTCGACCTCAGGCTCGGCGACACGCTTGGACCAGCGAAACAACGGGCTGGATTCCATGGGCGGTCTGTTGATCTATCGGGACTGATCACGGCCGGGGTAGTTGGCCGAAAAGTACAAAAAAATGGAGCGGGTGATGAGATTCGAACTCACGACATCAACCTTGGCAAGGTTGCGCTCTACCCCTGAGCTACACCCGCTCATTTAAATGCCGCACCTTGGTGCGGCGGGAGGGTAAAGTGGCGATTTCCGGACGGTTTTCAAGCGCGTTTTTTAAAAATTCTCCGTTGCCCGCTTCAGGCTCACAGGTAGGGTCATCTCCGACTTTACCCATGGCTGCTGCTTCCAACATTCTCGACGAAATCATCGCCCACAAACGGACCGAGGTGGCGAAACTGCTTCCCATCGCCGAGAAGCTCGAAGCGGCGG
Source organism: Verrucomicrobiia bacterium (assembly GCA_020440025.1). Classification (GTDB taxonomy): domain Bacteria; phylum Verrucomicrobiota; class Verrucomicrobiia; order Verrucomicrobiales; family DEV007; genus JAEUHH01. The sequence goes on from JAGROX010000294.1 coordinate 3,365, forward strand.
CTTCCGCCAGGGACGATTATCGCTCCTTTTTCACCGCCCTCGGAGGAGGCTTGCGCGACCAATCCGACGGCATCGGCTACGGCACCCAAAACCTCGCCGTGATTGCCGAAGTCAAAAAGGGATCGCCGTCTGCCGGCATCATCGCCGAGGATTTTGATCCGGTCGCCATCGCCCAGGAATACCAGGCCGCCGGTGCCGATGCGATCTCGGTGCTGACCGACGAAAAGTATTTCAAGGGTCACCTCGGCTTCCTTTCCCAGATTCGCGACGCCGTCGAACTGCCGCTGCTGCGAAAGGATTTCTTCGTCCACGAAGTTCAGATTCACGAAGCCGTCGTCGCCGGGGCCGATGCCATCCTCCTGATCGTGGCCGCCTTGTCCCAGGAGGAACTCCTTCATTTGCTCGATGTGGCCCATCGCTACCCGCTGGATGTCTTGGTCGAGGTTCACGATCGCGAAGAGATGGAGCGGGCACTCGACACGCCGGCGAAAATCATCGGGATCAACAATCGCAACCTGAAGACCTTCAAGGTGTCGCTGGAGACCACCGAGAGACTCAGCGAAGAAGTCGGCCCTGATCAGATCCTCGTCAGCGAAAGTGGTATTCTCACCGGCGAGGACGCTCAGCTCGTTCACGGCTGGGGAGCTGACGCCATTCTCGTCGGCGAAGCCTTGATGCGCGCACCCGACAAGGCGATTCGCATGGCTGAGTTCAAGGGCACTCTGGGCGGCGAAGGAAACTGAAACCCAACAGGGTCAGGTCGCGGACCTAACAGGGTTAAATGGCACTTTCGCCCGGCGTTCCCGCGACGGGACGGGGAGCGGCACCGAATTTCTCCCGATAGACTTGGGGGAGAAATCCGAAGGCAGTTTCGAAACTCTTTTCGAATTGGGACGCGTCGCTCAGGACGACCGCTTCGGCGATCTCGGCAGGATCGTCGTTGGTGGCGAGCAATTTCCGGGCGGCATGCTGGAGTCGACGACTCTGAACATAGTCGATCAGGGTCATGCCGACGTGTTTCCGCAGGTCTTGGCTGATTTCGTCCTGACTGCCACCATCTGCGGCAATCTGAAGCTGTTTGAGAGGCAAACGTCGACCGGAAGCTACCGCGCGCTCGATGATTTCCAGCGAAGTGGCGACGCCCTCGGTAATCGGCAGACGGTTTCCGCCGCGCCAGTAGACATGGTATTCGTCGCCGAGAATCAGCATGATCTGAAGCAGCGTCACCTGAGAAATCGGCTCGATATGACGTCCGGTGCGCAGCGACTGAGCCAGGAGTTCGAAGGCGGAATCCAGAAACGGCAACTGGGATTCGCGCACCGTGAACACCTGCAAGTTCGTGTCCGAGGGCACCTGAAACCAATGCCGGGCGAAGAAAAGGCTGAGCACATCGGGAGCGTCCATCACCGAGGAAAAATCTCCAACAAACCACTCGGGCAAAAAACGCACCCGGGTCAGGCGAACCTGTTCCGGTTGTTTGATGACGTGGCGGCTGGAGGGGTGATGCACCATCGCAGTGCCAGCACGCACGGCCTGAGCGCCGGTCTCTGTCTCATGCAAAAAGTGGCCGGACCGCACGAGAAAAATCTCGGTGTAGTGACTTGGCGGAAACTCGTAATCGTCGACAAGATAGAAATCCGTCAGGCGAATGGGCCACCGTCCGACATTCTCAATCTTGTTGTCCCGTATGTTCTGCCTTTTGGAAAACAATGCCATCGCTGTCTTCGTCGGTTTCGTGCCGAGCGAGCCAGATCGATCAAGCACTCTCCGGATAGAGAACCTCGATCAACATCAGGCCGTCTGCGGGCGCACAATACGGCGCTTTTTCCGATCCGCTAACGCCTTTTAGCAGCGCGTTGATGCCGCTGACCTCCAGTTTCCCCTGAGCCGCACGAACGGCTGAGCCGGTTAGGAAGCGAACCATTTTGTAGAGAAAGCCGTTTCCGGTGTAGGTGATTTCCAGCCAATCATCGCCTTCTTGTGTGCTGATCTCGAAGAGTTCGCGCTCCGTGTCGCGATCGGCATCTTTGCCGTCTCCCCGGTTGGCCGAGAAGGCGCGGAAATCGTGTCGACCGACAAAGGCATTCAACGCCTCGCTTAGGGTTACTCGATCGCCCAGACGCGGCACATGCCAGGCCACGCCTGCTTCGAGCGGCGGAAGGACGGGACCGGTCCAGAGGCGGTAGCGATAGGTTTTCGCGCGTGCGCTGAACCGGGCGTGAAAGTCGGGAGTCACTTCGGCGCTGCCCATGATCCGAATGCTCGTCGGCAACCGGGTATTCAACGCCCGCAGCCAGGCGCCAGCATCGAGAGACGCGTCAGCTGAGACATCAAAATGAGCGACTTGGCCAATGGCGGAGACGCCCGCATCGGTTCGTCCCGATCCCTGGACGGTGGTGATCTCTGGATGAATCGTCTGAAGAGCGGCGAGTAGTTGATCCTGCACCGTATCGCCCCCGACCTGACTCTGCCAACCAGTCCAAGGACGCCCGTCGTAGGCGACGGTCAGTCGAAAGCGACGCGGGAGCTTGGTCGATTCTGGCGATTCATCGGTCATGGCGATCATCCTCATCTTCCCACGGATTCGGGAGAAGGCCACCGGCCTGACCATCGAGGTAATCCTGCAAAATCTCCATCGCAGCCGCCTGATCGATCTGGCGACGACTGTTTTTCTCCGTGCGACCGGCCGCGTGCATTTTTTCCATGGCCGAAACCGTGGAAAGGCGTTCGTCGACTTCGATGATCTCGACCTCCTCGGGCAACAGCGGTCGCAGCAGTTTGGAAAACTTTCGCACCCGCTCCACGGCCGAACCTTCGCTGCCATCCATGCGAAGAGGCAGACCGAGGATCACCTTGCTGACGGCACGTTCGTTGACCAACTGAGCAATGCGAGCGACGGCGGCTTTTTTGTCGTGACCGGGCACGGTTTCCAAGGGATGAGCCAGCATGGCCAGGGCATCGCTGAGGGCCAGCCCGATCCGGGCCTCGCCGTAGTCGATTCCCATCACCAGCGGTTGCGTCGTGCTCATGTCGGATAGGATCAGTGCAACTCGGGTGGCATTTGTTCGACCAGTTTTTTCACTCGATCGACCTCGTCCTTGTCAGCAATCAGAATGGCGTCCTCGGTTTCCACAATGACCAGATCGTGGACGCCGATGAGACCGATCTTCTTTCCGGTGGTGCTGAAAACGACGTTGCTGTAGCAATCGATCATGGTCACGTCGCCTCGCGAAGCATTGTCTCCGCTGCTTTGGTCGAGGTATTTCCCGATGGAAATCCAGCTGCCCACATCATCCCAACCGATGTCGGCCTCAATGTTCAGCACCCGGGCGGCTTTTTCCATCAAGGCGTAGTCGACGGAGATGCGGGTGAGTCGGGGAAACTGACTCGCGACCGTGGCATCGAAGTCGCGAGACCGGCGCAACTCGGAAATGAAATCCGCCAACTCGGGACAGTGACGACTGAGTTCGCGAACGACAGCAGGCACCGTCCAGATGAAAATCCCGGCGTTCCAGGAATAGGTGCCTGCCTGAAGAAACTCCTCCGCGAGATCGGCGTCCGGTTTTTCCCGAAAACGGAGTACGTCGTGCACCGGAATGGAATTCTGATATCCGGTGATGGTGGATCGTGGCCCCCGCTCGACATAGCCGTAGCTCGGGCAAGCCCAGGTCGGCTTGATGCCCAGCGTGACCAGCGATTCCGAGCGTTGCGCGGCTTCCACGGCCGCCGTGATGATGGCGCGAAACCCCTCCTCATCGCGGATGAGTTGGTCGGCAGGGATGATCACCATGGTCGCCTCGGGCGCACGACGAGCCACGGCACCGATGCCGAGAGCAATGGCGGGAGCGGTATCGCGTTTGTCGGGTTCAGAGATGATGTTTTCCGCTGGGAGATCCGGCAGAACCGCCCGCACGCCCTCTGCCTGGGCGGCGTTGGTCAGGACGATGAGATTCTCCCGGGGAATGATTCCCTCCAGCCGACGGGCGGCTTTTTCGAGCAAAGTTCCGTCGTCAAAAAGCTCCAGCAACTGCTTCGGTTTGCGATCGCGACTCAGCGGCCAAAATCGCGTGCCGCTGCCGCCGGCGAGAATGAGTCCATAGATGGGGGGCGTGGTCATGAAATGCAGGGAAGGAAATGGCGGTCAGGGAGAGATTCACCCGAGTCACCGGAGCTAGTAAACAGGCGGAGAAGTGATTTTTAAAGAGACAAAATACTTACAAAAATTGTTTTCTCTCTAATAATTTCAGCTATCTTAAATAATGACGCTGCATCCTGATCATCAACGCACCCCAAATGCCACCCTCCTCGGCACGGCGCTGTCTGTTGCTCCCGCCGCGATCGGATGTGCTGTCGGTCTGTTGTTGGCCGATCGCATGAAAGGACGCACTCGCCAGACGGTAGCGTCCGGGTTGCTCACCGTGGGAGCTTTGGCGACTCTGCCGCTGGTCTTGGACTACGTCGGCAAAACGCTCGATCACCCCGGATTTCGTCGAGGCAGTCAGCGACGCCTCGAAAGCATTCGCGACAGCGGTTCCTTTCCCGATGTGGTCGGCGGCGAGGAGTATTTCCTCGAGCGCGGGGCGTGATTGAGTTTCTCAAACCACGCCCAGACGCGTGAGATCCTGAGTGTCGATGAGACCAAGCGGAACGCGGGTGATTTCGTCGACGACGACCAAATCATCGATGCGGTGGGTTTCGAGAAGTCGCAGGGCTTCCGCAGCCAGTCTTGA
>JAGROX010000294.1:8280-13672 GCA_020440025.1 Verrucomicrobiia bacterium
ACACGGGCGAGCTGCTCGCCGGTCCGCATGATTTCGGTGACCTTCGTCAGCAGAGCCCGGCCAAGCGAACCACCGGGGTGCAGCATCGCAAAATCATCTTCTCCAAATCCGCGGGCCTCCAACAACACCATCGCGAGAGCATCACCAAGCACCAGCATGGTGGTAGTGCTGGAGGTCGGCGCCAAATTCATCGGACACGCCTCGCGCTCCACATTCACATCGAGCACCACATCCGCGGCCCGGCCCAAGGTGGAGTCGGGGCGGCCGGTGATGCCGATCACGGTGACACCGCGGCGTTTCAGGTGAGGAAGCAGGTTCAGCAACTCATCGGTCTCGCCGGAATAGCTCAGAGCCAATACCACATCGGTTGCCGTCACCAGCCCGAGATCGCCGTGGAGTGCGTCCTGGCAATCGAGCACCGTCGCCGGGGCACCGGTAGAATTCAGAGTCGCGGCCAGTTTTTGCCCGATGTTTCCGGATTTTCCCACACCGACAATGATGACTTTGCCCCGAGCTTCAACCGTGGTCCGAAGCGCGTCGATGGCGGCAGAAAAGGACTCGCCGATTCGATCAACGAGTCGGTTGAGTTCCGCGATCTCCATTTGAATGACGCGACGGGCTTTTTCCAAGTAGTCCATGAGAGGGCAATGAGCGAAAGTCTAAGGCTGCTGCAAGAAATCGCATTATTTTCTCGGCGACGCCGCGAGGATTATGTAGTTTATTATAATTTCCATAATGTCAGACGCCTCCTCCCAACCCATCGTCGCCTGTTACTGCTCGACATTTCTGGCGGCGGAAATGCATCACGTCTATCGCCAGATTACCGGTCTGAAGGAATTTCAGCCCATGGTGCTGACCAAAAAACGGCTCCACGAAGAGTCGTTTCCGTTCCCCGACGACCGCCTCACGGTCCTGCCTCGTCCTCCGGCTTGGAAGCGCGAGTGGCGTCGATTCCAGTCCCGTCGACTGAAAGACGCGCCACCCCGGCTTTACGACAACGAGATCAGCCACATCGACAAGCTGCTGCGCAAGAGCAAGGCAAATGTGCTTCATATCTATTTCGGCAACAGCGCCCTGCAGTTGCTGCCACTCCTCGAACAGGCCGATCGTCCCTGCCCCATCGTGGTGAGTTTTCACGGGGCCGATGCCGGAGTCGACATGGAAAAACCGGCCTGGCGCGAGGCGATGGCGAAGGTGTTCGAAAAGGCCGATGCCGTTCTGGCCCGCTCGGAAGCACTGGTGGGCGATCTCGAGTCACTGGGTTGCCCGGCGGAAAAACTGACGATTCAACGCGCCGGGATTCCCCTCAATGAATGGCCCAAAATGGAGCGAGCCGCCCCCATCGATGGCGCCTGGCGCTTCGTGCAATCCGGTCGACTGATCGAGAAAAAGGGTTACGACACGACCTTGCGTGCGTTTGCCCGCTTTCGCGAAGTGCATCCCCAGGCGCGGCTGGTCATTCTCGGGGAGGGGCCGTTGATGGAACCCCTCCGCAAACTGGCCAACGATCTCGACATCTACAACGCGGTTACGTTTTCCGGTTTCGTGGAACAGGCGCGCATTCGCTCGGAATACGGATGGGCTCACGCCTTTCTCCACCCAAGCCGCACCGCTGGCGACGGGAATCGCGAGGGAGTACCCAATGCCATGCTCGAAGCCATGGCCACCGGTCTACCAGTCTTGGCGACCGAACATGGCGGCATTCCGGAAGCGGTCACCGACGGGCGCGAGGGATTCTTGGCTGACGAAAACGACTGGGAGGCTTTCGCCGTGGCCATGCATGATCTGGCAGCCTCGGAAGCCGTGTGGAAACGCATGGGCTTGGCAGCTCGGGCAAAGATCGAGGCAAAGTTCGAACGCAGTCAGCAAATTGCGGACTTGGAAGACGTCTATCGGAAAGTCATGGGCGGTTGAGCGAAGGAGGATTTCAGGCGTAACCTTGCCCGATGTCTCCTCCCGAACCCTTTTTCGAAAGCCTGCACCCGGTCACCGCGACTTGGTTTCGCGACCGTTTCGAAAAACCCACCGAGGCTCAGGAACTCTGCGTCCCACGCATCGTCCGCGGCGAATCGGTCCTGCTCTCATCGCCCACGGGATCGGGAAAGACGCTGGCGGGATTTCTTGGCATTCTCAATCAACTGTTCTGCGAATACGAAGCCAACGGACAGCTTCCGAGTAAGGCGATTCGTGCCATCTACGTGTCACCGCTTCGCGCTCTCGCCTATGACATCGAGAAAAACCTCCGCGAACCGCTCCGGGGACTCGGGCTCGAGGATATCGTTCACGTCGGGCTGCGCACTGGCGACACCTCGGCCGCAGAACGGCAGAAGCAGCGCCGTCAGCCGCCACATATTCTAGTGACGACTCCGGAGAGCCTCGCCATCGTGCTGCCGCAAAAAGGATATCGCGAAGCCTTGGTCGGCTGCCGCTTTGTCATCATCGACGAGCTGCATGCTTTCGCGGAAAACAAACGCGGCGCCCATCTCTCGGTGTCGTTGGAGCGGCTGGAACGCATCATTAATCCAGAGAACGATCCCGCCAAGCGCCTCTGTCGCATCGGACTTTCCGCCACGGTGGCGCCGATGGATGAAGTCGGGCGTTTCCTCATGGGAACCGGCGCTGAGTGTCACCTGGCCGAAGCGCGAATGGAGCGGCAATCGATTGTCGAAGTGCTGACTCCGCTGCGGAAAGATCCCTATCCGCCCGCCGGATACACCGCGACGCGAATGATCCGCGACATGGCCGAGATCGTGGCTCGAAACGAGACAACTCTCATTTTCACCAACACCCGAAGCGGTGCCGAACGCATTTCTCATCGACTCAAACTGGCGTTGCCGAAGATCGCGGAGCGCATCGAGTGTCATCATTCCTCGCTCGATCGCGATCTCCGGATCGAGGTCGAAGACCGGCTCAAAGAAGGCGAGCTCCGCGCCGTGGTCTGCTCCACCAGCCTCGAACTCGGGCTCGATATCGGGAACATCGACACCGTCATCCTCGTCAGCACGCCCAAGGGAATCTCGCGAACTCTGCAACGAGTGGGTCGGTCTGGACACTCCATCCACCAGCGTAGCCACGGCGTCCTTGTGGCGACGAACATCAACGATCTTATCGAATGCGTCGTGTGTGCGGAAATGACCAAGCGCCGCGAACTGGATCCGATAGTCGTGTTCGAAAACGCCACCGACGTCATTGCCCAGCATGTTGTCGGATTGGCGATGGATGGTGGCGTCTCGGCCGACGATGCCTTTTCCATCATCACTGCGGCCTGGGCCTTTCGAAATCTCGAAAGGTCTGACTTTGATCGCATCCTCCAGTATCTCGAGGGCGGAGGCAAATCGCTGGCCGGTCAGTATCGGGACGTCTTTGGCAAGATCGAGGAAAAAGACGGGCTCTACGTCACCACCAGCAAGAAGGTCGAGCGCGATTATCTCATGAACATCGGTACCATTCATGCCGATGGAATGGTGAACGTAATCCTGAACCGGCGTCGACTCGGCTCGGTCGAAGAAGGCTTTGTCAAAGGCCTCCGCACCGGAGACATCTTTGTCCTCGGTGGCAAAACCGTGAAATTGATCGAAGCCGGAAGCGGGGAAATTTTCGTCGAACACGCTCCCGGACGATTGCCCACGGTTCCCACTTGGAATGCGCACAAGTTGCCCCTCGCCTCCGGTCTCGCTAGGGAAGTGGCGCGACTCCGCAGCGATGTCGATCATCGTTTGGTCGCCGAAAAACAGGCTCCCGAGGACGTGGCCGATTGGCTGGTGGAACGTTGGAGCATTTCCCAGATCAATGCGGGTGCCATCGTCGAACACTTTGAAAACCAGCGGCTCCTCAGCGAAATCCCCACCGCCGAGCGGCTTGTGGTCGAGGCGTTTCGCGACGAAGACAGCGATCCCGACCGGGTTCACTATTTCTTTCACACCCTCATCGGTCGCAGCGCCAACGACGCTCTATCTCGCATCCTCAGCCATCGAATCAAAGAGGCGGTTGGCGGCAACGCGTTGGTCACCATCGACGACTACGGCATCCTTCTGAGTCTGAAAAGCTTTCAGGCCATGACTCTGGAGGATTGGCAGGGATTGTTCGGGCGGGAAAATGCCGAGGCGGATTTGCGCACCGCGCTCGATGGCTCACAGCTGGTGAAATGGCAATTTGGCGGCATCGCCCAGACCGGCCTGATGGTCCCGCGCAATCTGCCCGGCGAAGCCAGAAAGCTCCGCCAGATCCGCTGGAGTTCTGGCATCCTGTTTCAGGTCCTCTGCCAGCACGAACCCGATCACCCCCTGCTCGAACAGGCCCGCCGCGAGGCGACTCACACTTTTCTCGATCTCAATCGCGCCTGCGCCTTTCTCGATACCGTCCCCAATCTCGAGTGGCGATTCGTCGAAGTCCCCGCCGTCAGTCCCTTCGCCTTTGGGATCTATGCCAGCAAAATCAAAGAGAGTATGATGATGGAATCCCCCGAAGAAGCGATCGAGCGGCTCTATCGAGCCATGCGGGAGAAGTTGGGGAAATCGGTGGAGGCGTGATCGGCTGGTTGGTGACTCCTGCAAAAATCTCAGCTTCAATACTCGACAGCTCCATTCCGGAAAAAATCTGTCAGGTTGCCTGAAGAATTGACGCATTGATGGAGGGTGCTGTCGGAAACCAAACGACAGGGCACGATCCATGACCGATAGCTTGAATGGCCTTGGCGGAGCACCGACCTCCCCCTTTATGCCTTCCGCAGCAAGATCGCCTCGGTGTCGAAGTCACCGGTAAGCACGTCGCTAAGAACCACGATGGGATCGCCGGTCTCGACTTGCCCGCGCTCGCGCAGAAACTCGATGGCGTTGTGTATGGTCGTCTCGGGGCGGTCGCCGAATTCCATGGGGAATGACGTGACCGCGCGATTGAGGTGCAGCGCCCGGCAGATCTTGGCATCGGGACAGAAGGCGAAAATGGGCGCATTTTCGGGGCGCTGATGGGCGATGTAGTTGGCCAACACGCCGCGAGCGGTGAAGACGATGATCTTCGACTCGGGCAGCGAGTTTGCGAGAACGACGGCCGATTTGACGGAATGCTGTTTCTCGGTTCGTAGCTCGATCTCATCGGAAAACCGGGCACCGGGCTCCCGTTCCATCCGACGGGCGATGCGATCGATCACCTCGATGCATTTCAGGGGATAATGCCCCACGCTGGTTTCGCCGCTCAGCATCACGGCATCGGCCTGCTCATAGACGGCATTGGCCACGTCGGTGACTTCGGCGCGGGTGGGCACCGGATTTTCGACCATCGACTCCAACATGTGGGTGGCGACGATCACTTTGCGACCAACCCGGGCGCATTCCTGCAGGATGGTACGCTGAACGACCGGGAGTTCTTCGAGGTGAACCTCGATCCCGAGATCGCC
>JAGROX010000295.1 GCA_020440025.1 Verrucomicrobiia bacterium
CGCCTGCCACCTCTTGAACGTTCGGTCTAGAAAAATGAATCCCGTAAGAATTGTGGCGGTTTTCGCGATTGGGACGGTCGGTTGCTCTCCCTCGACGCCGATTGCTTCAGGACCAAAGATTCAATTCGAGTACTTTGAAGCGAGCGAAGCGGCTCAATTTCAGCTGGGGCCCCGATCGAGTTCGTGGTTCATGGAAACTATTCAAGGAGTACCGCTCCGAAAGTATGATCCAGCGGCGGCGCGTGAAGCTCCGTTGGGCCAATTCGAAGTGAATCAGGAAACTTTTTACCTTTTTCACGAGGGCATTTGGAGCAATAGCAATCCAGAAAGATGGCTTTGGACTAGCTCCTACACACAGCAACTGTACGAACGATTGCTCCACAAGAGAACACCCGAGAATGTAAAAGCTGTGCTCGACGAACTCGAAACCGACGAAAGTTTTGAATTTATCGCAAATACGGTGCAGAGGACAGACCCAGAGTTTTATCCTCTTCAGGAATTCTCTGATGCTCTGAGCAAGGCAAAAACTGAGGAAGAACGCCAAGCGGTGATGGATGCCTTCAGCGGCTATTTCGAAGAATACCCCGAGAAATCGGAATCGAAGAGCGGAACGCCGGACCCGACAGGGACCGAACAAGGCAGCGCACCGAACCCGCTTCCCCGCCCGTAGTTCACTTGATTTTTGGCTTCGATTTCGGTTAGATCTAATTGAAACGGTTGTCGACTCCGTTCCAGCGGGTCCGGTGGCTTTGAACGTTCGGAAATGAAAATTGCACCTTGGATTGCTACTGTGGTCATCGCCTTAAGTTGTGCGATTTTTTCCCTTCTGACGCCTTGGATTGAGACTATCTATTCAGGAAGGCCGGAAGGAATGCCGTGGCCCCCGCTTACCGAGGCGGTTTTCCAATTCGGAGGGTTTTTGTTTTTCCTTTCTATTCCATGGGTGATCAATTCAATTCGGATTCAAAAGAAATTGGAAGAGCCCACGATCGAGGCGGTACTCGTTCACATCGTGTCTGCGTTCGGGACGATCATTGTTTTCTTGGTGGTTATTCTATTCGCGGCGATGCTCCCAATTATTAACACTCATTACCATTGTAGCGATGGATGAAACAAATTTGGTGTGTTGAATCAGAGGCAAAAATGGAATTCCGAACAAGGCGAGGCAGGTGATTTCTTCCCCGCCCTCAGTTTTCCTGTGTTTTTGACTTCGATCTCGCCATCCTTGATTCGAAACGCGGGTTGGCTCCGTTCCAGGAACCACCTGCTCTCGGACGTTCGCCTCAAAAAGTGCCCGCATGCCTGACTTTATCACCATTGGATGCCAAGGAGGCGGGCCGGAGACTGCCCCTGTGGGTCGCAGCAAAGTTCACCTGTATCATGCGCTCTCCAAATACGTGACCAGCACCCATTGTGAGGCGATTGACGAGTATGGTCTCGTGTTGAGGGTCGACGGGTCAATTCAGACATTCGGGCCAGAGGGAATCAGTAGACTTCGATTCGCGAAGAAGCAGCGTTACATCACACTCGATATTCAGATTCCACAGTTGGTTTGGCAGCCACTCGAAGACGCCGAGCTGAGAAGATACCTCGGCACGCAAGTTGACTCCGCGATCAGCGCGTGCGTGGCGCGACTCAAGAAGGATGGGTTTGATGTCGATGAGGCGAGACTGATGCAGGAGGTCGATGCGGCGGTGCGTGACTACACCCAACAAACCGAAGGCGAATCGGGTCCCCGTGACTGACTGACGCCAGCCACGGGTCCCACACCACCCTGCGTACGGGTCCGTACAGGGCGGTTCCGATCAGACTCGGGCTTTTGGCCCATAGTGAAGTTTGATCCAGACAGCTCTCATGTCGGGAACCCCTTGATCCTCAAGCCAACGATTGCTCAGCGCGGCGTGAACAATGGTGTTCCGGCTCATCCGCCAATAGCCTTTGCGGCTCCGCGTCGCCAGATGCACTCGGTCGGGATTGATTCCCAACGCGAGCAGATGACGGCGACGCGTGCGTGGCTGCTTCCATTGTTTCCAGTAATACAACCTCACTCGCCGCCTGACACATTCCGACAGTTCCAGCACCACGGTATAGGTGGCGCTTAACTTGTAGTAGTTGAGCCAGCCGAGAACATATAGTCGCAGTTCGCCAATGACGTCCTGCACCCGATGCCCCCGGTTGCGACTTGTGATTTGGCGCACCCGCTCCTTGAAGCGGAGCAGCGCTGTTTCCGACCACACCAGCTTGCCCCTCCGGTCGATCTGGTATCCCAGAAAGACACAGGTTTTCAGCAATGCAGCACGGCTCTTGGCGCGGTTGACCACCAGTTTGAGTCGTCCTTCGCAATAGCGGATCAGGCTCGCCATCACCCGTTGCGCGGCTTTCGCACTTTTCACCAGCACGATGAAGTCGTCGGCGTATCTCGCGAAGCTGTGTCCGCGGGCCTCCAACTCTTTGTCGAGCGGATCGAGCACGATGTTTGCCAGCAAGGGCGACAACGGCCCGCCCTGCGGCACTCCTTGGGGCGTGGCCTCGCGAGTGCCATCGGGCAGCGCCACTCCCGCCATCAGATAGCGCCGGATCAGGCCCAGCACCCGAGGGCACCGGATCTTTTCGCGCAGCGCTCCCATCAGTCGGTCGTGGTTGACCGTGTCGAAGAACGATTTGAGGTCGCAGTCCACCGCATGGCGGCTGCCTTCCTTCCAGCCGGTTTCCATCGCGACCACCGCCTGATGGGCGGAGCGACCGGGGCGAAAACCATGGCTGTGTTCGCTGAATCCCGCTTCGAAAAGCGGTCCCAGCACCTGCGCGATCGCTTGCTGGATCACGCGATCCAGCACCGTCGGCACTCCCAACGGGCGCTTGGACCCGTCGGGTTTTGGAATCCACACCCGACGCACAGGCGCCGGGCGGTAGGTTCCTTCCATGAGATCATGAGCGATCCTCGGCCAGTGTTCCCGCGCGAACGCGGGAAAAGAGTCGATGGTCATCCCATCGACCCCCGGAGCCCCTTTGTTGGCTTTCACCCGTTTCCAGGCTGCTGCCAGATTCTGCGGGTCGAGGATTTGCTCGATCATGGTTCTCTCTTGAGGGGTTCCATGCTTCCCTCCGTCACGGCTCTCAAGCTCGCCTCGCACACTGGCATCATCGGCTGGCTTGTCCGTCACGGGGTCGCCCCCCTCCTTATCGGTTCGGCCCTTCATCGGTTGAGACCTCCGGTTTCGCAGTTTAAACGAGCATTTCTCAGCCCCCGGCTCGTTGTCTCGACTACTATGGCCTCTGCTGACTTCTCGCCGTCCTTCGACGACGAGATCTCCCCAGGTAAGAGCGCGTTGCTCTGTCGCACTGCCGCCGCATTTACCGCCACGGGCATACCAGAGGTCTTCGGTGTGTTGTGCCACCTCGACGCCCCGCGTCGGCCTTCTATGCGATTCTTGTCCATCGGCTCGCGACTTTCTCCTAGCCTTCCTTCCCCGGGTCGGTCACCCTTCCCGAGTTGGCCTCAGATGGTAGTTTCTTCATTTTCATGTTCTGGTATTCCTACAGGGGACTTGAACCCCATTTACAACGCGCCCATGCTGGGCACACACAAGGCGGTGGTGGACAAGCGGCTACTCGCGCCGAGTCGACATGACCCTCTTTACTACAACACTTAATCCTGTTTCGAGGTGGCGCTCTCAGTAGCCGCTGCCACACCTCGGACGTTGTGCCAAGAGAAACCTAAACGACTGGATGGCTGATGGAGAACCTCGCCACAATCCTTGAACCGACGGATGCGTTTCTAATGATTGGACGCATTGTCTTTTTCTATTTCGTTGGCCCACCCTTTCTGATCGGAATCCTCTCGGCGATTCTGATCAAACGGAAGATGATTTCGGGGATTGCAGCTGTAGTCCTGACAGCAGGATTTTTTATCGCTTGGCATTCGCTCAGGCAGATTCCCTCCGATCCGCCCCAACTATTCGTCCACATTCTTTTCGGTGCTGGTTTCTCATTGATTGGGACCAAAGCAACAGCGGCATTTTTCAGGGGATACCATAGCGAAGATGGCAATCCTGCCGAAACACAAGGCACAACAAGTCGAGGCAGGTGATTCCTTCCCAGCACACAGTTTCCTTGCGTCTTGGCTTCGATTTCGCCATCCTTGGCTCGAAAGGCGGGAGGCGTCCGTTCCAGGAACCACCTGCTCTTTGACATTCTGCCAAAAAAATGAAAACGCGACACGACGAGCGCTATGAAAGCGACGTCACACCGAGTAGCGAGGTCGCTCGGTGTTATCGTGACGCAATTTATGACGATGATCGTGATGTGAGCCTCGCGTTGCTGCATTACCGCGGCGGTGAGGACGAGTTTAGACTTGGGAGAGATTACAGTTGTAGTGACGATGCAGGTGATCGTGCCTCTGGAGCCGACATTCTGGCGCAACTAGGTTGGGGCGATCACACATTTCAGGACGAGAGCGTTGCGATTTTGACCGAGTTGCTGGGTGATTCCGATCCCTATGTGATTTATTGCGCAGCGGTCGGGTTGGGCCACCGCTCCGCAGAGTCAGCTATTCCAGCTCTCTTGCGCCTGACTGCCCACTCCGACCCGCTTGTAAGATATGGAGTGGTTTTCGGACTTTCCGGTCACGAAGACGGTCGTGCGATTGATGCGCTTATCCGACTGGCCACCGATGAAGACCGCGATGTAAGGAATTGGGCCGTTTTCGGACTTGGGTCCCAGATCGATACTGACTCACCGGAGATTCGGGAAGCGCTTCGACGCGCATTAGGGGATGCTGACCACGAGATCCGAGGTGAGGCACTTGTAGGACTCGCGAAGCGGGGAGATTCCGCAATCGTTCCTGAGTTGCTCAACGAGTGGAGAGATGATGACGTTAGCATTCTCAGCATCGAGGCCGCTGAAGAGACTCGTGATTCTCGCTTGTATCAGCGATTGAAGAGCTTTACGGAGCTTTTAACGCTGGATGATGATCCCTACTTTGCAGGTCGATTGGCGGATGCAATCGAAGCCTGCACACCAAAACCAAAAGCAGAACACCTATTAAGCCCGGATTAGCAAGTGGCCAATAGACTCCCGAGGCAGTTTTTTTCGAACTACCTTCCGCTTACAGAAAAAGGCGAGTGCTCTCCGCTTGGGTTCGGTTGATACGGCTCGGAGTTTTCGGCTCCGTCTAAACACCTATTCGAGCTCTATCCAGCCGGTGCGGAACGGGAGTCCCGCCCGGCCTTCCTGCCGCGCACTCGCGCCTTCGGCTGCGGTAACGCGGCGGCTCAGAAACATACATACAGATTGCCCGTCGACTTTCCATTCAAGGGAAAGATGGCTGCGGGATCTCGGGGATCCTGCTCCAGTTGGTAGGGGACTTGTCGTCGGGGCGGATCGAGCCGGACAAGGCCTTTTTCTCGAAATTGGGGAAAGGGGGGAAGGGGGAAAGGTGATCCCGGACGCGGAGGCTGCCATTCAAGAGCGCCAGGCTGCCTCTTCGCAAGCGAAGCGCCGACCATCGAAACCGTAGCATCTCCCTCTTTGGAGGGGACGGCGTGAGTCATGGCATTTCGGGGTGCGGTTCGGCGGTGCCGTTTCGGGCACGGGGCTCCAGTTCTGCTCTGCGGGTGAGCCTCTATTGCGTCCGGGATCATTTCAAAAATCAGATGGTCTTCGGGGATGCTCCGATGAGTTGGTTGAGATCAAAGGTTTTCCCGTTCTTCAGCATAAAGTAGACGGCGCGACCCAGCTTGCTGGCGAGGATGGCGGTGCCTTTGAACTTGCCGTGCTTCGTTTCGAGGCGTCGGGAGTAGGCGTCGAGATCTTCGTGGTGGCGTTTCCCGAGCACGGCGGCCTCACCGAGCGCCCATCGCAGATACGGGTTGCCGAGCTTGGCCCCTCTGAGCCCCTTGATCTTGCCGGCACTGGAGACGGTGCCCTTGACGAGGCGGCAGTAGCTGAGGAAGTTCTGCGCGGAGGCAAAACGGTCGATGGACTCGACTTCGTAGAGAATGGTCAACGCCAGGGTCTTGCCGACGCCGGGGATGGAGCGCAGCAAGGCGAAGTCGCGCGGCTGTTCTCGTTTGGTGATTCGGAGGAGTTCCTTTTCCAGCTCCTTGATGGCGTTGTCGTATTGAATGACGAGCTGGACGTCCTGCTGAAAGGAAAAACGCTGACGGGGGTCTTTGGTGGATTCGAGGAGGGCCTCGAGCCATTTCTCGCGGTTGTTGCTGAACTTGGAGACCGGACAATCGCCCCGGGCCATTTGGCGGGTGCTGATGCGCTGGAGCAGTTCGACGCGCTGCCAGACATAGGAGGCGCGCTGGCGGAGGAGGTCACGTATGGGCCGCTTGGCGGTCGGGTAGACGTAGGAAGGCGGGATCAGATTGCCGCGCAGAAGGTTGGCGAGTTTTTCGGAATCAATGCGGTCATTTTTGTTTTTACCGCCGTGGATGGCCTTGAGGTAGAGGGCATGGGCGAGGACAAAGGTAAGACCGGCTTCCCGGCAGGCATCGGCGAACCAGTACCAGCAAAAGAGGCACTCGCAGCAGACGGTCATGTCGTGGCGCCAGGGCTCGATCTTTTTGAGGAAGAACTCGAAGTCGTTGTTCTTGATGTTCATGTGCAGGAGCTTGTTGCCCTGGGAGTCCATGACGCAGACATACATCTGCCGTGAATGGAGATCGACACCGCAGTGGTATCGGGTTGTCGAAGTGTGGAATTTCATCTATTTTTTGGTCCTCATCTAAGGGTTGTCCTCGGAAGGCATCCAGGGAGCCGCCTCTACGGTTCCCGCCTTCCGGGGGCAATTTAGCACCGCCGTCACGCGGAGGGCTTAGATGAGTTTCAAGCCACGGCAGGTGACCCGTAGCCCGCAATCTGTTGACTCGGAAAGTGCTCAGGCGATTGAGCTTCACAGGCCGGGCCACCTGCGCTAAAACGTTGGGCACGGAAAATAGAGACGAGAAAATGGGCAAACGACCGCAGAAGATTCACCGCGACGAAGAAGGTGAGTTCCGATGGGAAACCTATTTCGTACGCGGGAAGCAGAAGAGGAGAAAGATAAGAATGCTCGACGGGAAGGATTTTGACTATGATGAGTTCATTCGCGCGAACGCCGATGACATCTGGTTAAAGCAGCAAGGTGAGTATGAGATTCTCCATGAAAGGCAAATGGAAGGAAATAGGCTTGAGAAAAAGGGGGCAGAAAATGGAGATGACAACGAAAACCCGTTCTGAAACGAAGGGCCCAACAAAGGCGTCGCTCTCAACACCTGCCCCGCCACGAGTTCAATCCGCCATGACCGTTCCAACCTCAACCCGCAGTCGAAGCCGGGCCCTCGGTCAGGGGTCCTGTGTCCTTTGA
>JAGROX010000296.1 GCA_020440025.1 Verrucomicrobiia bacterium
ATAACTTTGGAAGGACTATAAAGACATGGTCGCTCACATCGCCCAAGGTGAGAGAGATCGAGACGCTGGCGGCGTTTCGCAGGTAAGGGGCAAAGCTTCCGATGGTGACCGATCGGGTCGGGGCAAAACTGTCTGCAGAAGTATCAACGCTTCTACTTTTCCACGAGGTGGCTTCGCCCAATTCGAACCATTGGCCGTTTGAGTTGCTGGCGTGATCAAAAAGGACGACGTCTCCCCAACGCAGTTCGAAATCTTCCTTCACGTCGCCCGAAGCGATGATTTTCTCGTAGGGAACTTCGATGGTTTGCCACTTCGCACCGTCGGGAGCAGGACGGAGGATTCGCACTTGATCCAGCCGGGGAGTCGCCTGTTCCCGAGCGCGCTCCTGAAACACCTGCACGATCAGGCTGGCGAGACTGGGCGGCGGGGAGGCGGTCTCTTCGTTCTCGCTTTGGTCGAAGACAGGAAACAGATTGGGGAGGAGATCGTTGGCGGGCGAATTCTCACTGCGGGGATCGGGTTTCTGATTGGGGCGCTGAGGCATCATGAACCACACCGCTTTGGCGAAATCCTCTGGATCGAGCGTCTTGAGACCATACTCGTAAAATTCCCGGATGATGGTACTGCCAGAGCCTCGTGCTCGCTCCAGGAGAGAGAAAGGCGTTCCCGGTTCGCCGAAGCTGAGGTTTTGGAAATTCAGCACTCTGGGAACCCCCTTGGCTTTCGCGATGGGATTTGCTCCCGCCTGGCACAGGATTCGCCCAATTTCATCGTTGGGTTTGCTGGCGGCCCAGACATGCAATGGAGTCCAACCATCCTTTCCTCCGATTCGCTGATTTACATCCGCTCCTGATTCGATGAGCAACGCAATCCCTTCCAAAGTTGGTCCGCGGTTGAGAGCATAGTGCAGCGGCGCGATGCCGAATTCATCCACTTGATTGACGCCCGCTCCCGCCTCGATGAGGCGTTTTGCGAGCGGCATGTCTCCGTAGAGGCAAGCCAAAATCAGAGGCGTGGTGCGTGCCTTCTCTTCCTGAGGAGCGTTGACATCGGCATGTTTCTCCAGAAGCAAATCCACCATTGCCGGGAATTGCTTCTGGGTAGCCAAGATCAGCGCGGTGTCGCCGGTGAGGGAATTGACTTCATCCACTGGCGCTCCGGACTCGAGGAGAAGCCTGGCGTATTCCAATTGCCGAGGAATGGGAAGTTTGGTTAGCGATTTATTGGCCAGGATCTGCAGGGGCGGATTTCCCTTGTTGTCGGTGACATCGAGGTGAGCTCCGATGTCGATGAGCATCTCCACGACGGCCATGCGATCGTGGCGTAAGGCGTTGTGAATGGGCGGGATGCCTCTCTCCGGCCTCGGATTCGCCCCGGCATCGAGCAGCTTTTCCACCATGGCGAGATTTCCCTCGGCGGCTGCCGCAGAGAGCGGAGTCATGCTCCCGTCACCTCGTTCCAGATCGACCTTCGTCTCGATCAGGTAGTCGGCCACCGATAGCTCATTCTTCACCGCCGCCTGCAACAACGGGGTGGGCATTTCGGTGAGTTTGTCCGGGCTGGTTTCCTTCCACTTTTTCAATTGGCGGATCCACTCCTGTTCTTCGCTCAGTCCGCCGACTACCATTCTCTCGTCCGGCGTTCGGCCCATGGCGGCGAGAGCATCCCGACTCAGTTTGTCGAGCGCTTCCATGCCGGGAAAATCCCGGATCACTTTCTCATATTGCTGGATGGCCTGTCCATCGTAGCCGGCTCCGGGATTCTCGGCGGCCAGTTTGCGGAATACTTCTCCCAGCCGGTAAACGGCGGCGGCGGCCATTTCTTTGGAAGCTTCGAACTGGCGGGAAACCTCTTCGTATTTCTTCCGAGCCGATGTGAGATCGCGGTCCACTTCCTCGGCAAACAAGGCTTCGCGGAAAACCGTTTCCATGGTCGCGGGTTCGGGAGCGGGGGCTGGTTCCTGGGCGTGAGAGACAGCGGTGGTCGCCAGCGCCAGAAGCAGAAGATGGTGAAGCGGCTTTTTCATCATTTGGTGGGATGATCGAACAGGGTCAGGTCTGTGGGTAAACAGGGTTGAATCGATCCCATTTTCTTCATTTGAGCTTTTGAGTTGTCACGATTCGGTAAAATCGATCCTCATTTTTCCTCGGCTCCGTTGAGCCGGGCCGAGGCATCGAGTCGGTAGCCGACGCCGTGCACGGTATGAATCCAGCGGGGTTGACGCGGGTCGGGTTCGATCTTCGCCCGAATCTTAACGATGTGGTTGTCCACCGTTCGCGTGGTGGGAAACAGTTGGTATTGCCAGACACGATCGAGAAAATCATCGCGAGAGACGGGCTTGCCCGCGTTCTCCGCCAAGAGGCGCAACATGGCGAACTCCCTGGCGCCCAGTTCGAGCGCTTTGTCTTTTTTCCTGGCTTCCATCCGGACGAAATCGATCTCGACATCACCGAGCTGGAGAAAATGGAGAGCCGCTTTTTCCTCTGTCTCCGCCCGCCGCAGAAGCGCACGGATGCGGGCGAGGAGTTCGCGGGTGCTGAAGGGTTTCACCAGGTAATCGTCGGCACCGGAATCGAGCCCCCGGACGCGATCATCGACCTGCCCTTTCGCCGTCAGCATGAGCACGGGCACTTGAACGCCGTGTTTTCTGGCCGCCTGACAGACGGTCAATCCGTCGATGCGAGGCAGCATGATGTCGAGCAGGACGAGATCCGGTTTTCTCTCCAGGATCCACTCCAGCCCCGTCTCGCCATCGCTGACTGCGAGCACGCGGTGGCCTTCCTCGTGCAGGATGTCCTTGAGCGCCGTGATGAGGCTCGGTTCGTCTTCAATCAGGAGAATACGTGCCATGGTCTTCAGGTCTGGTCGGGGACGGGTTCGGGTGAAAGCGGGAAAATCAATCGAAACTCGCTCCCGGAACCGACTTCAGATGCCGCTTCGACCCTTCCGCCATGGGCTTCGGCGATGGACCGGACGAGAAACAGCCCCAATCCGGTGCCAGTGGTCGCTCGTTGAGTTTCGGCTTGTCCGCGATAGAAGAGGTCAAAGATTCTGGGTAGGTCACCTGCTTCGATGCCGGGGCCGTGGTCGGCGACGGTGATGATGGCTTCCGAATCGGTCTCGTCTGTCTGGACCGATATTTTTACTTCGCTTCCCGGGGCGGAGAATTTCAGCGCATTGTCCAGCAGGTTGCCGATCGCCTGCTGCACGGCGATGGGATCGGCGAGAAGCGGTAGCTCGACCGCGTCGGGTAGGGAACTGGTCAGGACTTTGTCTTCGTCGCTCGCCAGCAACGTGTAGCGCACCGCGGTCTCTCGCAGCAGGGCGTGAAGGTCGATCCACTCGAACTCATACTGCTTTCTTCCATCCGCGATGCGACCGGTATCGAGAATATTGTCGATCAGCCCGGTGAGTCGTTCCGTCTCCCGCGTGACCAGGCGGGCATATTTCTGATCGCGCTCACTACGAGCCGAGTCGGATGTCGAGAGACGCTCCGCCAGCAATCGGATTCCCGCCACGGGAGTACGAAGTTCGTGGGAAATGCTGGAGATCAGATTGGCCTGTTGTTGATTGAGTCGTTGTTGGAGGACAAGAGTCCGCCACGTCTTCCAGAAACCGGTCCCGAGCGCCAACCAGGCGACGCCAAGAAGCGCGCCCGCTCTCAAAGTTCGTTGCCGGACCTTGGCTCGGAATCCTTCCCAATCACCAGTATGAACCCAAACCGAAAATGGCGTGGAGGTGCCAGCCGATGCCAGTTCCCTGGAGTGTGGACTCAGTGTGACCTCGCGATATCCAACCTCTTCGAAGCGAGTCTTTTTCACTTCAGGATCTCCAAAGGGAACGGGAAGAAGGGACTGCCGCTCGAAGGTGATTCGAAAGGTGAGCGGGTTGGCGCCATTCCTCGCCAGCGGCCAGAGTTCCGCAAGGGCATCTCCGGCGAGCTGTTCCAGCTCGGTCTTCGATAATGCGATCCGATCTCCATTGGGCAGGTCTGTCCAGAAGTAGGAAGCCTCAAGATCGTAGAACCATCGGGTGACGTTGAGCTGCCGAAGGATTTGTGCGGAGCCTCGCCGCAAACGATTTCGAGTGGCTTCCTTTGCTTTCCAAGTGCGTTTCCAGTGTTCGAAATCGATCGGAGTTTCCATAGCCAAATTGGCAGATAGGGATTCCGCGGCTTCGATCATGGGGTAGGAAATGGGCGATGGGGAGTTTTCAACCGTCTCGATCAGGAGGTCCTTGAGAGTGTTCTCGGTTCTCCGGACATCGTCGCTCCGCTGATAGAGTCTGGCCAATTGCAACTGGGCAATCGGTTTCAGTGGCAAGCCCGCCGGGGTAAACAGTCCATCAAACGTCGCGATTGCCTCGCTCAGCGCATCGGGATCGGACTCGATCTCACGGAAATTCGAAAAGGCGGCAACCCCGCTCGGTCCCCAACGCGGTGTGGGAGTTCCGGTTTGATCGATCGTTTGCGATGAGACCCCGCGTTTCGCGATCTCCTCCGAGCGGACGTAGTCTTGATAGGCATCATCGAGTCGCTTGGCTGCCGAATACGCTAAGCTTTTTGCTTCTTGCCGAAGTTCCTGTTCGGCGATGACCGATTCATGCCTCAGGTAGAGAAAGCCGAAGATCCCCAAAGCCATGGAAGGTATGGCGGCGATGAACAATGAGCGTAAGCCAATGCTGGTGGAAAAGGGAGATGGGCTGCGCTTGCTCATGCTAGTGATTATAGAAACAGAATATCTGATTCCATAGTTGGAAATTGTACGGAATTTGTATCTTCGGCCAAACTTCAGACGCATGAAGATCTCCGAGAGGCTGAGAAGAAAAGGCAGACGGAGCTGCCGGTTCAAAGTTACGGGGTCAGGTGAAAATTCGAAACATTTCCCCGGTTCTCCCGTCTGTGGAAGCAGTCGCTCCCCCGGTTTGGCGCCTAGCGCCCCCACCCCCCTATTTCCAGCCGCGATGACCGAAACCCGATCACCTCAACATACACACCAGGATCAGAAGGATCGCGACGACGATACTCACTGCGGTCCGGAAGATGTTGAGGCGATTCCACGACGGCTCGAATAGCTGCCTCGCCTCGGCCAGTTCGGGCTCGCTCATGGCCGTGAGTTCCGACGCTTGCAGCTGATTGTTGAGGGGAACGTTGCCTCGAATCGTCGGCAGTTGAACGCCCAACACGTAGAGCACCGCTGCCGCGACGAGAAGACCCCGCGCCCATCCATCGAGTTGGCCGAATCCCATCACCGCCACAAGGATCAGGCTGACGACGGATCCCAACCAGACCACCACGAAAATCGGATGGCCGCGCTGGATGATTCCGTCGATCTCCTGGAATCCTCGAAGGAAGGCGCGGTCTTCCAATTGCCCGAGACCTGGCATGACGAGTAGGGCAAAGGTGAAGAGAAGTCCGGTGACGAGGAGGGGGGTGAGCGTCGCGAAGACGAGAAGTCCGTTGAAGAGGATCTGGGTAGTCATGAGATCGGAAATGAAGGTGGAATGGGAACGAGGGAAGTGAGGGCGGCCGGATTCGACCGCCCTCGATTCTTGTTTCAGGTGAAGGCGCCGGAGAGGTGGGCTTTCTGGAGGAAGCTGCGAAAATCCCGGGGAGGTCGACCGAGCGCTTGCTGAACCCCGTCACCGAGACTGGCGTTCCGTCCGTCGAGGACCTCGTTGAAGAGATAGTCCACGAGCTGGACCATGCCCTCCGGCAACCGGGCCGCCTCGAGTCCTTCGACGAACGCTTCCCGCGAGACATCGATCACTTCCAGTTCGCGGCCGGTCACCTCGTGAAAGATGGCAGCAACGTCTCGAAAGGTGAGCAGCTCGGGTCCGGTCAGCTGGTAGATCCGGCCCTCGTGGCCGTCCCCGGTGAGGGCGGCGGTGACGACGTCGGCGATGTCATCGGCATCGACGTAGCCTTCCCCGACGTGGGCATTGGGAACGGCGAGGGTTCCGCTCATGAGGAGGTCGCGGAAGAAGGACTCGGAGAAGTTCTGGTTGAACCAACCGCACCGAACGATCGTCGCCGGGATGCTGGAGTGGAGCACGAGACGCTCGCAGAGTTGGGCCTCCTCTTCGCCGCGACCGGAGAGGAGAACGATCCGCTCGACGCCCTGCGCCTTGGCGACCGTCAGCAGGGCGCGGATGTGATCCGACGCCCCAGGGACGGAGAGGTCGGGATGGTAGGTGACGTAGAGCGCCTTGACGCCCGCGAGCACCTCGTTCCAGTTTGCGTCATCGTTCCAATCGAAACTCGGGCTGGCGGAACGGGAAGCACTGCGAACGTCGTGCCCGAGGGCCTCGAGCCGGTCCATGACGCGGCGACCGGTTTTGCCACCGCCTCCGATCACGAGGAACGGTGCGGTGGTGGTTTTACGATTCTGGGTGGGTTGGGATAGGATGTTTGTTTTCATCGTTCCCACCCTGACCGATGCCGTTTCGATCCGCTATGGCAGGGGCTCCAAGAGAATTGATCATTCGTCCAAAAGGGGCATCTTTTCCCATGTCGGAGCATCCCATGGCAAACTCCACCGAGGAGGCCTTTCGGTCCGTCGACCCGCTTGGGGAGGCTCTGCATGCGCTGCGATTGAGCGGTGCGTTCTTCTGTCGTTCGGAACTGGGTGCGCCCTGGGGAATCGAACTTCCGCCGATGCCTGACAGCTTGATGTTCCACATCGTGACCGAAGGATCGGCGTGGATCACTTTCAAGAATGGCGACCCCTTGCCGATGGAAGCCGGTGACTTCGTCCTCCTGCCACAGGGCCGCGGCCACGCGATTGTCGACACGCCGGGGAGGCACGCGATCAATCTCTACGACTATGATCGTCCCCTCCTGAGCCCTCGTTACGAACTCCTCGAGATCGACAATGGAGGAGACCGGTCCAGCCTGATCTGCGGCGTCGCGTCGGTCAAGGATCCCGCCGCCAAAAGGATGATCAGCCTCCTTCCCAGGATGATCCCGATGCAGGCGACCACCCCTGGCAATGAGTGGCTTCGAGGATCGGTCCAGGTGTTGATGCAGGAAGCCCGCAGCCTTGGCCCCGGAGGCGATGCCGTCATCACCCGCTTCTCCGATATTCTCGTCGTGCAGGCGATTCGTCACTGGCTGCAAACCGATTCGAATGCCCAAACCGGTTGGCTCGGTGCGCTGCAGGATCCGCAGGTCGGGCGCGCGCTCGCCCTGATCCATCGCGATCCGACCCACCCCTGGACCGTGGAATCCCTCGCCGAAGCGGTCGGGGTTTCGCGCTCCGGCCTGGCGGCCCGTTTTGCCGACCTCGTCGGGGAAACGCCGATGACCTACCTGCGCCAATGGCGCTTCGAAGTCGCCCGTAACTGGCTGCGTGATACCGACCAGACGCAGGCCGAGATCGCGGAGCAACTGGGGTATGAGAGCGAGGCGAGTTTTTCCCGCGCGTTCAAGAAGACGACCGGGCAGACACCCGGGAGCGTGCGGCGGGAGGCAGCGGCGAATGAACCCTAGGTGCTGCGCCTTGCCGGCAAGATGGGATGACTCCTATTTTCGGTTGAGCGTCACGCCAAGGATATCCTCGATGTAGCGTTCGACATACTCCGGCAGGCCCTTGGCCTTTGCCATCCGGTCGAAACATTGGCTGAGAGCGGAATCCGGGTCGCCGGTGAGATGCACGATTCGCCAGGTGTTGTGCGGATCTTCCTCAGTACCGCTGACGCCGTGTTCGACATGGAAGAGTGGCTGCTCTGTGGAAGCGAGGATGGTACTCCCCTCGGCATCTTCGACTTCGGGCAGGCCGATGAAAGTGACTTTCTGTTCCCTGTGGTTCAGGTAGCAGGCTTCGATCACGGTGGCGTAACTCTCCGGCTGCAACCATTGCCGCTGCTCGGAAACCCGGATGAAAGCTTCATCGCCATTCGCTAGTTCGTGCCGCCCCCAGCTCCGGGCGGTCCCCGGTCGAATTACCCTGGTGATGAAGAGATCGGGCCGGGCGGCCTTTCGCACTTCCATGTCCCAGAGTTGGGTTCGGGTCAGTGATAGGTTCGAAATGCCGGCGTATTCTTCCGCGAGAACCTGATTCACATCGAGCGGTGGCAGCTCGATAGCAGTGTTTTCCACATCCACCCATGCGGCGTTGAAGAGATCTTCATGGTTGTTTTCAATCATGGCCCTACCCTAGCATAGATCCTTCGCAAACCGATCTTGCCATCGATCCCGCAAGTCATGTTGCGGCAACCTTCCGAGAACCATGCACAAGCGAACGCGAGCAGCCAGTCTCTGCATCTCGATGGGATTCCCCTTTCAAGCCACACCAGATCCTGCCGAAACGGGTCCTGCCGAAAAGGCTCAGGCGACAAATCTTGACGTTTCGCCGATGCTCCTGATCGGTGCGAACAGTCGCTCCCCATGTTGGTGCACAGCGCCCCCACCCCCTGTTTCCAGCCACGATCACCGAAGCCCGACCACCTAGAAAGCCCCCAGGACCTCGTAGCCCTTCGCGTTGTCGGAAATGATTTCCGTCACCTTCGCATGGCGAAGCGACGCGGCGAGGAGGGGGTCGAGAAGGAGCTCCCTCCCGAGTTGATGCTGCCGGAGCCAGGCGAAGAAGTCGGACACGGCATTCCCACCCCGAAACACGCACACCACTTCCGCGACTTGCCTGTCGCTTCTGCGATTCGATCTTCTTCACTGATCCTCCGGCGCGCCGGTTCTCGGATCGATGCGGACATCGCCGTCGGTCTGACCGACCCGCTCGTCCGCGGCGCCGTACGGTTTCAGGATCTCACCACCCCGGATGCGGGGTTCGATGATCGGATTCGGCAGTTCGCCGCTCTCGCGCAGTTTCGCGAAATCCCAGTCGAAGGGCGGGCCGACGACTTTTTCCATCGGCCGGGTTCCCGAGGGCCAGCCGGTGCCGAAGGGGGTGCGGAGCTTGCGATAGCCACCGGGACTCAGCGCCTTTCCTTCCGGATAAAGCGAGTCGTAGGTGCGGTGATAGTTTTCCACCTGCTCGGCCAGCGCATCGAAGAGCGGCAGGGTCGGCGCGACCTGGTAGGCACGGAAGACGTGGTAGGTCGAGGCCACGCTGTGGAGATAGCGGAACTCGGCCTCGACCAGCTCGAGCCGGGCGCGGGCCTCGTCGGTGTCCACGAGTTCTCTGGCGCGCGCAAGCTGACGATCCATCTCGTTGAGGATCTGCGGCGGGAAAAAATGGGCGTGGTAGTCGCTCGGATACATCTCGAAGGGAAATCCGCGGTAGCGACGATCGGGATTTCCCGTTTCGTGGCGGTCGAACAGTTGCCGCACTTCCATGCGGCGATGCATCGCGGTGAAGAAGGCGGCCATCGGTTCCGCGGCCGCGCCGAAGGAAGCTTCGACGTATTCCCGTTCCAACTCGTCGGCGTCGCGCGAGGGATCCTCCATCGCCTTGCCGAAGGCGTAGTAGCTGGGGCCATTGAGCCCCCACGAACTCCCGGGCTGATCTAGCCCACCGCCCATGTAGACCACGATGACGTCGTTCTCCTTCCAGAGACGGACCATGTTGACCGCGAAGCGTGGCGGAACACGCGGCCAGGTGCGCAGCCACTCGGGAACATAGACGATGCGCGGCGTCGGGAAAGGCTTCCAGGCCTCGAACCACGCCGGCGAGTAGCGATTGGTCATGATGACGACATTGTCGGGGAAGGAATCGAAACTCAGCGGCGACTTGGTCGTGGTGATGTAGGAACTGAGCACGACCTTCTTGCCGGGACGGAGTTCCGCGACACGCTTAGCGACCTTGCGATGGGTGATCCAGAGTTTCTCGCCGATGTCCGGATGAATCGCCTGGCAGGCCTCGCACTCGCACTCGATGTAGCCATCCGACTGACCCAGCATCACCATCTCGTAGCCCTCGTCCATTTTCTCGACCACACCGGCAACGAGCAGGTCGAGCACCGCCGGCTGGGAGAGGCAGAGGATATTGCGCTTGTGAAAGTCGCGCTTCCCCTTGAAGAGCGAGAAATATTCCGGGTGCGACTCGAGGTATTTCTCGCGCGGGACGAACACGTTCCAGGTATGGCTGCCGCCCATCCAGAAGGTTTTCGAGTCGCTGGAGTAGCGGCCGAAGTAGTGGTTGGCGATGGCGTAGGGATCGTATTCGTGCTCGCCGGAATACGGGCTCACCCGCCGTCCCACGAAGGTGAACGACGGCGACCACGAGACGTCCAGTGACGAGTCGATCGCCAACCCGTCCCGTTTCGGGACGTGCACGCCCATCTCCCCCGGCAGGAGAAAGCGCACCCCGACCTGGTCCTCGAGGAAACGGGTCACCGCCTTGTAGGTGCCCGAGTATCCGGAGTAGCCCTGCTTGCTCGGATCCAGTTCGTGTGCCGGATCCTCCTCGCCGACGAGGAACACATTTTTCCCAGCGACCCGGTGGAGAAAGCCCCACCCGGTCACCTCGTCCACCGGCAATCCGGCTCCTTTCGCCGCCTCCGTTCTCCCGAGAAAGATCGCGGGCTGGCCCTCGGGCGTTTCCGACTCCGGGACGATCGGAAGCGTCACGCCCGTGGCCCGGGCGAGGCATGATTGCAACAACGCCGCCGCCTCGGAGATCTTCGCCGGGTCCGCGCTTTGCCCGGAAACGGCGATGACGTAATCCGATTTGCCATCGGCGATGAGGGTGAGTTCTTCCGCGTTGGCGATCGAGACCATCGCGAAAAGACAGGCAATCAGGTATCGAGATTTCATGGGAGACGCGCTTTCTTCAAGGGCTGCATCGAAGATCTAGTTCGAGTAAAACGGAAACAGGCGCTTCAATTCTTCCAAGGTCGGCTGGCGTCCGTATTCGCTGACCTCGAAGGTTTCCGCGTATTTCACCGCCTTCCCTTGCTCCTCTCCATAGAGTTCGATCAGCAACTCGCGATAGGTATCCGCCTCCCGGCTCTGCATGCCGGCCCAGCGTTGCTTCGACCAGAATCGGCGAGCGGCGTCATCGCTGGCGGGCGGCGCCACCACCTTGCCGCGGTCCCGCTCATAGACCTGGGAGACGATTTCGTGCAGGCCATCCATTTTCTGATCGAAGGCGTCATCGAGCGCGACCGCGATGTCCGGCTCAAACGGACGCGGCGTGGTGAATTTGTCGCTGGTGAAGAGAAACACCGGCATGCTTTCCAGCGCGGGAACCTCCGGGCAGAAGCGGCGCGCCGTGACGAGGAAAGACGAGTCCTGCATCAACTGGGCGACGGCGCGGTGGTCGGGATGATAATCCGAGGCACGGTGGCCAATGACGACATCGGCCCGCCATTCACGCATCACGCGGACGAAGAGTTCCCGGGTTTCCAGGTCCGGCACGAGAGCCCCGTCGGAAATATCGAGAACTCGCGCCGTGACGCCCAGCTTTTCGGCGCACGCTTCCACTTCGGCTTTTCTGCGAGCGGCAATTTCCTCGCGTGTCCCGGGTCGGTCGCTCAGGTCGCCGTTGGTGGCGGAGACCAGCAGGACATGATGGCCGAGGCTCGCCCATTTCACCGCCGTGCCCCCGGCCTTGTATTCCGCGTCGTCCGGATGACCCCCGAAAACGACGATTCGCAATTTGTCGTCGT
>JAGROX010000297.1:0-3302 GCA_020440025.1 Verrucomicrobiia bacterium
GTGTTGGTGCAAAAAACCGCCAATGGCCAGGGCTCCCCTTTCATTCGCGGATTCACCGGCTATCGCACCCTGGCTCTAGTCGATGGCATTCGGGTGAACAACTCGGTGTTCCGGGACGGTCCGAATCAGTACTGGAACACCATCGATCCCTACGGACTCGGCTCGGTGGAACTGGTCCGGGGCCAGGGCTCGGTCCAGTATGGCAGCGATGCCATCGGCGGCACCATCAATGCCCTGACTCGACGCCCTCGCTACTCGGATGAGGAAGGCGGTCTGCTCACCGGCGGACGTCTTTTCGGTCGCTACGCCAGCGCCGAAGACAGCTACACCGGTCGCGTGGAAGCCAACGTGAGCGAATCAGACCGCTACGGGTTTCTCTTTGGCTTCACCGGCAAGGACTACGGCGACTTGCGCTCTGCCGGAATCGGTCGTCAGCCAAAGACAGGCTACGATGAATGGGACGTGGACGCGAAACTGGAGTTGTTCTTGAATCCCGACACCCGGCTGACGTTTTTCCACCAACAGGTCCGCATCGACGACGCCTGGCGGACGCATCGCACAGAGTTCGCTCGCAGCTTTCGCGGCACCGAGATTGGCGATGAGCAGCGTCGTTCGCTGGATCAGGATCGCATGCTCTCCTACGTGCAGTTGGATGGCGACCTCGACGGCTTCATCGATCACTATCTCTTCTCCGTAAGTCACCAGCGGCAGGAGGAAGAGCAGTTCCGAGTGAGGAAACGGGGCGATGGGCGGCGCGACCTGCAGGGATTTACCGTCGACACCCTCGGGGCCATCGCTCAGTTCACCTCCGATTCAGAGCTGGGCACCTGGACTTGGGGCGCGGACTACTACCGGGATTGGGTGGAGAGTTTCAACAACAGCTACGCGCCCGACGGCAGCTTGACCAAACGCTCGATTCAGGGGCCGGTGGCGGATGATTCCACCTACGATCTCGCCAGCGCCTTCGTGCAGGATCATTTGGAAATCGGTGACCGCCTTGACCTATGGCTGGGGGGCCGGTTCACCTACGCTCGTGCCGAACTCGGTCGCTTTGAAGATCCCCTCACCGGAGAAGCTTCCTCCGGCACGGACGACTGGACCAACGGCGTTGGCAGTGCCCGCTTTGTCTATGATCTGGACAGCGAAGCCAGCTACGGACTTTTCGGTGGTGCTTCCCAAGGGTTTCGGGCGCCCAATCTCTCCGACCTGAGCCGTTTCGACACCGCTCGTTCTGATGAGATCGAAACGCCTTCCACCGGCCTCACTCCGGAAAAATACACGTCTTTTGAACTCGGGCTGCGGCAGAACATCGGTCGTTTCCAAGGGCAACTCGCCTATTTCTACACCGACATTCGCGATCAGATCACCGGACGCCGAACCGGAAGAGTCATCGATGGCGACTATGAGATCACCAAGGTCAACGCCTCCGATGGCTACGTCCACGGATTCGAATTCGAGGGCAGCTATGACCTCAGCGATCAATTTTCACTGTTCGGCTGGGCCGCCTGGCAGGATGGATCGATCGAAACCTACCCCTCGGCCGACGCGGAACTCACGAACGAGCCGATCAGTCGTCTGCTGCCATTTTCTGCCGAAGCCGGCGTGCGCTGGACTCACCCGGAGGAGCGCTTCTGGATGGAACTCGCCGCCCTCGGTGCCACCGAGCAGGACCGACTGGCACAGCGCGACACCACCGATACCCAACGCATCCCCCCAGGAGGCACGCCCGGCTATGTCATCGGAATTCTGCGGGCAGGTTGGGAGTTGAAGGACGGCTTCAGCCTGACGGCTGGCGTCGAGAATTTCACCAACGAAGCTTACCGCGTCCACGGTTCCGGATTGAACGCGCCGGGGCGGAATTTCATCCTCTCGGCCGAGTGGCGCTTCTGATCCCCCGCCCACTCAACAGGGTTAGATCGCCGACCTAACCCTGTTGAGTCGGAGCCCCTACCCTGTTGGATGCTCCCGACCCGAAGGCCACTTTGGCCGAAAAAGGGACATTTTCAGCGACTCGCCGCCAACTTTTGTCACGAATATGGCCTTCCAATCGTTGCGATGCCCATTGTTGCCACGAATATGGCCTTCCAATCGTTGCGATGCCCATTGTTGCCACGAATATGGCCTTCTAATCGTTGGGATGCCCATTGTTGCCACGAATATGGCCTTCTAATCGTTGGGATGCCCATTGTTGCCACGAATATGGCCTTCTAATCGTTGGGATGCCATGTTTTCCCTCGTCACATGGCTTCCAATCGTTGGGATGCCATGTTTTCTCCCGCACATGGCTTTCCCATGGTTTCGAAACGCCTCCTGTTGCCACGAGCCAGGCTTTCGGATCGTGGAGGCGGACGGTTTGAGACAGGGCTGCCCGAACAGGGAGCACAGCCTCGATGAGAGCTTGAAATATCGACTCCGGGACGTCAATCAAGGCCGCAGGCGACGGCAAATCCGCAGCCTGCCGACCTTTGTTTGATCCCCAACCCTTTTCCCCATTTCCAAGCCGTCAACTCTGCACGACGTGTGAGGGATCCGGGCGAAACGGGTTGAGCTCGGCGTGTGCTGGTTTATTTCCGAAACACAATGGCCCCACCGTCGACCGCGGCGGTGACGGTGTCGCCATCGAGGAATTTGCCTTCGAGGATCTCCAGACTGAGGGGATCGAGGATGCGCTTCTGTATGACCCGCTTGAGTGGACGGGCACCGTAGGCGGGATCGAACCCTTCGCTGGCCAGCAAGCTCAGTGCTTCATCGCTGATGGTCAGGGTCAGGCCCTGTTTTCCGAGTCGTTTCTGGACCCGGTCCACCTGAATGCCCACGATGGCTTTGAGGTCGTCCTCGCTGAGTCGATCGAAGATGATGGTTTCGTCCACCCGATTGAGAAACTCGGGCCGGAAATGTCCTCGCAACGCCTGATTCACGAGGGCTTCTCGTTGCTCGGGATTGGTCTCGGTGAGGATATACTCGGAGCCGATGTTGCTGGTCATGATGATGACAGTGTTTTTGAAATCGACGGTGCGTCCCTGACCATCGGTGATGCGACCGTCATCGAGCACCTGGAGCAGCACATTGAACACATCGGGGTGCGCTTTCTCGATCTCGTCGAAGAGCACGACCGAGTAGGGCTTGCGCCGCACGGTTTCACTGAGTTGTCCGCCCTCCTCGTAACCGACGTAACCGGGAGGCGCTCCGATCAGGCGAGAGACGGCGTGTTTTTCCATGTACTCGCTCATGTCGATGCGAATCATGGCGTTCTCGTCATCGAAAAGGAACTCGGCAAGCGCCCGTGAGAGTTCGGTCTTCCC
>JAGROX010000297.1:3370-10597 GCA_020440025.1 Verrucomicrobiia bacterium
CGAACCGCGTTGGAGACGGCTTTCACCGCGGAGCGCTGCCCGATGACGCGTTCCCCGAGGCGATCTTCCATGTGAACGAGTTTCTGTTTCTCGCCCTCTTGAAGTCGGTTCACCGGGATGTGTGTCCAGGAACTGACAACTTGGGCGATGTCTTCCTCGGTGACTTCCTCTTTCAACAACCGGGATCCACCCTGCATTTCGCCGAGTTTTGCGGTCGCTTCCTTGAGACGTTGTTCCAGTTCGGGCAGCTTGCCGTATTGGATTTCACTGGCGAGCCCGAGATTGCCTTCCCGTTGCGCTTTTTCCAGTTCCTGCTTGGCGGCTTCGGTTTCCTCCTGGACCCGGTTGGCTGCGTCGATGACCGACTTTTCATTGAGCCAATGGGCGCGAAGGGAATCGGCTTCCTCCTTGATGTCGGCCATCTCTTTCTCGACCTTCTCAAGGCGCTCCTTGCTGGCGTCGTCCTTTTCTTTGGCCAAGGCCTGGCGCTCCATTTCCAGCTGCATGGCCTGTCGATCGAGTTGGTCGATTTCGGTCGGGAGACTATCGAGTTCGATCTTCAACCGTGATGCGGCCTCATCGATGAGGTCGACGGCTTTGTCGGGAAGGAAACGATCGGCGATGTATCGATCGCTGAGCGTCGCTGCGGCCACGATCGCACTGTCCTGAATGCGAACGCCGTGATGAACCTCGTAGCGCTCCTTGATGCCGCGAAGAATGGCGATCGTGTCCTCAACACTGGGCTCGTCGACCTGAACCGGTTGGAAGCGGCGCTCGAGCGCGGCGTCTTTCTCGATGTACTTGCGATATTCGTCGAGCGTGGTCGCCCCAACGCAACGCAACTGCCCGCGGGCGAGCTGAGGCTTGAGCATGTTGGAGGCGTCAACCGCGCCCTCGCTGGCGCCGGCTCCGACAATGGTGTGGAGTTCGTCGATGAACAGAATGATCTCGCCTTGGCTGTCGGTGACCTCTTTGAGAAACGCCTTGAGCCGATCCTCAAATTCACCGCGATATTTTGCCCCGGCAATCATGGCACCGATGTCCATGGCGATGAGGCGCTTGTTTTTCAGCGATTCCGGAACGTCCCCGCTGACGATGCGACGGGCGAGGCCTTCGGCGATGGCGGTTTTCCCGGTGCCGGGTTCGCCAATGAGCACCGGATTGTTTTTTGTCCGACGGCTCAGGATCTGCATGACCCGGCGGATTTCCTCGTCGCGACCGATGATGGGATCAATATCGCCGCGGCGCGCGATGGCGGTGAGATCGGTGCCGTATTTTTCGAGTGCCTGATATTTCCCCTCGGGATCCTGATCGGTCACTCTCTGGCTCCCGCGAATCTCGGAAATGGCGGCGAGGAGGCTTTTCTCGTCGGCTCCCGCTTTTTTCAAAATGGCAGCGGCCTCTGATTTCCCGGATTTCACCAATCCGAGCAGGAAATGCTCGACGCTGGTGTAGTCATCCTTGAGGGCCTTCTTCTGCTTCTCGGCCTCGTTGAAAATATCCCTCAGCTCGCCGCTGAGGTAGGTCTGTCCGGATGCCCCTTCAACACTGGGCTGGCGATTCAACCACGCCTGCAGTTGCTGGTTGATGCCATCAGGATCGGCTCCAATTTTCGAGAGGATGGGACGTGTCAGCCCCTCGGGCTGATCGAGAAGAGCAGAAAGCACATGGGCACTGCCGAGTTCGGCGTGAGATTTCTCCGATGCCAGATTCTGAGCGGCCTGCAGGGCCTCCTGTAGCTTGAGGGTGTATTGGTTGACATTCATGAGGTAAAGCGGTTAGCAGCGAGCTTGGTTATGATAGGTTGGGAATATTTATAAAACGCCAGAGAAGCGCAATTACCCCTTTTGACCATCATTGCAGCATTTTGTTCACAATTTCTCCGCAATTTCTCTGCGGCAGGATTGAAACGGATCAGACCGACCCTTTCCACTCGATCGGAGTGACTCAATAAAGATGCGCAGACCAGGTCTTGGCGGGAGCATTCACGAGTCGAAGGATCGAAAAACCGCGAGGATCTCGATAGTAAAGACTCTGCGAGAGGCTGCTGAAAGGGGCATTGAGAACGTAGCGCCTCTCAGCCGGATAAATCACCTGGCCGGAGTCATCCAACTCCGCCATGGTGACGTTGAAATTCAGCCCCATGATGGCACCGGAATCTCCGATCTGGCCATCGTAGAGGAACAAGTAAGACTTTGGAATCTTCACTTCCAATCGCCTGACTCCTGGCGAGTTGGTCGTGAGTTCGGCGCGCACCCCGCCATCGGGAAACGCCATGTTGTAGCCATTTCCAAAAGCAGCCAGCTGCAGGCGACCTATCGAGGCAGGACCATCAGTCGTTCCGGTCGTCACTCGGATCTTATCGACAAAACCGAAGCCTCCGACCTCAGCAATGGGTCGAGCATCGAGGGCAATGTCGGTCGTCATCGATGACCCACCATTGGGGATTTGATTGAACGTCACATTCTCAAAATCGAACGTGCAATACAGAAAGTTCGGATCGGCATCCATGCGGACGACAACTCCGTCATCGCCCTTGCCAAGCGCCCCGCTTCCTTTAACGGGAAGCTTTGAGGGAGTGCCATAGTCGGAAAACTTTGACAACGCGATCCGTTGTCCAAGCCCAACATCTTGAGTAGCTTCCAATTCTCGGGGAAAGGTGAACTTCTTCCCATCGACTTCGACTTCTACGAAAACCTGTGTTTTCATTCGCACCGCATCCTTTGGTGCGGTGAAAGGAAAAGTCGCCTGAAATTTCTTCGCGCCGAGCCCATCCAGATTGAAAGGGACCCATCCACTCACGGCCTCGCCCATGCCGATGCGATACTTCGCATTCAATGTGTCTGAGATGCCATTGACGAATTGCCACTCAAACCGAACTCCGTCGCTCAAATCCTGAAACACCTGTTGCGTCCAATCGATGGAGACCGGGGCCAGTCGGGTGACCAAGTCCTCGATTCGCGAGCCCTGCTCATCGACGATGAAATAACTGAGTCTGAGATTGGGGTCGCCCACGTCCAAGGCCGCACGCCCTCCCGCCGCGTTGGCATCTTCCGCCCGCTCGTAGATGAATTCGAAGCTCTTGGTTTCCCGCGGCTTCAGGGAAAATGCTTGATAGGGATCCTTCGGCGTCAGGGTCCTTCCCATACTGAGAGCTCCCACATATCCCTCCCGGGGAGTTTCGCTCTGATTTCGAATGGTAATGTCCACTTTCACCGAGTCATTTCCCTCAAACCCACCTTTTCCTTCCAAACGATAAGGAGGAACTTCCGGGGTCGGTGTCATCAGGGTCGAGAAGAGTTTCCGTCCCATCACCTTGTGAGCTTCCTCATTGGGATGCAGAGATTCCGCCCCCACAGGCATGGGATCGAACTCGAAAATTCTCCCGAGGCGATCCGTCATCGTCAACACGGCAGCCTCAGGCTGAACACCGGCGGGAATCCCTCCCCCGAGAGGAGCGAGCGCGGCTCCGAGATCCACGAATAGCACCTGGTTTTTCGCCGCCACTTCTTTGACGACGGTCGCATAGGGACGAGTCATCCCCCACCCCGTTGGCCCATTGGACGCCCGAATGATACTGGGTGCCAATAGAATGACGTCGGCTCCATTCGCTTTACCAGCATCCACGATCTGTTGAAGCGCTTTTCGGTAGGAATCCAGTGAATGCCCTCTCACCGCATCATTGATCCCAAAGTCGACCAAGACCAGATCGGGTTGATTCACGAAAGCGTCTGTGGTGATTCGCTGCAGACCATCGAGCGCACACCGACCGGGAATGGCCAGATTCTCGATAAAAATCTCCTTCCCGATGTGGTCCTTGAGTTTTTCAGGAAAACCCTTCTCGGGATTGAGGGCTCGCACCCCGCCCGGATAAAAGAATTCTCGGGCCAATTGATTACTGAAAGTCCCCAGATAGGACAGCAACCAGTTTCCGTTGTTGTCATCTCGGGTGTACATCCAAGTCACCGAATCCCCCAGAGCCACAATGTGAACCGGCCTCTGTGAGTCCAGCTTCAAAAAGGTCCGTGGAATATAGGTCTTCAGATGGTCACGCTGCTCCAAGCTCAGCGGATAAGCTTCCACTGAAGCCAGATCTGAAGCCGGCAATCCGAACATCAGCAGCAACACCCCGAGATATCTTCTCATTATTGAAAATTTAGATTTGAAAAATTTTCCCACCACTTGCTAGCTAGTTTCCGCTGAAAAGTCAAAATTCAATTCCCAAAAGCCATCAAAAGAAGGCGATTTTTCCAAATATTGCGAAAACGACCACTTCCCAGAATCCGCGATTCTGAGGCCCGCACAAGCAGAGAACCGCATTTTTCACTCTCCTCTGCTTGCCACGGACTTTAACGTCCATCATAAAGGATCCTGTGGACAATTCGTCAACCCCTTCTCCCCGCATTCGCGACATGCCCGAGGCCGAGCGCCCCCGGGAAAAACTGACTAACCGGGGCCCTGGCTCCCTGAGCGATGCTGAAATTCTCGCGCTCTTTTTCGGAACCGGCCGAAAGGGCGTCAGCGCGGTGGATCTCGGACGCGACCTCATTCGCCGATTTGGTTCTCTACAGACGATCTCTCGCCAGTCCGTCACCGAGTTGAGCCAGATTCCCGGTATCGGTCCAGCAAAGGCAACGCAACTGGTAGCCGTGTTCGAGTTCGGGCGGCGGCTGGCACGCGAACGCTACCAGGAACTGCCTGTGGACTCTCCCGAAGCGGTTTACGATCTGCTTGGCGGGGAGTTGCGCCTGCTGAGCCAGGAAGTGGTTCGCCTGGTTCTACTCGACAATCGAGCCAATCTCCTTCACGTCGCGGAAGTCACACGAGGCACACTGAACGAATGCATCGCCCACCCCAGAGAGATTTTCCGCACCGTGATCGCCTGGTCGGCAGCCTCCTTCATTCTCGTCCACAACCATCCTTCGGGAAACCCCTCCCCCAGCCAGGCAGACATCAGCCTGACTCGACAACTCAGAGACGCCGCCGGACTGCTCAAGATCGAGATGCATGACCATGTCATTGTTGGCTCCCCCTCCGATCGGGTCGACAGCCAACCCTATTTCAGCTTTCGCGAATCTGGACTCATCTAGTTTCCAACCATTTTTCTCCGAGATCAGGAGTTGAAACTTCGAGATTAACTTGTTCCTTCATTTCGATTGACCAATAGCAGTCCGCAACTTTGGACTCCTCACCTGTCATGAAGGCACACACAACTGCAGTGATCGATCCTCAAGCCGAGATCGCTGAGGATGTCGAGATCGGAGCCTATTCCATCATCGATGGCGGCGCAGTGATCGAGAGCGGCTGCCACATCGGCTCGCATGTTCATTTGTTGGGGCGAGTCCATCTGGGCCGGGACTGCCGCATCGGCCCCGGTAGTATCATCGGAGCAGACCCTCAAGCAGTCAGCTTTGATCCCACGGTAGATAGCGGGGTCTGGATTGGTCCGCGAAACAACATCAGGGAATATGTAACCATCCATCGAAGTCTCTACGCTGGGCAGCAAACTCGAATGGGAAGCGATAATTTTCTAATGACCGGCGTCCACCTTGGCCACGATGCTTCCCTCGGAGATGGGAACATCATCGCCAACAATTGCCTTCTCGCCGGTCATGTCAGCCTGGGCAACCGGGCTTTTCTCGGCGGCGGCGCGGTTTTCCACCAATTCATTCGCATCGGCGATCTCGTCATGGTGCAAGGACTTTCCGCGATCAAACAGGATGTCGCGCCATTCACCATCGCGGCAGGCCTGAACCGAATCGCCGGAATTAACTCGATCGGATTGAGGAGAGCAAATTTCGGACGCGCCGAGCGCAATGCCATCAAACGGGCCTACGAACTGGTCTTTCGGCGGGGCTTGAACCTCTCCCAAGCTCTCGCCGAGGCCGAAAAAAGCTCGTGGGACGAAGCTGCCAATCGGTTCTTTGGATTCTTCAAAGAGAAATCTCACAGAGGTTTCTGCCTCCATTCCACTCACGATTCAGCGGAAAAGGGATGAATCTCAGAGCCAATGGTTTCAAAAAGTCCGAATTTTCTATTGGTGTTTTGCCGGGAAGTTGCTAAAGAACGCTTTTGGAAACGTAATTCCTTTTCTTAATGAAAGGCTTTTACGAATCTTCATAATTGGTATAAATTGACCAAGATTCGACATAGGGAGATGACCACTCTTTTGCGCATGCAGCTATCCAGGCTGGCACAAGCTTCGCTTAGTGCCTTTATCCTCAGCTCCGCGTCCCCGCTGCTGGCGCAAGACGGGGATTTGTTGGGTACTGCGGCCAATGTGGCCGAAGTAGCTCAAAATCTGCAGATTGAGAGCAACGAAACCACTTTCGATGAGGCCATGGGCATCGCCCGGGCTACCGGAAATGTCCGAATCCGCTACGGTGAAGTCGTAATCGAAGCCGAGCAGGCCGAGTTTCATCAGTCGAGCGGCAAGGTGTACGCTCGCGACAATGTGCGGGTTTACAAGGATGGGTCCATCTTCACGGGTCAGGAGATCATCTACAACACCAACACGGGTGAGATGACCGCGACGGACCTGCGCAGTGCGCTGGCCCCGCTCTATTACGAATCTGGGGACATCGCGGTGCCAACCGAGGCCACCGAAATGATTGAGATGGGTGACTCCCTTTTCACCACTCATGACTCGGCTACGCCCCACTTCCGAATCCGGGCCAAATCCGTAAAGATCTATCCTGGCGATAAAGTCGTCATGAAAGGGGTGAAATTCTACAGCGGAGACACACCCGTCTTCTGGTTCCCGTTCCTGTCCCAGCCTCTCGATGATGAATTGGGATACTACTTTGTCCCCGGTTTCAGCTCACCTTGGGGTGCTTTTCTCCTGAATCAGTATGGTTTCATGATCGGCGATCACACGCTGGCGCAAGCTCACCTCGATTTCCGGAGCGAGCGCGGTCTTGCCGGTGGAATCGAGTTCAAATCAGAGCGTCATCGGAACAATCCGAATTTCGGAAGCCTGAATTTGTATTACGCCAACGACGACGACCCGCAGACCTCTTACAGCGGTCGCACCCGGACCAAACCGGTCACCTCCGACCGCTATCGCCTGAATCTTCAGCATCGGGTCTATCTTCCCGGGCCGGACGAAAGCACGCTCTACCTCGATATCGACGTTAACAAGCTTAGCGATCAGTACATTTATCAGGACTTCTTCCCGGCAGAGTTCCGGACCAACCCTCAACCGGACAACATCCTCAATCTCGTGAA
>JAGROX010000298.1 GCA_020440025.1 Verrucomicrobiia bacterium
TCTGCACCCAGGTGGTGGCGAGCATGCCGCCAAAGATGACATAGACCAGCATGAGCATTCCCACGATGATGACGGCCTCGGTGTAGTGATCTCCCGGGATCAGCGCATTCACGAGAACTCCGGCTCCGATCATCTGGGCGATCATGTAGAAAATGGTGACACAGAGCGTGCTGAGTGCTGCCAAGGCGCGAACCGGCACCTCGCGGTTCCGGAAGGCGAGCACATCAGCCATGGTGAACTTGCCGAGGTTTCGCAGCGGCTCGGCAACGATCAGAAGCACCGTCAGATAGGCCACGAGGAAACCAACGGAATAGAGGAACCCGTCGAAACCGAAAAAGGCGATCATTCCCGCAATCCCGAGGAACGAGGCGGCACTCATGTAGTCACCGGCGACGGCGAGACCGTTCTGCCAACCGGTGATGCGGCGGCCGGCCGCAAAGAACGCTCCGGCTCCGGATGACTTGCGCGATGCCCAATAAGTGACAACCAGGGTCAGCAACACAAACAGCGAAAACATGCCGATGGACGCCATCGACACCTTCTCGTCACCGGCGACGTCGGCGGCGGTCTGAGCGAGGAGAGGGAAAACTTGGAGATAATTCATGAGAAAAAATGGCTGGAGAAAGGAGACGGGATCTCAGCGGTCTGGAAATCGAATGGCGATCAAACGTGAAAGGTATCGATAACGTCTTGCGCCTTGGTATCGAACTTTGCGGCAGCGCGGGCGTAGACGATGGAGATGATCCAAGTCATGAAGAACTGGCTGAGGGCGAACACGTATGCCACATTCACGACCCCCCATAGCTTCTTGCTCATGAGGTCGGGTGCCAGCCCCACCAGCAGAGGAAGCGCGAAGTAATAGACCAGGAAAAAGATGCAAACTGGGATGATGAACTTGGCTTTGGCCGCGATCAGTCCTTTGAATTCGGGACTGTCGGCCACTGCCTCCCAGTGTTTGGTGTCGGCGGCTGCCTGAGTTTTTGCTTCAGAATCGTTCATGGGGGCTGAGGCTAGGGTTGCGCGTCGCGAGTGGCAAGCATGGATTTCTCACTGGATCACGCCGGGATTGATCGATTTCCCGATTGATTCGGGTTATAAGAAAGGAAGGAATCGCTCAGGATTTCGACTACTGGCTTGCTCCGGGCTTTTCTTTTGCGCAATTTTCCCGTTTTCATTTTCTCCTTAGACTCATGGCCGCCTCCCTTTCGACCAAACTGGAACTGATCGGCGACGAACACATTCCCGCCTCTGGCGGAGTGCTCGTCATCCCGAATCGTCTGCAATTCGAGGATCTGCTCCATCTCGAGAGGCGACTCAATGACCGCAAACTGATCTACTTGATCGAACGTGATCTGGAATACGATCCCCTGCTTCAGGCGCACTTGGAGAAAGCGGACGTGGATGCCATCGAGTTCGCCTGCGACGATTCCCTGCTGGAGGCATTCAAAAAGCAGATCCACGGGTCGATCGAAGACGATGCCATCATCATTTTTGTTCCGGGAAAAACCCTCACTCGAGCGGGACAGAATCAGACGGTGCCTTCGCACATACTTCAGTTTCTCCTGAAAACGAGCGCCCCAGTGCTGCCGCTCTTTGTCGAACGTCCGGCTGAAACCCGTCTTTCCATCGAGAACATCCGTGATGTCGATCGCCTGATCCTCTCATTCGCCAAAGTGCTCGAGCGCGAGGCGGTGACGCTGGCCAACTATCAGGAACGGCTTCTCCTCGCGGGCGAAGCGGCATTCTCCCGTCGGCCTATCCTGAAGACAACCCTCGCCTGGGCACTGCTGCGTGGACTGAAAAAGCACGGCACGACCGACAAG
This sequence comes from Verrucomicrobiia bacterium, assembly GCA_020440025.1. Classification (GTDB taxonomy): domain Bacteria; phylum Verrucomicrobiota; class Verrucomicrobiia; order Verrucomicrobiales; family DEV007; genus JAEUHH01. The sequence goes on from JAGROX010000298.1 coordinate 1,824, forward strand.
ATCATCGATGGCAACGATGGCTCGGAACTGGGTTTCGACAAGTTGCTGGCCGCGGCCATCGTGTTGTCCAAGCACATTCGCCAAGAGACCGAGCAACCTCGGGTCGGCATCATCCTGCCTCCCGGCAAGGGGGGTGTGCTGGCGAATCTGGCGGTGATTTTTGCGGGAAAAGTGCCGGTGAACCTGAACTTCACCGCCGGGGAAAACGCCGTCGCCTCGTGCATCCAACAATCGGGAATCGACAAATTCATCACCGCCGATCCCTTTGTCCGCAAAATGAGCCGCTTTCCGTGGCCCCCGAACAAGCAACTCATCCTGATCGAGCGGGTGCTCCCAGCGCTCAAGACGAAGATCGGCCTCTGGCTGGTCCTTTCCAAGCTACTCCCTGTCGGCCTGCTGGCATCAGTGCTGAAAATTCAGAAAAAAGGCGATCACGAGGAAGCGGTCCTTTTGTTCACCAGCGGCAGTTCCGGAGATCCCAAAGGAGTCGTCCTTTCTCACCGCAATCTGCTCGCCAACGTCAATCAGTTCGGCTCCCGCATCAGTCTGAATTCCGAGGACAAGGTGTTGGGGTGTCTCCCACTCTTTCACAGCTTCGGCTGCACGGTGACGCTCTGGTATCCCATCATTGAAGGTTTGACCCTCGTCACCTATCCGAGTCCTCTCGACACCGGAAAGTTGGCGGAACTGATCGAGACGCATCGCATCAGCCTGATCATCGCGACGCCCACCTTTCTCCGTGGCTACTTGCGAAAAGCGAAACCTGAACAGTTTGCCTCGGCCAAATTGGTGGTCACCGGGGCGGAGAAACTCCCCGTCAACCTGGCCGAAGCTTTCGCCAATCGATTTGGAAAACCTGTGCTGGAAGGCTATGGCCTGACGGAAACATCGCCGGTGTCCAACGTGAATCTTCCCGACCCTGAACCTGACAATGATGACGATCACCGCCCGGTGATCCCAAACCGTCGCGCGGGTTCCGTCGGTCAGCCTATTCCGGGAGTGGCGATTCGCATCACCGATCCCGACACTGATGAACCTCGCTCGCTGCTTCAAAGCGGCATGATCTGGTTGCGGGGGGCCAACATTTTCGAAGGCTACCTCGGACAACCGGAAAAGACCGAGGAAGTCATCCGTCATGGTTGGTTCCGCACCGGGGACATCGGTCGGGTGGATGAAGACGGATTTCTCTACATTGAGGGACGCCTTTCCCGATTTTCCAAAATCGGCGGAGAGATGGTGCCTCACGAAACCGTGGAGGCAGCCATCAATGAAGCGATGGGATTCGACACCGATTCCGAAAGAAAAATCGCCATCGTGGGAGTTCCCGACGACGCCAAAGGCGAGGCGCTCATCCTTCTCTGCGCCTCCCCGGGCCTCGATCTCACCAACCTTCGCTACAAGCTGCTAGAGAAAGGCATCTCCAGCCTCTGGATCCCCAAGACGATCATCGAGGTGCCTGAGATCCCGCTTTTGGCCTCGGGCAAGCTCGACATCAAGGGCTGTGAGTCGGCGGTGAAGGCGTAGAAAAAAGGTCAACCCCTCGTCGCCATTTCCTCCGCTGGCGGCAGTCGGCATCTGCGCTACATTCAGCGCCTTTGTCTCGCACCCAGTTTCTTTATACATGCTCGCCGTTGAGAAAGTTTCCATTCAGTTCGGAGGTCGAACGCTCTTCAAGGATCTGTCCCTGACCGTCCGGGCCAAGGAACGGCTCTCGCTGGCAGGACCGAACGGTGCCGGGAAATCCACCTTGCTTAAGATCATTGCCGGCATCGAGACGCCCGATTCAGGTCGAATTTCCAAGGCCAAGCAGGTCACGGTCGGCTACCTGCCTCAAGAGGGAGTGAAGCACGAAGGTTGCTCTTTGTTTGCCGAAGCAGAAAAGGCGTTCGGCGATGCCCTACTCCTCCAGCAGCAACTCGCTGAGGTCGAAAGCGACCTGGAATCTCTGGATCCGGTCGCCGATGCGGATGCCTACGCGGATACGCTGGAGGTGTTTGGCGATCTTCAACTGCGACTGGAGCACCACGACATCGCGCGGATGAAGCCGCGCATCGAAACGATTCTCAGCGGTCTCGGCTTTTCCCATGCGGATTTTGACCGACCCACGGGAACCTTCAGCGGCGGCTGGCAAATGCGCATCGCCCTCGCCAAACTGCTCCTCCAAGAGCCGAGTGTGCTCCTGCTCGACGAACCGACCAATCATCTCGACATCGAGACGGTTCAGTGGCTGGAACAATGGCTTCGCGGCTATGGCGGCTCCATCATTCTCATCAGTCATGACCGCAGCCTGTTGGACAATCTCACGAACCTCACGTTCGCCTTTGAAAGCGGCCAGGTACAGACTTACGCGGGCAACTATTCCTTTTACCTCAAGGAGCGTGACGCCCGACGTGAGCAGTTGGAGCGCTCGTTCAAAAACCAGCAACGTGAGATCGAAAAAGCGGAACAACTGATCGATCGTTTCCGCGCCAAGGCATCGAAGGCCAAGATGGTGCAGTCGCGCATCAAGCAACTCGACAAGTTGGAACGCATCGAACTGGAATCGGACGCCGCCGGAATCGGCTTTCGTTTTCCCCAACCGGAACGGAGTGGCCAGACGGTTCTGAAGCTCGAGGGCATCGGTAAGAACTACGGCGACAACCAGGTGCTGAAGAACCTCAATTTCGAAATCGAGCGCGGTGATCGCATCGCCATCGTGGGGGTTAACGGCGCGGGGAAATCAACGTTTTCCCGCATCATCGCCGACATCGAGTCGGCCACCAGCGGCACCAAGAAAATCGGGCACAAGGTCAAGATTGGCTACTTCTCGCAGAACCACGCCGACGACCTCGACCCCAAGAAAACCGTCCTCGAAACCGTCGAAAAAGGCGTCTCGGCCGAGGCGGCTTCGATGAATCTGCGAACTGTACTGGGAGCCTTCCTTTTCAGAGGCGACGATGTTTTCAAAAGCGTCAGCGTGCTTTCCGGCGGAGAACGCAGTCGACTGGCACTGGCCCGCATGCTGTTGCAGCCGGCAAATTTCCTGATTCTCGACGAACCGACCAACCATCTCGACATGCAGTCGCAGGAGGTACTCCAGCGCGCCCTCGACGACTACACCGGCACCTACGCCATCGTGTCGCACAACCGTTCCTTTCTCGATCCCATTGTCACCAAGGTGTTGGAATTCATCCCCCATCAGCCGATGCGGGTCTTCCTCGGGAACGTCGGCGACTTTCTGGAGAAGAAAGCAGAGGAACTTGCCGCCGCTCAGAAGGGATCGACGGGAGGAATCCGTGGAGGCTCCGCCACTGCGTCAGCCGCTGCCGCTGCCGGTGATAACCCCTCAGGTGCCAGCCGAAAAGAGCAGCGAAAGCGCGAAGCGCAGTTGCGACAAAAAAAGGCCGAGGTGATGAAACCTCTCAATCAACGTCTGGAGAAAGCCGAAGCCTCGATCGCCGCTCTGGAGGAAGAAAAAAGTGCACTAACCGCCAAACTGGTGGATCCCGAATTTTTCAAAGCGCAGCCAGAGGAAGCCAAAGTCGCCAGCGAACGCCTGCACCAACTCGAAGCGGAGCTGGAAACCGTCTACTCGGCCTGGTCCACGGTGAGCGAAGAGATCGAAACCGCCGAGGCGAAGTTCGAGATCTGACTAGATTCGGGCCAGAGCGCCCGCTGTGCTCTCGGCAATGGCGTCCCAGGAAAACGCGTGGCTGCGCACGATGGCATTGGCCCGCAGGGCCGATCTTTGAGTGGCATCCAAACTGAGAAAACGGAGAATGGTATCGCCGATTTCCGCTTCGCTGAAGGGATCAAAATAAAGAACCGCCCCCTGCGAGTCAGCTTGTGTTGGATCAAAGGCCATGCCACCCACCTCCGGCAAGCTGGCCTGATGGGACAACAGCACGGGGCAACCACAGGCCATGGCTTCCAGTGGCGGCAGCCCAAATCCCTCATAGTAACTCGGGTAGATAAATGCGGCGGCCTGTCGATATTCACGAATCAGTTCGTCGTCACTGACGCGACCCAGCCACTGAATGCTGACATCTTCGGCGCGCTCGAAATCCGCAAAATTTCTCGGATTGGCTCCGCCAATCAATTTGAGTCGGGCCTTCTCGGGCAATCGGCCCTGCGCCTTCAGTTCGAGCCAGACGCGAATGAGTCGGGAAAGGTTTTTCCGTGGATCGAGGGAACCGACACACAACAAGGTGGCATCGTCCCCATCTGCCGGTCCTTTCCCCGGTGAGAAGGCGTCGCTGACGGCGTTGCCCAGCACGAGAATTCTCTCTTCCGGAATTCCAAGAAAACCCGCGAGCCGTTGGCGGGAAAATTCGGAAACGGTGGCGACCCCTTGGCAGCTTCGGGCCAGCCGCGGCAGGAGCTGCTGGTAGACATGTCGAAAAGCCCCGCTGAATCCTTCGGGACAATCCCACACCGCCGCATCATGAATGACCACGAGCTGACGTTTCACCGTGATCGGGCCGGTGTTGCAAGGCGAGAGCAACACCGAGTCACGTCCGATCTTCCGAGACAGAATGAGTTGCTCCCAAGCATGGCCTTTCAGTCCGGCGATGGGGTTCTCCGGACGAATCTCCTCAAGATCTCCCAGTCGACGACTGACCTCGATGGCGAAGCGTTCCACTCCGGTAACGGGTCGATTGCGAAAGCGCGCATTGAGGACCACTCGGTTCATGAAGACAGCCGTTGATGATGGAGTCCTGGCTCCTCGACAGCAGGCTCGTGATATACTCTGACCCGCTTTTTCAAACTCGCCGCCCAGACGAGGAGAATGATGATGAACAAAGTCGAAGGCAGCACCCGATTGAGTCCGGCCCAGTAGGAAATACGGATGATCTCCATCAATCCCAGAAAGCTGATTGGAAAGAAAAGTCCAAAAAGTCGCCCCATGGAAAAGCTGCGCCAAGCCATCCCATGCCAACATCCCAGGAAAAGACAAACGGGGGCGAATAGCACGTTGCCGCTATATGTCGCGATGTACCAGATGCCAGAGGGGTTGTTGTATTCCACATCCAGCGCTCCCAGGTAAAGTCCGTCGTAGATGTGATTGTATCCCGCAGTCGAAAGCGGCCAGGTCGGCCCATCGTAGAATCCGGAGCCCGCCAAGGTGGCTGCTCCGGTATTCATCGCTTCGAAGTAATAGGTGTAGAGCCGCAGCCAACCGAACTCCAGCACGCTGGAATGTTGACCGGCATAGTATTGCCAGGATCGAAAGTACTCAAACGCCGTAAAGACGAAAAGCAGCAGGACGGGAACGATGAAGGGAAAGAATCGAATGAAAATTCGACCGAACGATGACATCGACGTGGTTAGCCTTGGAAGCGCACAGAGGAAGAAGGGCACCACCCCCTCAATGAGGGCCAGGCGCTCCGACCACAAGATTGCGCGAACGAACAAGGTCGCGAAAAAGAGGAGATGAAACACGGAGATCAGCTTGACCTGCCCCGGCAGAATGCCAGCCCAGCGCAATCCCCGAATCGCCGCCAGCAGCATGGAAATCTGAGTCCAGGTCGTCACCCCCGGAATCGTCTTAAATTCGTGTTTTAGTTCGAGATCTCCGCCGAGCACGCCGGCAATGAGCCCGGGGTTGGTGATGAAATTCCGGAAGAAGATCACGTGAGTGACCAGAAACACCGCCAGGAGAAATCGATCAAAATTCTGCGAGAGCAAGGCCTCTCCCAATCTGGGCGGAGGCTGAAGCGTTGAGTTTCGCCGAGTGAGAGAATCAAGGAATCGGGAGAGCATTTTGGACTCACCGATCAGAGCTCCTATCACGAGGCAGACAATCGCAATCAGCCCCACCACCATGTCTCTGGAACCAAAAAACAACTGGGCCCTGGACAGTGTTTTGGTGCTGTCTGAGAAGGAGAAAATCAGTAGGGCAGGAAGCGTCGCCCCCAGGAGAAGTCGGGAAGGTCGATACCACCAGGGCAACCAAAACCTGGGCACCTCGGCAGAGTAAGCGTGGATCGTTCGTTGCGCGCTCATGACGGTTCCACCACCAACGAGGATTTCTTCAACATGACCACGGCATAGCCAAGCCCGAATACTTCTTCCGCGATCGACGTAACCCCCAGGGCGACCACCATTCCCACCCCGCCGAACCGGGGAATCAGGATCAGTGACAACGCGACGCCAAAGATGATTTTCAATACACCGAGGCGAGCCATGAGCACGGTATGACCGGTCATGAGCAGCAGTTGAAGAACCGGACCGAGACAAACCGTCACGAGTTGCAGGATCAGCAGAAGACGAAGGGCATCAGCGCCATTCTTGAACGAATTGCCAAAAATCGACATGACCACCTCAGGAAAGGCGATGCCAAATCCGAGCGGCAAAATCAGGGCAGCCAAGGTGATGGCGATTGCCTTGAAATAGACGCGAAAGACCGGACGAAAAGGATTCGGCATATCTGCGCTCGTGGAAAGCGCGGGCGCGAAGACTCCGTGAATGGCGTGCGAGAGCACAAAGAAGAGAATGCTGATTCGAAACGCGGTGGTGATGTAAGCCACCTCTGCGGGCGGACTCGTAAACTCGAGATAGGCCAGCGGAAGGATGAAGGCGAGCGCGCCAAAGACATTCACACAGCAGACCGAAAATCCCTCACGCAGCACCGTCCGAACCGATTCCCATTTCGGAAGCGCCAAAAGACGTTCTCGAAAATCCGGCACCGGCGCGAAGCGAACGATGATGGCAGCTGTCAGGTAGCTGGCGGTGTAGAGCGTGAGGAGTCCGGGCGAGGAAAGATGACGGGAGAAGATCGCGGTCAACAGACAGAAGAGACTCACGGGGATGAGATGGCCAAAGACCACTCCGGCCACAGGACGGGCCAGCCCTTTCAGTGCCTCGCCATTGATCAGGGTGATGGCGATGGAGGCCAACGCCACCGGAAGTAGCAGATGCCAGGCATGAAATCCCGGCGGTTTCTCACTCGCGATGGCGTATCCGATTAGCCCGATCCCGATGAGAAATGACAGCGAAAGGGACACGCACCGCAGCGAGGCCAGAAACCGGCCCACGACTTCCGGCCCTTGACGGTGAAGTCGGGGCACGTTGCGCAGCGCAATCTGCTCCAGCCCATAGGAAGCAATGGGACCCGACGTCATCAACACCGAAGACCAGAAGAAGAATCCAGCACTCCCTCCCTCCCCGAGGGTTCTCGCAATGATCACCGTGCTCAAGAACTGAATGCCAGCTCCCGACATCCTCACGGATGAGGGCAACAGGACCCGCCACAGTTCGGACCAGGCACCAAGGGCAAACAACCTGAGGCTGCCGACTTTCGTGAGAGTGGAATCAATCTTCAAGCGATTGGATGGAGGAGGATTGGGGAAATGGGAAAAATCGCCTCAAGACACGAGAATCAAAGAGATTTGCGCGGCATCGTTTCGAGAAAAACGTTCCACGGTATCTTCGACATCGCGTTTCCTTCCCCGATCCTTGTTCACGACCAGCACATTGGCGTCGGCGATGGAAGCGATCACCGAGGGAATCTGACTCTGTTGAGACAGACTGGTCGATTCGATCACGATCCGTCCGAAATGCTGGCGATGCGGACTGAGAAGCTGCCAGGCGTCATTGGGAGCAATCAGAAAGCTTGCCGGCAATCTGAGCGTATGCAGATTTTGCGTATGAGACTGCTGGGGAGCGAGATTTACCAGTGCCCTGGGATCTCCACCTTCGGTGACCGAAATCAGGAGAGTCGGACAACCGTAGTAGGCCGAAGCAGCGGCAAGGCAGGCGGACATTCGCAGTCCCTCTGAATTCTGCCAGACGGAGGAGACATGGAGAAATCGAGCCTGACGATACTGGGGTGACAACAGGACGCCCGTCATGGTCTCCTGAAGTTCGGCATCGGCAATCTGTCCTCCCTTGGAGATGATCTCAGCCGTCACCGGCACACGGAGGCTCTGCTCGGCCTGTCTGCGATTCACAAAAGGTCCGCCCTTGAACAGTTCAAACGCCATCATTCCAAGACTGATCAGCCCGCCAACAAATCCACCCGCAAGGACGGCGATCGGCTTGCTCGGTTTGGCCGGTTTGTGCGCCGCAATTGGCTCCGACATCAGAGTGGTCACCTTGGTCGATTTCTCCGTCACCAGAGACGTTTCTCCGATCTGCTTTTGTAGAGACTCATGCACGAGCCACTCCGTTTCCACTTTCTGTTGAATCGCCCGAAACTCAGAACTGGCCTTCTTCACTCCGGTGAGTTGATGCTGTAATTCGTTCACCCGCTCGGCCAAGAGCTTTTCATTGGTAACGGCAGACTCGTAAGCAGCGTTAACCGATGCCTTGAGATCGGTGGCAAGGATCTTCAATTGCGTATCGATTTCGACGACGCGGCTGCTGGCTTCACGATAGCGGGAATGATCGGGGGTGTAGAGTTGCGACACCGCCGCGAGATTCGAATTGGCGGACAACCGCTGATTCAGGAGTTCCGAAACGTGTTCGATCTCGGAGAACCGACCCACTTCGATCACTTTGAGGGGATACAACTCCGGATCGACATCCTTGAGGGTTTCCACCTGACTCCGGAGATCCAAAACCCGACCCGACATCGCGTTGTATTCCTCTCCAATCTTGGTCAGCCGCTCAGCGAACAACTGATGATCCTGTTCAACGGTGAGGTCGGGATTTTCATTTCGAAAAACTTCCAGGCGTTTCTCGGCTTCCAGTGCCCGACCATAGGCTTCGTCAGCTTGCTGTCTCAATTCATCTTCCGAATGTCCAGCCTCGGCGCGTTTCTGCTCTCCCAGGAAACTCTCAAACTCATCCACAAAAGTCCGAGTGATCAATCGCGCCCGCTCCGGATCCGGATCCAAAACCGACAATTCCAACAAGCGGGTGGGGCGAATCAACCCCGCGCTGACCCGCTTCTTTCGTATTTCTGCCAACAATCGAGATCCTGAAATCTCCTGCCCCTGCTTCACATACTTGTGAAGGGATTTCGGCAAGAACCCCAGATCGTTTCGCAGCCCCAACTTGTCGATCACTCGAATGATCATCGAGTCGGAGACGATGGCCTTTTCGATCGAGTTCAGCGAATCTGAATCCGACAGACCCGAGCTGACATTCTCAATCTGGAGAATATGGTCGAAGTTCGGGTCGATGAACACCATCGCGCTGCTCTTATACATGGGAGTCACCAGAAGGAGGACGTAGGCCAGCGCCAATGCCGCACAGATCGCGGGAATGACGACCAGCCACGCCCAACGGCGTTTCAAAATACTCATGATGTCGTCCCAATCGACGACTGGAGACACCTCGATCAGATCCCAAGATGGCTTGGCGTCCGATCGTTCGCCTGCTACCAGCGGCATGGACGGGGAAAGAGACTTTGCGGGAGTCATGGTGCGGAAGGAATGGGGAACGAGGAATGAGACCGGCTCTATTTTCTATAAAAGAAATATTTTTACTAATTTGCTCGAATAAAATTGCAATTCAATCAAAAACTGCGAAAATTTGCATTAGCAAGATTTAATTTTGATAATTTAAAGTTTTAGATATTATGATCTCTGACCGCTATCATGGTTCTATCCGTCTTCACTTCTTGGTGAAGTTCTTGGGCAGCGTCATCCTCTTCTGGGGAATCGTCTGGATTCTTCACCTCACGGTTTATGGGCACGAACTGCTCCCAAAAAATTACCTATGGGCATCCCTCATGATTCCGGCGGCCGCCGTCATCGAGTTTATCGTTCGCGAGAAACGCGCTCGCTCTCTCTGCGGTCTCTCCCGCAGCCGAATCTGGAACCTCACCCAGCGCGAGATTCTCTTCGCCTTGGTGGCCATCTTCGGAGTGATCGTGATGAGTAAGGACGACCGCCTGTCTCGCGTCTTCCTCGCAATCTTCTTCGGCAGCTATGCCATCTGGATCGCCTGGATGAATCAGGTCGGCCATCGCATGATGCAGCGCTACCTCTACCGCAGCACCAAGACCAATCACGCCAATACCCTGATCCTGGCGTCGCCAAGTGAGATTCAGCACGATCGGGCTCTTCAGATGACCAGCACCGTACCGGGAGCCGAGTTCCTCGGTTATGTATCCTACGGTTCCGCCGGTGCCATCGACATGCCCTCCTTGCCCATTCTGGGGGATTTCGGAAACATCCGCGAAATCTGTCGCGAGTATCACGCCCGTCTCCTTCTTGCTTTTGGACTGGAGCATCGTCCGGATCTCATCCGCTCCCTACAACAGCTGTGTGATTCCCTCGGAATGCGGCTCATCTGGGTCGATGACACCCGTTCTCGTTTCAATGGCAACCTCGATTCCCATCAGGATGGTTCTCACCTGCTGTTGACGAACTGGCGCGAACCCCTGGAAGATCCGATGAACCGCCTGGTAAAGCGCGTCTTCGACATTGCGTTTTCCGCCGCCGTCACCGCGTTGATCATTCCCCCGCTTTGTGCCTCCGTCTGGATGCTCCATCGGATCTTTTCACCGGGCCCCTTGTTCTATCGTCAGCAGCGCACTGGTCGGGATGGCGAGGTCTTCGAAGTCTACAAACTTCGCACCATGCATCTGAACAACACGCCCGGCCTTCAGGCTCAAAAAGGTGATCCCCGCATCTTCCCGGGCGGAAACTTCCTCCGGAAATCCAGTCTCGATGAGATTCCTCAGTTCCTCAACGTGCTCAAAGGAGAGATGAGCGTGGTCGGTCCGCGTCCCCATTTCGTGGACCACGATGTCCACTTCAGCACTTTCGTCGATGACTACAGCGTCCGTCACTTCGCCAAACCCGGCATTACCGGACTGGCTCAAGTGAAAGGTTGCCGCGGTGAAACCGACACGGAATTGAAGGTTCGCCATCGGGTCCGGCTCGATCATTTCTACCTGCGTCACTGGTCTCTCATCATGGACGTCTGCATTGTCACCGACACTGCCCTCCA
>JAGROX010000299.1:0-1569 GCA_020440025.1 Verrucomicrobiia bacterium
TCATCGTTCCCATCACGGAGCTTCGTGCATTCGGTAACCGACTCCACGCACGGTGTCGATGAGCTTGGATTCTCCAGTCTCTTCGATTTTTTTCCTGAGGCGAGTGACGGCCACGTCGACCATGTTGGTCCCAGTGTCGAAGTGCGTGTTCCAGACATGCTCGCAGATCTGGGATCGGGAATACACCCGTCCAGGCGACCGCATCAAGTATTCCAGCAGGGCAAACTCGCGCTGGCTCAGTTCGATTTCGCGATCGCCGCGTTTGGCCTCACGCTTGATCAGATCGAGAGAGAGATCGCCGTTCTGCAGAATATTGAGAGCGATCCCCGAGGAACGCCTCAACAGGGCCTGGAGCCGGGCGACCAGCTCTTCCACAAAGAAGGGTTTCGTCAGGTAGTCATCGGCCCCGAGATTGAGTCCCTCGACGCGCTCGTTCAATTCGTTCCGAGCCGTCAGCAGCATGATGGGCAAGGTGACGCGACGCTCGCGCAAACTGCGCAGAATGCTGAGCCCATCGCGCCCCGGCAGCATGATATCCAAGATCATCGCATCGAAAGATTCCGTCGTCGCCATTTCGAAGCCCGCCTCGCCGGTGCGGCAGGTCTCTACGACAAAACCGTTCTCCTCGAGTCCAGAGCGAATGAACCCGGCGATCTGGGGTTGGTCTTCTACGACGAGAATGCGCATTTTTCCTAGTTTCTCCCCTTGGCCCCTTTTCCGCCACCCTTTCTTCCGGTCGCTTCCTCACGGCTGAGCTTTCCGTCGCCATCGAGGTCGAGTTTGCGCAGCGCCCGCTCCGCATCGGCCAGTTCGTCGGCATCGATGATGCCATCACGATTCCGATCGAGCGCGTCAGCCAGGGGATCTGCTCTCTCCGGCCCTCCGCCACCGCCGGGCGGACGCATCTCAGACCCTCCGCCGCCGGGACGAGGAGGACGTCCTCCTTCGGGACCGCCCCCACCTCCTCGGCGGGTGTAAACTTCTTTGGAGCGACCCTCACTGCCGCGATCGAACTCGAAAGGGTAAGTTCCATCTTCCTCAATGCGATAGCCGACAGACCGATTGTCGCCATTCACCTCGTAGGAAAGCTTGAAGCCCTCCGACAGGGAACCCTCGAAACCCGTGATCTCGGCACCGCGAAGTGCCTGCATGGCTTCCCGAACGCCCTGCGCCCGCGGCTGCGGATCCACTTGGCCCTCTGACTCGACCACCTCGCCGCGAAAACCACCCAACACGTAGGGATACGCCTTCGCCGCGTGGTAGTGATAGCCGAGATCGCCGTGGTCATGGCCATGCAGGTCATCGAGATCGCGCGGGGCGGAACCATCGGCTTCCGCGAGTCCCAGAATCGGGTAGCCATCCAGCCCGAAGGCGACGGGATTTCCTTTTCCGACCTGCGGCTCCAGATGCAGCGGTGCGATGTGGTAATGATAGTCGTCCCCGCGCCCGCAGTGGCCGCCCCACTGATCGAGTTCGCCAATCTCGTAGGAGACCTCGCCGCGATTGTTCTGTGGATTGAAGATGGGAATGCCGTTGACCGCGAGAGCGATTGCTCCACGCAGGAAGCGC
>JAGROX010000299.1:1604-8385 GCA_020440025.1 Verrucomicrobiia bacterium
TCAGGGGAATGCGCCAAGCATTCTCACCGACATAAGCCTGGGGAAGCGGCACCTGCTGTTGCCATGCGGTGATCCCGACCATCATCTGGTGATCCGGCAATCCGTTGCCTTCGGCATAAAGAAAGTCATCATCCCACGAGACCCCAAGACGTGCCGCGAAAGGCTCGAACGCCCTCGCCGTCACTGGAACCGAGCCTCCCGGACGATCCAGAGTGTTCTTACCGGGAAATCGGGCCTCGAAAGGCAGAAGATTCGGAGCCACCGCCGCAATTGCCAGCGGAATCAGCACCGGAGATGTCAGCATGACGGCGAGCATCACCAGTCCGGATCCAACCCTGTTGAGTCGGCGATCATACCCTGTTGAATCGATATTTTTCATGATCTTCGATACGAGAGATAGGGCTTCAGCGGGACTCGCGATTCGAGGCATCGATCTCGCCTCTCGGCCAGTCGGGAGGCAGCGGCGATCCGTTCGGCGGACTCGGGATCGTGGTCCGAAAAATCACGGTGTTGTCGAGTCCGAGATCCTGGGTCCAAATCCATTTCGCACCCAAGAAATCGTTTTCGTAAAAGGGTTCCTTCGGTCCCACCGCTTCCTCGCTGTGTTCAGTGGCGTTCTCCCAGGCGCTGTCGTCAAAATCGACCGCAAACCAGTTGGCGGGAATCGCCTCGTGACGCGTCTTGGGATTCTGCAGGTCGCCGTTAATAGGCCCGTGGAAGAAATTCTTCGCCTTCCATGAAGCATTGGTCACCGTCCCGTCGCCGAATTTCAAGATGAAGCCGCCATCGCCGAGGTTGGTGTTGTCATACTCGAGTCCGGTTTCGGGATCGGCATTGTCCTTGGCCATGACGGCGATGGTCATCGGATAATCGGGCAGAATGTCGACGGAGACCACGTTGTGGGGAATGAAGGAAATCGAATCGACCGCGACGAGATTGCCGTTGAGATAGAGCTTGAACCAGTTGTCGGCGTAGATGGTGGCCTTGACCGTATCGGCGATCCGGGGTTTGGCAATATTCGGCCCGCCTCCTCCCCCTTTCGGCTTCCCTTTTCCGCCCTGTCCCTCGGGTCGCGGCTTTCGCTCCTCCTGAGATTGGCTGACTTCGGTAGAAAAATGGCCGAGCAGAAATGCGGTGACGGCCAGAGCCGCAACGATTCGGGGAAGTGATGATTTCATGGGGATTGGGATGGGTTTGCACATCATGAAACCACCCCGCGGTGACAGGGCGATTACAGCGGTATTACATCCCTGTAATCTTGCGTCGAAAGGCGCACGACTATCCTGCAGCTTGCCTTGCCATCGCCGTCAGGATATGGCAGTGTCAACCAAGGTTGAGGTCAGTAAAAACGTGACCCGACTCCTTTCATTCCACTTTCATCCCTACCGTCATGAGCGCATCATCCGATCCGGAATTCGATCCCGAAGCCCACACCGCCGGCGAGAACCTTGAAGCGAGCAAATCGCACGCTCTCGATGCCGCTGAAGAACTGAAGGCGGCGGCCACCCAGAAAGCCCAGGAGATTCGCGATGCCGCCGTGGAACGCAGTCAACAACTCCGCGACATCGCCCAGCAACGGGCCGAGGAATTGCGTCATCAGGCGACTGAGAAATCGGAACACCTTCGCGACTACGCCGAGGAGCAATGGACAACCGCACGATCTCAGATCGATGACCTGAAAGAGGAAGGCGAGCAATACGTTCGGCAGAACCCCACCAAGGCGGTGCTCATCGCTCTTGGGCTTGGCTTTATCATCGGACGCATCATCCGCTGAGTCTTCGCTCGTTTCTTTTCCGCCCATTTTGCTTCTCATGCCTGCCCCTCGCGGCGACGACACGCGCCCGACCGGCCCCGCTTCGGCGGAGCCCCCCGGCTTCGGGGAGACCGCCACGGGAGCGATTGCCTCGATTTTCGACTATTTTCACGCGCGCCTTTCCCTGCTGATTCTGGAAGGTCAGGAGGCCAAAGGTGCGCTGCTCTGGCGAATCGTTTCAGGGATATTGGGAGCGTTTTTTCTGCTGATCGCCTATGCCGCGTTCTGCGCGGGGCTGATTGGTTGGCTTTCCTCAAGATACGCCTGGGCATGGCCGCTGACGACGTTGGGGATGGCCGCGACTCATCTGATCATCGGTCTGATTTTTCTCCTCGCGGTACGTCGCCGATTTCGGCGACTGCCTTTCCGGGACTCGATTGGAGAACTGGAAAAAGATCGTGAATGGCTGCACCGCCAGCGTAACCGACAAGCTCGCTGAAACTGACCGATGAGCCGAGAAACTGAACGCGCGCGATTACTGCGCGAACTGGCCGAGTCCCGCCGACAACTGAGCGGGGAGCTGTCCGATCTTGGACATGCGGTGAACCTCCGCGAACGCCTCCAGGATGCGGTGCGGAAGCATCCGGCTTGGTGGATTGGCGGGAGTCTCGCCGGTGGACTTTTGCTGGCCAATCTGCTGCGCCCATCCCGGGGTGGAAAGCGCCGAATGGAAACCGCTCTGGGCGACCCGGTGAAACGATCCCTATTTTTGGGCTTGCTCGGAATCGCTGGGAAGCAAATACTGCGCCTGTCTGAACCCGCGCTCAAGCGCTACGCCGAACAGGAAGTGCAACGCTGGATGCAGGGTCGGTCATCATCGCCACAACCAAAACAGCCCCCAACTCACGGGCCAACGCCCTGATCCTTTTTCACTTTTTCTTTCACCCCCATTCCCATCGATCATGTCCGATACCGTTCCCGTTCTCGATCACGTCGACGAATACCTGAGACTGGCTCAGCAGTATGATTGCTCCGATGTCCACATCGCTCCTTTCTGCAAACCGAAGTGGAGGCGCTTCGGTCTCTTGCAACCCATCTGGGAAAATGGCGAGGAGCTGACCCCGGAACAAACCGAGCATCTTGCACGTGTCTATTTGCCCGACGCGGAACTTCAGCGTCTCGAAGAACGCGGTGATGTCGACTTTGCCTACGATCCTGGTTTCGGCCGATTCCGTGCCTCGGTGGTAAAACAACGCCTCGGTTGGGAAATGGTATTCCGCGTCATCAGCACTGATCTCCGCTCGATGGAGGAACTCGGCCTGCCAGATGCGATTCGCCCACTGCTTCAGTATCACAACGGACTCATTCTGGTGACGGGAGCCGTCGGTTCAGGAAAATCAACCACCCTGGCGGCACTGCTCGATCAGATCAACAAGGAGCGGACTGATCACATCATCACACTGGAAGACCCGATCGAATACGTTTTCGAATCCAAGGGCTGTCACATCAATCAACGCGAAATCCACACTCACACCGACAGTTTCGGTGCCGCTCTTAGAGCCGCCCTGCGTGAGGATCCGGATGTGATCATGGTCGGTGAAATGCGCGACCTGGAGACGATTTCGTTGGCGATCACCGCCGCAGAAACGGGTCACTTGGTGTTGGCTACGCTCCACACCGGGAGTGCGGCCCGAACTCTGGACCGGGTACTCGACGTGTTCCCCACCGAGCAACGGGAACAGATTCGGATCATGGTCGGCGAATCGTTGCGCGGAATCATCTCCCAGCAACTGGTGCCGAAAAAAGACGGCACCGGGCGAGCGCTGGCGCTGGAATTGCTCGTCAATTCCCCCGCAGTTTCAGCTACGATTCGCGACGGCAAGACTTTCATGCTGCCAGGCATCATGCAGACCGGGAAAAATGTCGGCATGAAGCTGATGGACGATTCCTTGATCGATCTCTACGAGGACGGCCTCATCACCGCTCAAGAAGCCTCTGCCCGCGCCGTGGATCGCGGCACCATGCGCAAGACGCTGGGCCTCGATTGAGACCTGACGAAACCAACGCTCCGCAAACCTCCTTTTCGAACCCCAACTGATTTTTTCCCATGGCAGTCATCGACCAGTATTTCCAGCACCTCGTTGAAGCTGGTGCCTCCGACCTTCACCTCAGCGAAGGACAGCCTCCAAAAATTCGCGCGCACGGCGCCGTGTCTCCCATCGCTGATGGCATCCTCGAACACGAAACGCTGAAGCACATGCTCAGCGAGATTTGTGAGCCAAATGCCTTCGAACTCTATCTTGAGCGTGGTGACTTGGACTTTGCCTACGAGATGGATGCGGACTCTCGTTTTCGCTGCAACTACTTCCGGCAGAAAAACGGCCTCGGCGCGGTCTTCCGCCTCATTCCCACCAAGATCGCAACCATTGCCGACCTTGGACTGTCTCCGGTGATTGAGAAGTTTGGTGACATTCGAAGCGGCTTGGTTCTCGTCACCGGTCCCACGGGTTCCGGGAAGTCGACCACGCTCGCGGCGATCATCGATTACATCAATCGCACCCACGCTCGCCACATCATCACGGTGGAGGAGCCCATCGAGTTCGTGCACAACAGCAAGGTGGCAACCATCACTCAACGCGAGGTGCCGATTCAGACCCCGACCTTTGCCGACGGTCTCCGCGCTTCTCTGCGTCAGGATGCCGATGTGGTGCTGGTGGGTGAGATGCGTGACCTGGAAACGATTTCTCTGGCGCTGACGGCGGCAGAAACCGGTCTTCTCGTGTTCGGCACCCTTCACACCAACAACGCCCGCAAGACCGTCGACCGTCTCGTGGACGTGTTCCCCTCTGATCAGCAGAGTCAGGTTCGCACCATGCTCGCCGGTTCGCTTCGCGGCGTGGTCGCGCAGCTTCTCATGCGTCGCAGCGACCGACCCGGTCGAGTCGCGGTGAACGAGATCCTCGTGTCGACTCCGGCCGTAGGCGCCGTCATTCGCGAAGGAGCCACTCAGAAGCTCTACGACATTATCACCGGTGGTAAAGAGCACGGGATGCAGTTCATGGATGACGCCATCTGGGAGAAACTCGTGGGCGGGGTCTGCGATCCGGTGGAGGCCTACATGAAGGCCATCGACAAGTCACGGTTCAAAGGCGTACTTCCTCCCGAGCACAAAGAGCTGGGTAATTCCGGCGGGGGCGACGAAAAGAAAAAATAGGAGGGGCGATTCAACGCCGAGCCGGGAAACGTCCCTGCTCCATTTCTCGTCTCCAGCGATCGCACACGCGATCCAATTGGAGGAAAAAGTCTGACATCGGGTCCCCTCGGTGGCGCCATTGATCGTTGGCTGATGAGCGGGCCGACTCGATGTCCACAAAAGAGTCCCAAGGCGGGTCTCTCCATCCCTCAATACCGGCCTCGCCAGGCGCTGAATTTTCATACTTTCCGGTATTTTCAGACCCAGTTTCTCCCCCTTCCGACATTATTCGGAGAACTTGATATTTAACCCAAAAATAGGGGCTAAAAATCGCCGCTATTCGTTGAATTTTCTACCTTTCTGGGCTATAGGAGGGACTGCTCTTTTCGGGCAGAAAATCCCGATTTTTCGGCACTTTCCGTGCCATCTCTCCCCTCAGCAAATTCCCTTATGTCCACCCCTGACGACTCGACTCCTCCGAAACCAACCGGCGAATACGGCGCCGGCCAGATCGATAAGCTGGAAGGCCTCGAAGCCGTGCGCAAACGGCCCGGAATGTATATCGGTGATCCGGCCACGGAGCGCGGACTTCACCACACGGTTTTCGAGGTGCTCGACAACTCGATCGATGAGCATCTGGCGGGGCATTGTAAGAAGGTCACCATCACCATCCATGCCGACGGATCGCTTTCCGTAGAGGATGACGGACGTGGCATTCCGGTGGACATGCACCCCAAGTTCAAGATGCCCGCCATCGAGCTGGTGCTGACCAATCTCCACGCCGGCGGTAAGTTCGGTCAAGGTGCCTACAAATTCTCCGGCGGTCTCCATGGCGTCGGTGCCAAGTGCGTCAACGCCCTCTCCGATTGGTTCAAGGCCGAGGTCTACCGCGATGGTAAAATTTATTCCATCGCCTTCGAGCGTGGCGCCACCACCAAACCGCTGTCGATTATCGGCGATCTGGAGGATGTCACCCGTACCGGAACCAAGATCACGTTCTTCCCTGACGTCACCATTTTCACGGCGGGAGCGAGCTTCAATTTCGATTACCTCACCGCCCGTCTCCGCGAACTGGCGTTCCTGAATCCGGGAATCATCATCGAACTCATTGACGAACGCGGCGACTCGGATCGCAAGGCGGTCTTTTTCTATGAGGACGGTATCGTCGAGTTCGTCCGTCAGCTCGGGGAGAACAAGGAGCTCATCCACCCCGAGCCCATCGTGCTCAAAGGCAAGCGGATGGTGGAGATCGACGACGCTGGCAAGACGATTGAGGACGAGTGCTACGCCGACATCGTGATGCACTATACGGGCGAGTATCACGAGAATATCCTCTGTTTCGCCAACTCCATTCCCAATGGGGATGGGGGCGCTCACTTGAGCGGCTTCCGAGCTGCCCTGACGCGCGCGATCAACACCTACGCCAAGACCAACAAGCTCCTCAAGGACAAGGATCCCGCGCTCTCGGGCGAAGACTGCCGCGAAGGTCTCATCGCTGTCATTTCCCTGAAGCATCCCAATCCCCGATTCAGTTCGCAGACCAAGGAAAAGCTTGTCAACAATGAGGTGGAGGGCGTCGTCAGCTCCATCACCTACGAAGGCTTCAATGCCTTTTTCGAGGAGAATCCTCAGCTCGCCAAACGAATCGTCGAGAAAGTCGTCAATGCCGCCCGCGCCCGTGAGGCCGCCCGCAAGGCTCGCGACACGGTGAGAAAATCCGCCATGACCGGTGGCGGGCTTCCCGGGAAACTGGCTGACTGCTCCTCTCGCGATCCTTCCGAGAGCGAAATCTATATTGTCGAAGGAGATTCCGCCGGTGGCTCCGCCAAGCAGGG
>JAGROX010000300.1 GCA_020440025.1 Verrucomicrobiia bacterium
AACCACTACAAACGCCGCCAGGCCGCCGGCACCGCCGACAGCTTTCGCTTTCTCCACGTCTCCACCGACGAAGTCTACGGTTCCCTGAGTCCCGAAGACCCCGCCTTCAGCGAAACCACTCCCTACGCCCCCAACAGCCCCTACTCCGCCTCCAAAGCTGGGAGCGATCACCTGGTGCGCGCCTATTTCCACACCTTTGGGCTGCCGGTGGTCACCACCAACTGCTCCAACAACTACGGCCCCTGCCAGTTCCCGGAAAAGCTGATTCCCCTCATGATCGCCAAGGCCCGCCGGGGTGACAAACTCCCGGTCTACGGCGATGGCTCCAACGTGCGCGACTGGCTTTACGTGGAGGATCACTGCCGCGGCCTCGCCCTTTCCCTCGTCAAAGGGACTCTCGGCGAAGTCTACAACATCGGCGGTCGCAACGAACTGAAGAACATCGACGTCGTCCGCAAGCTCATCGAACTGGTGAACGAGTTTCTCCCCGAAGGCGAGACTCGCGACGCCGACGAACTGATCACCTACGTCACGGATCGTCCCGGTCATGACCGGCGCTACGCCATCAACTGCGAAAAAATCGAGCGCGAACTCGGTTGGGAACCCAAGGAAACCTGGGAAACCGGCTTTCGCAAAACGGTGCAGTGGTATTTCGACAACGACGACTGGATCCGCCACATTGAGGAAGGCTCCTACCAGGGTCAACGACTCGGTGGCGCGGCCTGACTTAACCCTGTCAGGTCCCGGACCTGACCCTGTTAAGTCGCTCTGAAAACTGAAACCTGCTTCCTAAAAACTTTCCCATCATGAAAGGCATCATCCTCGCCGGCGGAGCCGGTACCCGCCTCTATCCGCTGACGCTCGTCGCCTGCAAGCAACTGCTGCCGGTCTATGACAAGCCGATGATCTATTATCCGCTCTCCACCCTCATGTTGGGCGGGATCAAGGATATCCTGATCATCTCGACGCCCAAGGATGTGCCCATGTTCGAGCACCTCCTCGGCAATGGCGAGAATCTTGGACTCAACATTCAGTATGCGGTTCAGCCCGAGCCCAAGGGCATTGCCCAAGCCTTTCTGATCGGTGAGGAATTCCTCGATGGCGATCCCTGCACCCTGATTCTGGGGGACAACATTTTCTACGGGAAACTGGATTTCTTCCGACGGGCGCTGGAACAGGAAGAAGGCGCCTGCGTCTTCGGTTATCCGGTTCGCGATCCGGAACGTTTTGGCGTGGTCGAGTTCAACAAGGACGGCAGCGTCCTGAGTTTGGAAGAAAAACCGAAGGTTCCCAGAAGCCACTTCGCCGTGCCCGGTCTCTATGTCTATGACAAGAATGTGGTGCAGTTCACGAAGGATCTAAAACCTTCCCCCCGCGGCGAATTGGAGATCACCGACCTGAACGTTTCCTATTTGGAAAAAGGTCTGCTGCGTTGCGAGCCTCTTGGTCGCGGCATCGCCTGGCTCGACAGCGGCACCCCGCAGAGCTTGTTGGAAGCCAGCAACTATATTTCCACGATCGAAAATCAGCAGAGCTACAAGATCGCCTGCATCGAGGAAATCGCGTTCGCCATGGGCTTCATCGATCAGCCTCAGTTCGAGAACGTCATCGCTGCCACCCGCAGCCCGGAATACCGGGAATACCTGGAAATGGTGCTGCGGGAACACATGGAAAAGTGACGGGCGCCTTTTGACGGCGAATCAATCACTTCACCTCGCAGACTGATCCCGCATCGCCCGGATCTGTTGGAGTAGGGCCATGGTCTGTTGGTCGCCGGGATTGAGGCGCACCAGTTTTTCGGCGGCCTCGTAGGCTTCGTCGAAATTACCGGCGTCGCGAGAGATGGTGGCGATGCCGACGAGATACTCGGTCTGATTCGGCTCGAGTTCGTGGGCTTTCCTGAGATAGCCAATGGCATCATCGTAGCGACCGAGGGAATTGAGAGCGACGCCGAGGAAATATTGCACCTGGGCATTCTCAGGGAGCAGGCGAGCGGCTTCCTGGAGTTCGGCGACGCCTTCGTCGTAGCGTTTCAGCCGAATGAGGAAACGAGCGAGCGCATCGTGGGCGACTCCCCGATTTTCTTCCATGCTCGCGTTGGACACGGCTCCGCGAAACGCGGTTTCGGCTTCGGCCTGACGACCTTGTTGGAAAAGCAGTTCGCCGAGATTCACCCAGATGGGAACATGGTCGGGCTCGATCTCAGCGGCCTGTCGATAGGCAGCCTCGGCATCGGTCAGGCGACCGAGATCCTGGTAGAAAAGCGCGAGACGCAGGTAGCCGGCGGCGCGATCCAGAATGGCGCGCTGTTTTTGCTCAAACTCGGCCGCGGCTTTGTCGAATTGCTGACGTTGCTCGGGCGTCATCAGCGTCGCGGCAGCGGCGAGGACACGGGCAGTCTCGGCCCGGACGGCCGCAACGGGATCGGTCAGCAGGGGCGCGAGTCGGGAAAGACGTTCGGCGGGTGTCAGGCGTTCCATCAGACTCACCGCCTCCGTCCGCACCAGCGGATCGGCATCGGTCAGCTGGCGAGCGAGCGCCTGCAGGTGTCCTTGATGAATGGGCTGCTGGGAGAGGTCATTGAGCGCGGTGGCCCGCACGATGGCGGGGCGATCGTGGTCGCCCGCGAGCAGCACCAAGCGCTCGAGCGCGCCGGGTTCGCTTCGGCGTGCGGCGGCGAGGATTTCGCCGTAGTGAGCGTTGCGCGGTTCTTTGCCCCACCACTCGTGGAAGGCGTCGGTGGCCCAGTCGATGTCCTTGTCTTCGTGACACTGGTTGCAGGCGTTGGGCGCGTTGAGTTTTTTCGACAAATCAGGACGCGGAATGCGGATGCTGTGATCGCGACGATCGTCGACCACCATGTAGGTCTTGTGCGGCATGTGGCACTCCACACAACTCGCCCCGGTGCTGCCGACGGGGTGATGATGATGCTCGATGGTGTCGTAGTTCTGTGGCACGTGGCAGCGCACGCAGAGCGCGTTGCCCGCCGCCAGAGGCTTCATGGTGTGCGGATGATGACAATCGGTGCAACGAACACCGGCGTGATACATTTTGCTCTGCACGAAGGAGCCATAGACGTAGTCCTCCTCGTCGACCTGACCGTCGTGATGATAGAGTTGGTCGGTTAGCACCGAAGGCACGTGAGTATCGAGAAAGGGTTTCCCAGCCTCGTGAGCGGGTGCCATGAGTTGCCGATGGGAGTGACAGCGGGCACAGGTCTGGACTTGCACGGTGGAATTCAGCGGTGCGGTGCGATAGGGCTGCTGGGTTTCAGGATTAACCGCCCAACCCGCTTCGACGGGTTCTTTCAGAGTGACGACGAGTCCCTTGTTTTTCAGGTAGGCGGTGAGGTCGCTCAGATCCACCTCCGGAGTGCCTCCGGCGGCTTTGACCTGCTCGGCAGCGGCCCATTTCAGGTGTTCCGAGGCGGGGCCGTGACAGGCTTCGCAGCTGACATTCATCTCCGACCAGGTGGTGTGGTAGTCGCGAGCATCGGGATCGTAGTTTTTGTGCAGATCGGTCGAGTGACAGTCGGCGCACATGTAGTTCCAGTTAAAGTGAATCCCGGTCCAATGAAGGATGTCACCGGGCGGGATGGCTTCGTCCTGATAGAGGTGATACCAGCGTTGACCGCCGTCTTCGACGGGGCGGGTGTCCCAGCAGACCTGGAGGGCCTGATAGCGACCGCCGGGAAACGGGATCAGGTATTGCTGGAGCGGCTCGAAGCCAAAGGTGTAGTCGATTTTGAAATCCTTGCGGGTGCCATCAGCGTCCTCGGCATTCACCCAGAACTCGTCGCCCTTGCGGAAAAAGCGCCAGGTGTGCTCGAAGTGGGTGAAGGTGACATCGTTGAAGTCGCCGAGCACATTTTCGGGCGTGGCCGGGAGCATGGCTTTGTGATGATCGCTCTGGAGCCAGTCGGAAAACTCGGCGGCATGACAGGCCTTGCAGCTCTCCGCCCCGACAAAAGTCGCGTTGGGGATATCGTGCCACGGGTTGATGCTCTCGGCAGCGGGCGCTTTGGAACCTTGGCCGTTCGCGACACCAGACTCGCTCGACTTTTCGCCACAGCCCGTCAGAAGGATTGGAGCAATGAAGAGGAACAGAGAAAAGACGGGACGCATGGAATCGATGATCGGAAAATGGAACGAAGGAGAGAGAACCCGAGAGCGCCCCGGGCGTCAAGCAGGCATCCCGGCGCTTGCCCGGACCTCGAAGGCAGGGAAGGGTCAAACTCGTGGCTGAATCGATCCCATCGCGAAAAAACTCTGAATCGTCTTCGACGTCGTCGGCACAGGAGCTGACGACGTGGCTGGCTTCGCTCTTTCGAGAAAACGGCGGCGCGATTTCTTTCGAGCGATTCATGGCCGAGGCGCTGTATCATCGCGAGTTCGGCTACTACACCCATCACATTCGCACGGTGGGAGGCTCCCGGGGCGATTTTGCCACTTCACCGACGCTGTCGACGCTGCTCGGAAAAGCGATCGCCCGCTGGATTCGTTGCGAAAGCGAGTCGCTCGACCTGAAGTCACTCGTCCACATCATCGAAATTGGCGGCGGCGAGGGCTCGCTGATGCGCGATGTCATCGGCGGACTGGATGAAGGGCGACGCTGGTTTTCCCGTTCTGCCCATCGATTTCATCTGGTGGAAATTTCACCGCGACTGCGCGAGCGCCAGCGCGAGACGCTGCATCGGGTGCGGCGACGGGTGACCTGGCACGAGACCATCGAGACTGCGCTCGAAGCCTCCGGCGGGACAGCATTGATCTATTCCAACGAACTGGTCGACGCCTTCCCCGTTGCCTTGTTGCGATACGATGGAGAAGGGAATTGGTCCGAGGTCTGCGTGGCTTTCGAACCGGGTTCCGGACTGAGGGAAATTTTCCGTCCCGTCACGGAAACGCGACCCTCATTGGATCGCGACGCTTTTGCCGTGCTGCGGAAAGAGGACTGGTCCGTGATCGGCCAACGCGTCGAACTTCACGCCTCGTATCGCGATTGGTTGCATCGCTGGATGCCGCGATGGGAGCGGGGAGCCATGTTGACGATCGACTACGGCAGCCCCTGTCCCGAAGAAATCTATCAGCGCCGACCCGAAGGCACCCTGCGGGCGTTTTTTCGCCACCAACGACTGACCGGCGCCGGGATCTATCGCCTGTTCGGAAAGCAGGACCTCACCGCCGATGTCTGTTTTGCCGATCTTGCCCGCTGGGGCGAAGCGCTGGGCGCCAAAACCATCTGCCAACAGAGTCAGTCCGATTTTCTGTGTGAATTCGCCGGTGCCGCGTGCGGAGATGCGGCTCAGACCGATCGCAGCGCGGCGTTCCTCTTTGAACCCGATGGAGCGGGCGAGGCCTTTCGGGTGCTGTCACAACGAAAAGGGTAGTCAACCGATGGCCAGAACGCGTTCGGGTTCCCGACCATTGCCACGAATTCGCAGCGCCCCCGGCAACACCTCAAGCACCGCGTAGGCATTCGTATCCGGGGTGTCGACCATGCCGTGTACGTTAACGTAGTGGACGCCTTTCCGCTCCGCGTAGTTACCGGCGTGATTGTGACCATTGAACCACGCAACGACCGTGTTCGGATGGCGATCGATCAACGCCAGCACTTCCGCGTCATTCCACAAATTGTGTCCATTGTCCGGCAGAATGGGGTAGT
>JAGROX010000301.1 GCA_020440025.1 Verrucomicrobiia bacterium
GCGACCACGCTCAAGGAATTGCGCGCCTTTGCGGGAGAGGCTCTGCCGCCCTACATGCTGCCGGCAGCGATCCTTTTTCTGGATCAGTTTCCGCTGACGAATAACGGCAAGATTGATCGTAAAGCGCTCCCGAAGCCGGAGGACGAGATTCGTTCCCTCAGCACGACCATCTATCAGGCAGCGCAGGGGGAAACGGAAACCATCCTCAGTCGCATCTGGTCAAAGGTGTTGAAGCTGGATCGCGTCGGGCGCGATGAAAACTATTTTGAACTCGGGGGCGACTCTATCCTCAGCATTCAGATCGTCTCCCAGGCGCGGAGAGCTGGTCTGAAACTGAGTCCCCGGGATCTCTTTGAGCATCAGACGATCGAGGAACTGGCCGCAGTCGCCGGATCGATGGACGAAGCCCCGGCGGTCAATCACGAGGCCATCCAAGGCTCCGCTCCGCTTACGCCGATTCAGACTTGGTTCTTCGATCATGAACTGCCGAATCCAAATCACTGGAATCAGGCATTCCTTTTCAATCTCAGCGAGCCGCTTGAGGTTGCACGGTTGAAGGAGGCTTTCGCCGGCCTCGTGAAACATCACGCAGCACTGCGAACGACTTATCGCCAAAGTTCTCAGGATGTCTTGGCGGAATCGAAGGTGGAGTTTTTCCATTTCGCCGGAGATCTCACCGAGGCAGAGATTCACGACCGTTGCCTGGAGGCGCAACGATCGTTGGACATCGAGGCCGGGCGCCTCGTCTCAGCGGTCTATTTTGAACGGGGTGCAGACCGGAAGCCGGCCAAGCTTTTTGTCGCGATTCATCATCTCGCCGTCGATGGCGTCTCCTGGCGTATCTTGTTGGAAGACCTCGAGGCGCTTTACCTTGGCCGGGCGGTCGAATCGATCACCACGCCGTTCGTGAACTGGGCTCATCATCTCGCCAAGGGAGAGGGAATTGCCAGGTTCGAATCGCAACGCGCCTATTGGGAAGCGGCCGCAAAGCCGTTTCGTCTATCGTCAGATCAATCCATTACCACGGCGGGAGATGCCGAGTCGATCACGGTGCGTCTCTCGAAGGACGAGACAGAACGTTTGACGTTGGAAAGTGTCCCGGCCATGCGCGCCCAACTTGATGAAGTGCTGGTCGCGATTGTCGCCGGAGCCATTGCGAAAGCGACGGGCAACGAGGAATTGTCGATGGATCTGGAAGGCCACGGCCGCGAGGAGTCGGCGGGCTTTGACCTTTCCCGCACTGTCGGCTGGTTCACCACGATCTATCCGCTCGCGCTGAATTTGCCGGCCGAGGCTTCCGTTCTTCGGCAGGTCGCTGAGACGAAGAAAGCGATGCGAGCCGTGCCGGATCGCGGATTCGCCTTCGGTCTTCTGGGAATAGATGATCCGGGACGGGATGTCCTTTTCAACTTCCTTGGTCGATTCGATCAGGTGACCAGCGAAAGTCAGCTGCTTTCATTCGCCGACGAAGATTCCGGTTCGTGGTACGACCCTCAGTCGTCCCGCTCCCATCTCCTCGAGATCAACAGTTGGATCAAAGATGGCTGTCTTGAGATCAAGTGGACCTTTGCGTCGCTCGCCCGGCAGATGGTGGAATCGATGGCGCTCGAAAGTGTGTCGGCGCTTCGAGGCCTTCAGGAAATGGTCACTCTGAAAACGGATGCCTGGATTGCCGCGGACTTTCCGCTCGCTCAGCTTCGGGAGGAGGATCTCGCGAAGTTGTCCGGCGACATTGAAGATGTTCTTCCGCTGACCCCGCTGCAGCAACTCTACTACACGCTTGAGACTGCTCGTCTGGGTTCCGGAATCGATCAATGGCATTGGACGCTGACTGGAAAAGTGGATCCTGTCGCGCTGCACGAAGCCTGGGAAATGGCGGTCAATGCGCATTCCAGCCTGCGAACCGCGTTTCTAGGTGCGGGACTGGCGGAGCCAGTACAGGTGGTTCGTCCACGCTGCTCGATTCCTTTTGAGATCATTCAGATCGAGGAGGAATCAGAATTTGAAGTCATGATCAATGCCGATCGGGCAAAGGGATTGGCGGTCGATGCTGCTCCCTTGATGCGTTTGACGCTGGTTGAGAAACCGGGATCGGACGCTCGGCTCATTTGGACTCATCATCATTTGCAGATCGACGGATGGTCATGGCCATTGTTGTTGTCTCAGGTTTCTGAGGCCTACCGGGCGATCAGCGGAAACCTGCTGATGGAACCGGTACAGGGAAAGTCCATTCGGGACTATCTGAAATGGTATCGACAGGTTGACCTGACCGCGTCGCGGAGCTTCTGGCAGGGCCATCTTAACGGGTTCGTCGAGCCGACTCCGGTATCTTCTCGGTTACGCGGCAACGCCGTGTTCCACGATCTTTCCGCCTGCCTCGAAGCGGGAACGGTGACGAAATTGAATGAACTCGCTCGTCGTCTGAAGTGTCCGCTGAATGCCATCGTTCAGAGCGCGTGGGCCATTCTGCTTTCTAGGCAATCTGGACAGAGTGACGTCGTTTTCGGTGCGACCTTTTCAGGACGCCCCGCTGAGTTGCCAGGGGTGGAATCCATCATCGGGGCCTTCGTCAACAATCTGCCAGTAAGAGTCCAGTTGGAGGAATCTGCTGCCTTTGAATCGCTGGCAAAATCGCTCCAGGTCCAAGCGGTCGAACTTGGCGAACATCAACATTTGCCTCTCGGCGAGATCCAGCAACTGAGCTCAGTGCCGCTCCGATCGCGCTTGTTCGATTCGCTCCTCGTGTTTCAGAACTACACCATCGACGGAACAGCGATGCAGTGGACCGATGACGTTTCGGTGACGAATTTTGTCGCTCCGGTGCGGACGAATTACCCGCTCACCCTGGTCGTGAAACCTGGCAGCGGTTCGCTCGATTTCGATCTGATTTATCAAGGAGGACGATTTGATCGCGACAGTGCCGACCTTGTGCTCCAAGCCCTTTGCAGCCTTCTCGTTCGCGTCGCCGAATCGCCGGATCTCGGGATCGGTGAATGCCTTTCCGCCGTCACTTTGTTGACGATCCCCAGACAGGAGATTCAAGCAGTGTCGCGCGGATTGGAGGGACAGCCTCCCGTCACCGGATTGCAGAAAAGGATCGCGAAGGTTTGGGAACGGGCATTTGGAATTTCCGACATCGGTATCGACGAGAACTTTTTCGATCTTGGTGGTCACTCGCTACTTCTCATTCAAGTGCACGCCCTGCTTCGCCGAGAACTGAAGGAAGAGCTCTCGGTCGTCGATGTTTTCAGCCATCCCACAATTCGCAAGCTCTCGGCAGCGATCAAGGGAGGCGAGGAGAAGGTAGCGGAACCCGGTGGCACCCGGACCCATGCGAGGCCGCAGTCTAAGACGGACGACATTGCCATTGTGGGAATGAGCGGACGTTTCCCCGGTGCGGAATCTGTCGATGAATTCTGGAACAATTTGGTTCATCAGGTCGAGTCGATCGTGGATTTCTCCGACGAGGATCTGAGGAGCCAGGGCTTGAATCCTGAGGCGATGCGTTCCGCCGGTCACTATGTGCAGCGCCGCGGACAGATTCCTGATCCCGACCAGTTCGACGCCGCTTTCTTCGGAATGTCTCCTCTCGAAGCGACGGCGACTGATCCCCAACAACGA
Source organism: Verrucomicrobiia bacterium (assembly GCA_020440025.1). Taxonomy (GTDB): domain Bacteria; phylum Verrucomicrobiota; class Verrucomicrobiia; order Verrucomicrobiales; family DEV007; genus JAEUHH01. The sequence continues at coordinate 3,622 of JAGROX010000301.1, forward strand.
CTCTTTTTGGAAACGGCATGGTCGGCGCTTGAAGACGCCGGATATGCTCCGTCGAGCGTGAAAGATCGAATCGGTGTCTTTGCCGGAATGAGCAACAACTCGTTCTACGAGCAATACGTCCAGGCTGACGAGGAACTCAAATCGCAGCTCGGAGATCTCATCGTGATGATGGGCAATGAGAAGGACTACCTTGCGACCCGCACTGCCTATAAGCTGAATCTGAATGGACCGGCTCTGAATATCTACACGGCCTGCTCGACGTCTTTGGTGGCCGTCTCTGAGGCGGTCTATGCACTACGGGAAGGACGTTGTGAAATGGCCATCGCCGGCGCGGTTTCACTGACCTTTCCCCAGAATCGTGGTTACTACTACGAGGAAGGAGGGATCACTTCTGCTGACGG
>JAGROX010000302.1 GCA_020440025.1 Verrucomicrobiia bacterium
ACGTTGATGAGGTCATCCCGTCTCCCGGCAAGCCTCACTTCGCCCCGCTCATCGATGGTGGCCAAGTCGCTGGTTCGAAAAATTCCGCCACCGAGTTGGCCGTGATCGTCCATCGGCAGATATCCCAGCGCCACCGAGTCGCCCGCCACTTCCAGGCAGCCTTCCTCGTTCACTGACAGTGTCGTTTCGTCCATCGCGGTGCCAACCAAGTCAGCCGACGAGCGCGGCGAATCAAAGCGATCATAGGCGATGCCACCACATTCGCTGGAGCCGTAAAAGTTGTGAATCTTGAATCCTGTCGACGCATGAATGGTCCGTTCCAATTCGATTGGCAAAGGAGCCCCGGCCGAAATCGCGAGCCGCACCGGCTTTTCTGCCAACGTGTCACCTGCCTGCCAGGCCCGCCACATCGCAGGCACCGCCGGCAGGGTCCATCCCAGGGCACCCGACGGCAACACAGCCAACGCCGTCTCCACCGCACCCGGCAAGGGATCGCCCAACCACACCAGCGGAATCCCATGCAGCAAGAGCGGAAGTACCAGACTGGAAAAGCCGTAGCTGTGCGCCATGGAAATGACCCCGAGATTCGGCCAATCCGCACGCAGCCCCATCGTCGACACGATCTTTCGCGCATCCGCCGCCAACGCGTCGCCATCGAAAAGCACCAGCCTCGGACCTCCCGTGCTGCCCGAGGTCAGTTTCACGTGCACCACCCTGTCCGGCAGCGAATCGAACGCGGCCGGATCGGGCGCATCACTTTGCCGCTCCACCGGACACAACACCGCGCCGTCGCGCCAGGCTCGCAGCGTTTCAAAAACCAGCGCGACATCAAATCCCGTCGGGAAACACCACTGGCCCGTGGCAAGAACGGGAAGGGCATCGACCTCCGCCTGGATCTCGGCAAAGCTCCAACTCCGCCCGCCGCGCAATTCCCTCAACGCCAGTTGACCGTCATCCGCCGAATCGCGGACGCGCCCCCAGGCAGCAAAAAGTGAATTCCCTTCTCTCATCCGTTGCGTTGGCCCCTCTTCTCACCCCAAAATTGGAGCCCAAAAGAATGGCCCAAAGCGCCGAATTCGCAACGACGGCACTTTGAACGCCGTTCGACGGGATTCAAATCAATCACTGGAAAGGGCTGTCCACGGGCTTCGCTTGAATCACCACAACGCTGCCCTGCACGCGATACTCAAGGTTGGCGAGATCGGCCGTATATCGAATCGCGTCTTTGAGGGGGACGTTCGTCAGCTTGAGATCGATCTGAATCGAGTCGAGGTCATCCATGGAAAGATCAGCGAGAACCAAATTGATTCCCTTCTTTGCGGGATCGGCGGTGGTGGTGTCGAGTTGTTCCGAACGCATTCTGAGAAAATCGAGCGCATCCTCCAGCGGTGTTCCCACAAACTCGGTCTTCGGAAGAATGATCTCATTGAGCTTTCGCTCCGTCTCAGCACGGGCTTTTGGGTCATCACCCAATGCCGAGGAACCGTTGGCGGACCCGCTTCTGGGTTGAATCATGATGGCGTTTTCATCCACTCGCAATTCCCCGCCAGCGAGACTTGCGGAGAAAAGCAGCGCTTGGGAAAGAGGCACGTTCGCCAACTTCAATGAGATCGGTGTGTTCTCAAAAGCGTCATCTCCTTTCAGAACCAGATTCACTCCCTCGTTGCCAGACTCGTCCAATTCCTCGGCTCGGGCTTGAAGGAATTCGAGAGCATTCCGGAGCGGCGTGTCGACGAATTCCACAGACGGAACCACGATGGCTTTCAGTTTCTTTTCCAAAGCAGAGGTCTCTTTGTCATCGGCGACCTCAACGAATCTGCTGGTGATATGAATCTGCTTCCCGGCTCCTTCGTGCTCTCCCTGATCATCCGAATTCGAGATCTCTCGCTTTTCAAAGATGAAGTATTTGAACCCCGATTTCTCGGCAACATCGATGACACGTTTCAATTGTATCGACGAAACGGGCGCGGCAGGTGCCAGCGCCAGCACCGTGTTCTCGTCAACCATCGGGCGAAGTTTGTCCGCCAGTTGGTCGAATCCAAACTCCTCACCGCCATCCAGTTCGAAGCCCAGACGTTCGGTGTCGATGGTCGAACCATCGTTGTAGACGTGAATCACGACCCGATGATTTCCGGTCGATGGCTCGGCCAGCGCGGGACGAACCCATCCGACGAAAGCGACCGCAAGGGCCGCAACGAGGAATCCTGCCAAAGCGAGGCGCTGGGCGCGATGGGCTCGCGGGGTCATTTCAGGTGAGAGGGATGGTTTTGATTTCAGGATCATGGCGATGCGTTTTTCGAGGGTTCCAGAACGGGCCACGGCAGTGGCTGAGAAAGGAAACGATGCCATCCGGCGGCTAGCGTGACCGAAGAGCAGAGTGGCGTAGCGCTCGGAGTCATGACCGGCACTCAACACCTCACGATCACAGATTTGCTCCCTCCATTCGGTCAATTGTTTGGACACGAACCAGGCAAGAGGGTTTGGCCAATTGATCGCAGTCACCAATCCCGCCAAGCAAACTCCCAGAGTGTCCCGCCTGGCCACATGAGTCAGCTCATGGCGAAGGACCATTTCGAGATCGATAGCACTCCAGTTCGATGCTTCGACCGGCAGGGCCACCAGCGGCAGTCGCCACCCCCAGGCAAAAGGCGAACGCACTTTCTCCGAGAGGATCACGGTGACACGACGACGTACGCCCAATTCCTGACTCAATTGTTCCGTCCGCTCCTGAATGGCGACCGGCAAAGCCTGCCCCTCGGCCCGACGTCGCCAAAGACTAACCCGTAAACCGCCGATCAGCAGGCGAAGAACCAGAAAAACCACCCCGGCCAACCAGATCATCAGCACGAGAATCTTCAAATCGATGGCTTTCGGCGGACGGGGATTCTCCACCGTTTCGACCGCGTCCAAAGGAATCAGATTCATCCCGAGATTGGAGGGCAAATCCCCAATCACACCCGGTCTGTCTGCGACTTCAGTGGGAACCACTGAAGAAACCGGAACCACCTCCCAACGCGGCAACAGCAACAACGCGGGAAGAATCAAAATCACCCCCAGAAGAGGCATCCAGAACCGATGCCGAAACTCCGGGGAAGTTCGTCGGAAACTCCAGCTTCCCCAAAGCCCCAGCGCCATGATGAGTCCCGATTTCAGAAAACTCTCAGCAAAGAATTCAAAGAGCGTGGCATCCGCATTCATGACCAATTCTAATCTTTTTGAGCCGAATCTTTTCGATTGGCCCGAGCCGCTTCAATCATCTCCCCAATCCGGCGGAGCTCCTCATCCGTGAGCTTGGCACTACTTCCTCCGAGCAGACTGGTGACAGCACCCTCCACCGATCCATCGAAAAAGGTCTTCACCACCCGGGCGAGAGCCGATCGCGCCGCCATGTCTCTCCGTTGCTTCGGCGAATAGACGAACACCGCCCCTTCCGTCCGATGGGTCACGTGCCCTTTCTCTTCCAGAATGCTAAGCAACTTTCGAATCGTCGAGTAAGTCCGAGTCTCGCCAAGGGCCGTCCAGACATCGCGAGCCGTCGCCGGACTTTCGCAAAACAACACCTCCATGACTTCCGTTTCCCGGCGGCTCAATTTCGGTTCATTTGCCATGATGCGAAATTTTTCGCACTTTTCGACAAAAAGGTCAAGCCTTTAGGTGCGAAATTTTTCGCAGGAATGTTTTTCTGTCAGCTGTTCGGACGCAATTCCCGATCCAGTTCCACACGGTCGGCATGGTTTCTCGCCTTGATCCGGTGATCGCGTTTGGCGCGGCGCTCGACGGTCATCTGACTCCGCTTTCGCCGCTTGTTGAGTTTCTCGATCTCTTCATCGAGCCGCAGAAATCCCTCGTAGCGACTGGCATCAAGTTCGCCGCTTTCCACCGCCGTGCGAATGGCGCAGCCCTTGTCTTTGCCGTGTTTGCAATCGTGAAACTGGCACTGACTCGCCAACTCTTCGAGATCGACAAATTGCTCCCTCAGGGTCTTCTCGTCGGTCCACATCTGGACTTCGCGAATCCCGGGGTTGTCGATGAGGATGCCGCCGCCGCGGAGCACCATGACCTCGCGGGCCGTGGTGGTGTGACGTCCCTTGCCGGAGACCTCGTTGACTTCGCCTACCAATTGCCATTCCTCGCCACCCAGCAGTTGATTTACCAGGCTCGATTTCCCAACGCCACTGGAACCGACCAGCGTTGCCGTCACGCCTTTTTGAAAATAGCTCCGAATGAGCTTCACTCCTTTTTTGCCCAGGGCGGAGGTAATGTGAACCTCTGCGGCGGGATTCAGCCTTCGGATGGCTTCGGCCGCTTCCTCGTTTTGCTCAGCCGGATAGAGATCAGACTTGTTCACGACCACCACTGGTTTGGCCCCACTGCGGGCAATGATGGCGAAATAGCGTTCCATGCGCCGCAGGTTGAAATCCGTTTCCGCATCCGTCACCACGATGACGATGTCCACGTTCGCCGCGATGACCTGCTCCTCGGAGCTCTTTCCCGGCGCCTTGCGCGAAAAACACGTCAACCGGGGCAGTCGCACCCGAATCACCGGCTCGTCGAGTTCACGCCCAGTATCGATCGCCACCCAGTCACCGACCGCCGGCAAATCCGCATCCCACTTGGCGTCGTGATAGACCTTGCCGCTCATGACGACTTCCAACTCCTCGCCGCCGTCCAGCAGTGCCCCGTAGCTGATCTTGTTGTCCCGAATCAAGCGAGCCGGCTTCCAACCCCGCTGATAATGAGGCTGAAACTCCTTCTCGAGGATGTCGTTCCAGCCAAGGTCTGCGAGCGTCAACGGCATGTGACAAGTCGGGCGCGGATTTTCATTTTGGAACTCTCATGAACCCCTTTGAATAAGCGGAACAGGAGCGATTCGCAAGCCCTCGGTGGCAGACGCAGACCAGATTCAACAGGGTCAGGTCGGCGAGTTGACAGGGTTGAATGCCCCGAAGGCGCCTCACCAACTGGCAAATGGATGAGTCCGTTCTTTCAACGGCATCACCACTCTGCCCCCGCCCTGTCGATGGGATTCGAACACGGCCGAAATCATCTCCACGATGACGCGACCGTCTTTGGCGCTGCAGAGCGGATCGCGATTTTCCGTGATGGCGGCGAT
>JAGROX010000303.1 GCA_020440025.1 Verrucomicrobiia bacterium
GAGTGAAACTCCATGCTACGAATCGGTAAAGCGCATTTTTCATGTCAGTGAGCGAATGTTGAGATGAGTTTAATCCGTCTGGATTACGGGGCATCGTTTTTTTCCTTTATCCACGCTCGAACCGAGTCCCGGAGCAAACGGATCCCGCGAAACGCCGTGGCCCGATCCGCGTGGCCGTATTCAATACCCCGGTGGACGTGTCCACAACGCCAGTGGACACGTTTAGAATTCCAGGGGACAGGTCCACTACGTCAGCGGACACGTTTAAAATTCCAGTGGACCGGTTCAAAACGCTGGAATCTCTGTCCAATTCCCTGCGGGACACGTTCAAAATTCCGCTGAGCAGGTTTAGAATCTTGGAATCCCCGTTCAAAACTCTGGGGGACACGTCCACCGGAGCGCAAAGTGGGGGCTCAATCTTTCAATCCAAAGTCCCCCGAAAGAATGCCAAGCCCAGCGAGCCGGAGAATAGAAACGACGAACAAGCCGCGCCTGGACAACCCGCTTCTTCGGCGTGACTCAACAGGGTTAAGTCGGCGACCTAACCCTGTTAAATGGAGTGCCTAATCTTTGAGCAGGGCGTGCTTCAGGACTTCGTCGACGGTTTTCACCGGGATGATCTTGAGGCGTTTGCGGGCGCTTTCCTGGATCTCGGAGACGTCTTTGACGTTGAGAGCCGGGATGAGGATTTTCTTAATGCCGGCCCGCTCGGCGGCGAGGGCTTTTTCTTTCAATCCTCCGATGGGGAGCACCAGACCGCGCAGGGTGACTTCGCCGGTCATGGCGACGTCTTTGTCGACACGGCGATTGCTGAAGAGGGAAGCCAGCGCGGTGAACATGGCGATGCCGGCGGAGGGACCGTCTTTGGGGATGGCTCCGGCGGGGACGTGGACGTGAACGTCGAAGGTTTTGAAATCCTCGGCATTGATCCCGAGTTTTTCGGATCGCGCCCGAACAAGGCTCCAGGCGGCTTGCATGGACTCTTTCATGACTTCACCGATCTGGCCGGTGAGCTGGACTTTGCCGGTGCCGGGGAAGCGGATGGCTTCGATGTTGAGAACCTCGCCGCCGACGGTGGTGTAGGCGAGTCCGTTGACGACACCGGGGGCGCTTTCCTGAATGGCGTCTTCGCGAACGTAGCGCGGCGGGCCGAGGATCTCCTCGACAAGTTCGGGGGTGACTTTGGCGGTGTAGCTGGCTTTGCGGGCGACCTGGGCGGCGATGCCTCGGCAGACGCTGCCGATCTCGCGCTCGAGATTGCGGACACCAGCTTCGCGCGTGTAGAACTCGATGACGAACTTGATCGCCGCGATGGACCAGCGGCATTGTTTCACTTTGAGCCCGTTCTCGATGAGCTGGCGTTTGACGAGGTATTGCTTGGCGATTTGCGCCTTTTCCTCCTCGGTATAGCCGGGAATGCTGATGATCTCCATGCGGTCGCGAAGGGGCGCTGGGATGGGATCGAGGGTGTTGGCGGTCGCGATGAAGATGACCTGACTGAGGTCGAAAGGGACATCGAGATAGCGATCGACGAAGGCGTGATTTTGCCGCGGATCGAGAACTTCGAGCAGGGCGCTGGCCGGGTCGCCCCGGAAATCGGCGCCTAGTTTATCGACCTCATCGAGCATGAGCACGGGATTTCGGGTGCCGACGCGCCGAATTTCCTGAATGAGTCGACCGGGCATGGAGCCGATGTAGGTGCGCCGATGGCCTCGGATCTCGGATTCGTCACGGGTGCCGCCGACACTGATGCGGGCGAACTCCCGCCCGAGGGCGTCGGCGATACTCTGGCCGAGGCTGGTTTTGCCAACACCGGGAGGACCGAGCAGGCAGAGGATGGGGCCGCGTCCGTCGGGATTGAGTTTGCGGACGGCGAGATATTCGATGAGGCGGCGTTTCACCTTTTCGAGTCCGTAGTGATCCTTGTCGAGAGTCAGCTGGGCTTGATCGAGATCGAAGCGGTCTTCGCTGAACTGATTCCACGGGAGTTCGACGATGGTTTCGAGATAACTGACAATAACGGCGTGCTCGGGACTGGCGGGCGGGATGATGTCGAGCCGCTTGAGTTCGCGTTCGGCAGCCTTCCAGACTTCTTCGGGCAGTTTCGCGACCTCCAGCCGTTCTCGCAGTTCGTCGGCGAGGGCTTCGCCGCTGTCGCCTTCGCCGAGTTCGTTCTGGATGGCGCGGAGTTGCTCTCTCAGATAAGCTCGGCGTTGAGCATCGCTAAACTCGGACTCGACATCTTTCTGCAGCTTTTGCTGAAGTTCCGCGATGTGTTGCTGATTGTTGACGATTTTCTGGACCGTCTCCATCCGGCGCTGGACATTGGTGTCTTCCAGGAGCGCCTGCTTTTGAGGAATCTCAAGGCTGAGATTGGTCACCAGGAAATCGGTCAACAGGACGGGGTCGTCCATGGAGTTGACGGCCTGGGCGGCTTCGTCGGGGATGTTGGGATTGGTGGTGACGAGACGGACGGCGGACTCTTTGAGATTGCGGAACCGGGCGACGGATTTCTTCAACTTTGGATTGGGGAGGTCATTCTCCACAATCTCAAAGCGAGCGGTCAGGTAGGGATCGGTCTGTTCGAAATGAGTGAAGCGAATACGCTCCACGATCTGAACCAGCACGATGAGGTTGTCCGCATCCTGACGCATCATGCGCAGGACGATCCCGAGCACGCCAACGTCGTAGACATCATCGGGACCGGGCATGTCGAGATCCGCATTCTTCTGAGTGGCGAGTCCCATCATGCGCCCTTTGGGAAGCAAGTCCTCCAGCAGTTGCTGGCTGGCCTTTCTCTCGATGGTAAAGGGAGCCACGGTGCCGGGAAACACGACCACGCCACGCAGGGGCATGACGGGAAGCACGTCGGGAAGGTCGCGACGCCATTTTGGCTCTTCGTCATCACCGGCGGTGACGAGATTGATGCCAGAGATGGGATCGTCGTTGGTATCTAAGAAACTGAATTTGTCCATGCCGGAGGAGGCCAAGGGGGAGAGGGGAAAGAGGGAGGGGAGGGAGGCGTGAGATTAGTTACGTCGGGCGGGCCGCAGCGGTAGGACGATCCAGAGGAGTCCGTTTTCCTGTCGGGCGGTCACTTTGTCGGGTTCGACTTCGGACGGGAGTTGGATCTCGCGGGCGAAGTGGCCACTTTCGATTTCCAGGGCGATGACCTGACGACAATCCTGACAATCGGGCGAAGGCTGAAGGCGGTCACCTGACAGGCGCACCCGATCAGTGAGAACCTCGACCACGATGGCATCTTTTTCCACCCCGGCGAGGTCGACACAGATTTCGAAGCGATCATCGTAGCGAAAGGCGTTGATGTCAGGACGCCAACCGGCGGTTGGGTAGAAATCCGAGAAGTGGAGGCTGCTCAGCTGAAAAGCCACGTCGCCGGCGCGGCTGATCATGCGGGTGAGTCGGATGTTCTTGGGCATGGCAGTGTCGGCGTCGGTGGTGGAGACGGGGATTCTAGGAAATCTGTCGCGCCGGGGAAATGAAAACTTTCAGCGGATGTGTTGGATGACCTCGGCGTTGGGGTAGCGAACCTTGTCGGTGGTAGCGTATTTGTCATCGGGCAGGCGATAGCCAGCGGGACAGAGCACGGCAGTGGTCAGTCCTTTCTCGTCGAGATCGAGTGCTTCGTCGACCGCCTTTGGCACAAACCCTTCCATGGGGCAGGTGTCGATGCCCAGGAGCGCGGCGCTGGTCATGAAGTTGCCGAGCGCGATGTAGCTCTGAAGTTTGGCCCAACCGACGGCGTCTTTGCCGCGAGGACCGGAGACGATGTCCCCGACCATGAGATTGCGGTATCCGGCGAGTCTTTCCCGATCCATCCCCCGGGTCTCGGCGGTGAAATCGACGAAGCGATCGACATCGGCTTCGGTCATCTCGGTGCGGACCGTCATGATCACGAGGTGGGAGCAGTCGGCGACCTGGCGCTGATTGTAGGCAGCGGGAATGAGCGAATCCTTGAGATCCTGGTTCGTGATGACGAAAAATTTCCAGGGTTGGAGTCCGTAGGACGAAGGCGTGAGCACGAGGGCGTCCTCGAGAACGGACCAATCTTCGGCGGAGATCTTTCGAGCCGGATCGAAGAGCTTGGTGGCATAGCGCCAGCGAAGTTGATCAAGGAGTTGGGAACCTGGGATGGGATTCATGATGAGTGATCGTTCAGTAAGGGATGAAGAGATGTTGGCGTCTGATGAAGATTACCAGCTTTCCTGAAACCGCCAAGTTCGCAAGGAAGACCTCTTTCACCTTCGTCGGATGAAGGGTCCGCGAATCGGCGAGACGAGAGAGTTTTGACCCATCCTCAGAGTCCGTTATGATATCGCCATGAAAACCTCCCGCCTAGTTCTCATTACCAGCGCCGCTGTCGTCGCGGCCGCTCTCCCTTGGCTGCGTGCCGATGATTCGAAGAAATCCACCTCCTCCAGCAATACCGTGATCGAAATCTCCAAAACCGCCCCCGAACAACCGACCGGTCCGGTCGAGAAAACTGACGCAGAGTGGAAGAAGGAACTGACGCCGGAGCAGTATCGCATTCTCCGTCAGGCCGGTACCGAGCGTTCCAACGGGCAGGTCTACGAGGAGTTCAAGAAGCACGGAGGTGGCACCTATTACTGTGCCGGATGCAACGCGGAGCTCTTTTCTTCGAACGAGAAATTCGATTCGCACTGCGGTTGGCCGTCATTTTACGATCCGGCCAACGCCAAGAACGTGAAGTATCTCACCGACACGATCCTCGGATACGAGCGCACGGAAGTTCGCTGTAAGGTGTGCGACGGCCATTTGGGCCACGTGTTCAAAGGCGAGGGTTTCGACACCCCGACCGACAAGCGGTATTGCATCAACGGCACGGTCCTCAAATTCGTGCCGAACCCCGAAAAGAAGGCGGCTCAAGAAAAGGGGAAGGAAAAGAGCAAATAGGAGAGGGGGCTGGCTCGTCCAGATTTCAATCCCGAGCGGTTATTGGGAAAAACCGTAAATGCCGAAATTTCCGGATGGAAATCCCCTTTGGTATGGCATTGACGACGCCCGGTCAGATTTCCTATGATCCGGAAATATGGCGAAAAGTTTTAGCCTGATCGTTACCGCCCCGGATTCAGAGCCGGTGCACTATCGGCTCACCCGGGAACGGGTGACGCTGGGGCGTGCTGAGGGAAATCAGATCGCGGTGAACGTCAAAGCGATTTCGGGGGGGCATTGCGAATTCCAGAAAACCGAGACGGGTAGCTATCGTCTCATCGATCTCAAGTCCACCAACGGGACACGGGTGAATGGTCAGCGATTGATGGATCCCAGCGGGGTGGTTCTGAAGAATGGGGATCGCGTCCTTTTTGGCGAGACGGTGGAAGCTCTTTTCTTTGAAGCGATCGATGCCGAGACGACTGGAAGAAAGCGTCCGCTTTTTGAAACGGGTGCGTTCGTTGATCAGTCGCCGGTTTCCGTTTGGGTGGATGCTTCAGCTGAGGCTTGGGGCGAGGAAGAGATCAATCCCGTGGCTGCCGCCGTGGCGCGTCAGCAGGAAGCGGCGATGGCGCCGGGGAGTGGCGGACGCTGAAGCTCGGCTCTGTGAGGAGTGGCGAAATTTGGAGGATTTTGAGGGCGGCTGAATCGTCCTATTTTTTGGCGCATTTCGGCAAGACTCGACCCATCGGTTCCGGGTTAACCTTCCGCCCAACCCCGTAAATCCCGAGGCATTTTTATGAAATCGAATGGACTCCAGTTTGGTGGCCCTCAAGGTCGTTTGTTGATGCTCGCTCCCTTGCTGTTTTTGTCGGCAGCCGTTGGAAGCGCCGCCGAGACGGAAGTCGGTTGGGAGAAGTTGAAACTGGACACCGAGTTTTTTGGCGAAGGTGCCTGCTTCGGTGACGTCGATGGCGACGGAGCGAATGACATCATTTCCGGGCCCTGGGTCTATTTCGGACCGAAATGGTCGGCGGAGGAAAAGGCGGCGATCTACGAACCGAAGCCGTTCAACAAAGTCGGCTACTCGGACAATTTTTTCAGCTTTGCCCGCGACATCGATGGTGATGGCGATGTCGATGTGTTGGTCCTCGGGTTTCCCGGAAAAGATGCGAGCTGGTTTGAGAATCCGGGTGTCGAAAGAAAATGGGAACTCCACTGGGCGCGACATCAGGTCCTCGACATTGTCGACAATGAGTCGCCTGATTTCACCGACCTGACCGGCGATGGGAAACCGGAGATCGTTTGTTCTCAGAATGGGGTGCTCGGCTATGCGGAGATCAATGCGACCGACCCGAAGCAGGCTTGGAAATTTACGGCGATCTCGCCCGAAAAATCGACCGGGGCCAAGTTCACTCATGGACTTGGTGTCGGCGATGTGAATGGCGATGGGCGGGCGGACATTCTCGAGAAGCAGGCATGGTGGGAGCAGCCGGCATCGTTGGAGAGAGACCCGATGTGGCAGCGTCATCTCTTCGCGTTTTCCGGTCCAGGCGGAGCCGACATGTTGGTGGATGATTTCGACGGCGATGGGGACAATGACGTGGTCACCAGTCTCGCGGCACACGGATACGGTTTGGCGTGGTACGAGCAGGTGGTGCGCGACGGGAAGAAGACTCTGGAGCAGCATCTCATCATTGGCGAAACGCCCCAGCAGAATCCCTACGGCGTTTCCTTTTCCCAGTTGCATGCGCTTTTCCTCGCCGATGTGGATGGCGATGGGATCAAGGACGTCGTCACCGGCAAGCGGCACTGGGCGCACAATGGTCACGATCCCGATGGAAACGGCGCGGCGGTGATCTACTGGTTTCGGACGCATCGACTCGAAGGGGGCGGGGTCGAGTTCGTGCCTCACCAGATCGACAACGATTCCGGTGTCGGGACAGACGTGCAAGTGGGCGATGTGAATGGCGATGACTTGCCCGATGTCGTGGTCGGCAACAAAAAGGGTACTTTCGTTCACCTCCAGACCCGGGACAAAGCGAAGGTAACGGCGGCGGCCCCGGTATTGAAGAGACCGATCCGCAAACCTTTTGTCGAGACGGGGCTCACTGCCGAGGAAGCGGTCAAACAGATGACGCTCACCGAGGGCTTCAGTATTCGAACCATCGCGGCGGAACCGGACGTGAAGCAGCCCATCGCCATGGCCATCGATGAGCGGGGTCGAATCTGGATTGCGGAGGCATACTCATATCCGGTTCGCCAACCGGAAGGCGAGGGGAAGGATCGGATCCTCATCCTTTCCGATGATGATGGCGATGGTGAATTCGAAACCCGCAAGGTGTTCATCGAGGGGCTCAATCTGGTCAGTGGGATCGAGATCGGCTTTGGCGGGGTATGGGTCGGCGCGGCCCCCCATTTCCTGTTTATCCCGGACAAGGATCACGATGACGTGCCCGATAGAGAGCCGGAGATCCTGCTCGATGGTTGGGGCTATCAGGACACTCACGAGACGCTCAACTCTTTCGTCTGGGGGCCGGATGGATGGCTCTACGGCTGTCATGGCGTCTTCACTCACAGCAAAGTGGGAAAACCGGGCACTCCAGACGCGGAGCGGATTCCTCTCAACGCGGGAGTGTGGCGCTATCATCCGACCCGGCACGAGTTCGACGTTTTCTCTCATGGCACCAGCAATCCCTGGGGGCTTGATTTCGATGAGAATGGCGAGGCCTTTGTGACCGCCTGTGTGATTCCCCATTTCTTTCACATGATTCCCGGTGGGCGTTATCACCGGCAGGGAGGGCAGCATTTCAATCCCCATACCTATGCCGATATTCAGACCATTGCCGATCATGCGCACTTCGCGGGGAACATTCGGGATCATGCCCATTGGGGCGACAAGGCATCCGGGGATTTTGCGATGCCCAGTTCGACGCTGGAACTCGGGGGAGGGCACGCCCATTGCGGGTTGACGATCTATCGTGGCGATCAGTTTCCGGCTGAGTTTCGAGGACGTTTTCTTTTCACCAATCTCCATGGTCACGGAATCGTCAGTGACTACACCATTCCCGAGGGTTCGGGCTTTGTTGGCAAGCACGGGCCCGATTTTCTGTATACGAATGATCGGTGGAGCATGCCGATCGACATTCAGTATGGGCCCGATGGCGGATTGTTCGTGATCGACTGGTATGACCAGCAGAACTGTCATCGGCGCGACGAGGAGATCTGGGATCGCAGCAACGGTCGCCTCTACAAGGTCGACTACGGAACGCCGAAGCCAAAGACCGTGAATCTGGCTGCGCTATCCGATGAAGAATTGGTGAAATTGCATGACCACGCCAACGACTGGTGGGTTCACACCGCAAGGCGTCTGTTGCAGGAGCGCTCTGCGTTGGGTGAATTGAGCGAGGGGGCGAAGGCGTCTCTGGTCGACGTGCTTCAGAACGCCGAAGGGACGGATCGGAAACTCGGCGCTCTATGGACCCTGTTCTCTTGTGGGGCGATGGACAAGGCGGCTTTGGTGACGCAGTTGGGAAATGAAGACGCCCGGGTTCGTGGTTGGGCCGTGAGATTGTTGGCGGAAGATGGTGTTATTGACGCTGCCGCTGAGAAATTCATCGAGATGGCTCGGTCGGAGACATCGCCCGTGGTTCGCCGAGAGTTGGCGTCCCTGCTTCAGCGGACGAGCTCCGGGGAACGCTGGGAGATTGCGATGGGGCTTCTGAGTCATGCCGAAGATGTAATTGATCACAATCTCCCTCTCTTGATCTGGTATGGCATGGAGCCGCTGGTGATGGAGGATCCCGCCCGAGCGCTCGAACTCGCGACCAGTTCTAAAATTCCGCTGGTGCGGCAGTTCATCTATCGCCGACTCGCCCATGAAGAGACGGGCCGCGATTCTTTGTTTACGCGGGTATCGGCCTTGAAAGGGAAGGCCGAGGCGCAGACAGAGATCCTGACCGAAATCGCTACGGTGTTGGGCGACCGAGCCTCGGCCCCGATGCCAAAGACTTGGGATCTTGCTTTCGAATCTCTCAGTGACGGCGGGCCTGAGGTCCAGCGGACCCTGGAACTCCTCGCCACCAAATTTGGTGACCAACGAATGCTTCCCCGTTTTCGCAAAATTCTCGCCGATCCCAAGGCGGATCCTGCCGCTCGGGATAACGCCCTGAGTTCTCTCATCTCCGCCAAGGATGCCGAATCGGTTCCGATTCTCCTGCAACTTGTGCAGGCGGAGGCATCACCGATTCGGGCCAAGGCGATTCGAGCTCTCGCCAATTTCACAGAGCCGAAAACGGCGGGAATCCTCTTGAGCACGCTGGATAAACTGAACGCGGCTGAGAGAACCGACGCGATCAATGTGTTGGCTTCGAATGTCGGTTACGCGAGAGCCTTGCTCGATGCTCTCGGAGACGGTCGTTTGCCACGGAGTGCCATTTCTGCTTTCACTGCCCGGCAGATTCGGTCGCTGGACGAGGAGTCACTCAATGCCGCACTGGAGAAAAACTGGGGCAAGGTGACGGAAAGTTCGGAAGCGAAGAAGGCGGAATTGGCCCGATACCGGACGCTATTGACGCCGGAGTTTTTGGCCAAGGCAGACCTGGGAAACGGTCGCGCGCTTTTTACACAAACCTGCTTCGCCTGCCACACGCTCTTTGGCGAAGGCAATGCCATCGGGCCGGATATCACGGGAGGGAATCGACAGAATCTTGAGTTCCTCTTGGAAAACATTCTCGACCCGAGTTCCGTGGTGGGGGATGACTATCGGCTGGTGATTTTCACCATGAAGGATGGCCGAGTGGTATCCGGGATGGTGCGAAGCGAGAACGACAACGCCGTGCGGGTGGCCATGGTGGGAGCGGATGAGCAATTGCTTGCCAAGACCGACATCGCCAAACGCGAGCCGGTTCCGGTGTCGATGATGCCCGAGGGAATTCTTGCCCCCCTTGCGGATGATCAGGTGCGCGATCTGATTGCCTACCTTCAGAGCCCGATTCAGGTGCGAATGGCAATTCCGGGAGAAAGGCTTTTCGAAGGAGAGGAGCTGAAAATCGTCAGCGACAAAGGGAACCCGCGCCCCCAGAGGATGGGGAATTTCAAGGGAAGCAGTTGGAGTGGTGGCGGTCATCTTTGGTGGACGGAAGCGAAACCCGGGGACGAATTGGTGATCGAGTTTTCCGCGCCTGAGGCAGGGACCTACTCGTTCGCCGCTGCCCTGACCAAAGCTCCCGACTATGGGATTTTCAGTGTGACCCTGGATGGGAAGACCGTGTTGGCGGAGAAGGTGGACCTGTTCAATCAGGACAATGTGGTCAGCACCGGCGAACTGAACTGGGGCGATCATGAGTTGGCCGCTGGCCCTCACACCTTGAATGTGAAAGTCATCGGGTCGAACCCCGCTGCGGTTCATCGTCACATGTTTGGTCTCGATTACTTGAGACTGATGAAACATTGAGAGTTGCGGCGAGACCCCTTTGCGCTCACCAGCGAGCTTGCAAGGCTCTGGCGAAACGGGTATCGATGAAGGCACGATGAAAAAGTTTTTGGTATTCCTGATGTTGGTCGGTGGCGGAGTGGCGGCCTGGTGGTTTTACGATCCGTATTTGAAACCCTATGTCGCTCCCGTGGTTGAGAAGGTGGCCGGTCAGGCACCGCCTGCCAGCGATCGCCCTGCTCCCGAAACGGTTCCTGATCAACCAGCGACTCCCGTTGTTAAGCCGACGGCTCCGGCTCCCGTGGCCAATGCCCCGACTCCGCCGCCAGCGGCTCCCACACCGGCTCCTCAATCGGAGATCGATCGCATTGTGGGTGAGCGTTACCCCATGCCTCAGATTATTCCTCTTTCTCAAATCGTGGGAAACTGGAGCAACATCCCTCAACGGGCGTTTCCCGATCAGGTCGAAATTCAGGACCGCGTCCCTTTCAGTCTGCGTGATTCCAGCGGCAAGGTCATCGGTGCCAGCGTCGCTGCCCCCGGCACCCTGGTGAAGCCTATTCGACTTCAGGGTTCGACCCTGATTGTTGCCAGCATGGCCAACAACTCCATGCAGAGCGAGATCGCCGTGGACAAGACCGATCTCAAGAAACAGATCGAGAAGCGTTACAATGACTTCGTGCTCAACATGACGAATCGGATTCGTCAGCAGCGGGAAAAAGCCAAACAGGCGCTCCTGGCCAAGCCCGAGACCTTGGCGGCGCTGACTGGTGGCAGTGGTGGGGGAACTTTCGATGAATCGGGAGATCCCCGATTTGCTCCGGTGAAAGCCAGCCTCGCCAGTGGGATGATCAAAGCGTTCAACCTCGAAGAAGCGGTCGGTTTTCGGTGGAATGGCTCGGAGAAAATCAACGGCGATGTTTGGAAGGGGACCTTCGACACGGTGACGGTAAAATACGAGGCTAGAACCATCTTCGGCGTGTTTCCCGGCGAGGCCAAATGTCTGCTGCAGAGCGGCAGAGTGGTCGGCTGGGTGGATCCCATCACGGAAGAAGAAATGATCTGAGCATCGCTCCACACCATTCCACGACTGAACATGATGAAAACTCTGCGCCTTCTCGCTGCTCTTACAGGATTGGCGACCGGGCTGGGGCTCGGTCAGGAATCGCCTCCCGACCCGGTGATTGATCGCAAGCTGCCGCCTCCTGGGATTGAGATTCCTGCGGTTCTGCGGACTCAACTTGAGGCGCGTCTGGAGAAATTTCTCGATGACGCGTGGGGCGCGGGAAACCATCCGCTGGAACCGGACGTGGCCGTGTTTGGCAAAGCCGTTCGATTGGCACTGCTCCACGGAGAAATCTACAGCGAGAAAGAGCTGCCGTTGTTGGCCGAAATGCTCGACCTCGGCGAGGCTCGCCTGAAGCAGTTGGAGGAAGGAAGCACTCCTTGGACGAGCCAACGAGGATTGTTGGTGAGAGCTTATCGCTCCCGCATCGACGGATCGATTCAACCCTACGGGCTGGAAATTCCGGAGACGCTGGATCTCTCCAAGCCGGTGCCGTTGTTGGTCTGGCTACATGGCCGGGGTGACAAGACCACCGATCTGCATTTCATGAAGCGTTGCCTGGGGAAATCCCAGGCACTGGGCGGCAAGGTGCCGGATCAACAGGATGCCATTATCGTGCATCCTTTTGGTCGTCATTGCGTGGGCTGGAAGCACGCGGGGGAGATTGATGTCTTTGAGGTCATCGACCACGTGAAGAGTCAATATGCGATAGATCCTGATCGCGTCGCGCTCGCGGGATTCTCCATGGGAGGTGCCGGCGCCTGGCACATCGGTGCCCACTATACTGATCAGTTCTGTGCCGTTCACACCGGAGCCGGGTTTGCGGAAACCGCCCGCTACAACAAATTGACGCCGGAAACCTATCCTTCTGAGGTGGAGCAAACGCTGTGGAAAGTCTACGACGTGCCCAACTATGTGCGGAATCTTTTCAATGTTCCGGTGCTGTCTTACTCGGGCGAAAATGACAAACAGAAACAGTCAGCCGATCTGATGGCGGAAGCCTTTGCCGCCGAAGGTCGGGAGCTGCGTCACATCATAGGTCCTGGAATGGAGCACAAGTATCACGATGATTCCGTCAAAGAGATTTGGGCTTGGTTGAAGGAATGCTGGGCCAAGGGGCGCGACACTTCGCCGACGACAATTCACCTGCAAACCGCGACTCCGCGCTATGGTCGCATGCATTGGGTTCAGGTAGTGGGGCAGGAAAAAATCTGGGAAGACACCCGGATCGAGGCGACCCGGGATGAGGCGGCCAAGAGCATCACCTTGACCACCAAAAACGTCGCCATCTTGCGGGTCGACGCGCCGAAGAAAGGTGGTGATCTCTCAGGCGTGAAGTTGGTCGTCGATGGGACTTCCCTGACCGTGGAACAGCCCGGCTTCGCGGTCGATTCCGTCCAACTGCAGAAAAAGGACGGGGCTTGGACTTGGGGTGCTCCGGATTCTCCGCGCAAGCTTGCTGGTCTTCAGGGACCGATCGATGATGCCTTTCTCGAAGCTTTTGTCGTGGTGGGTCCGACTTCTCCCTCCGCTGATACCGAGGTTCAGAGATGGACGGATTTTGAACTGAATCATTTCCAGAATCGTTGGCGTGAATTGATGCGAGGCGATCTCCCGATGGAAGACGCGGATGAACTGAACTCGGTAGATGTGTCGGAGAAGAATCTGATTCTTTGGGGGGATCCTGCGACGAATCCTCTCATTGCTGAAATGGCTGACCAGCTGCCGGTGAAGTGGATCGATGGCGAAATTCGTCTCGGGGATCAGTCCTGGCCAGCCGCAACGCATGTTCCCGCCTTCGTCTTCCCCAATCCTCTGAATCCGGATCGCTACGTCGTGATCAACAGTGGTCTCACCTTTCGTGAGGGACACGACAGCACCAATTCGCTCCAGAATCCCAAGTTGGGCGATTGGGCCATCTTTGGCCTGGATCAGCAGCCAAGTGCCCTCACTCCGGGGCGGGTGGCGGCCAATGGGTTCTTCGATGTGAATTGGCAGATGCCGAAAACCAAAGAGTGATCAGGAAGGGGCTATTTGAAACGCACCGTGATCTGCGGCTGGGTTTCGAGTTTGATTCCCTCGATCGTTTTCACTTTTTCCATCATCGCATCCGCTTTCGCCTGATCGATTTCCTGTCCCTGAAGCGCTTCCGCCTCTTTGGTGAATGCCATCAAGGCCGGGTCCGCCATCATGATCGCGGGCTGAATGTCACTCATGGTGATCAGGCTGCCGTCGACATGTTGGGCGTTGGTCTCTGCGATCTCACCCTCGATCCGAATGAAGTAGGCGATGCGCATGCCCTGGAACATTCCGGCAGCCATCTGCATGGCGGCGGCGGGATCGATCTCACCACCTCCGGGAGCGCTGATGGCACCACCTCCGGGAAGTCCACTTCCGCCGAGGCTGCCACCGGCTTCGCTGATTTCGTTCAAGGTCTCTGGCGACACGCCGGTGTCGATGGTGAGCACGCCGTCGGCCATGGTGAATTTCACCGGAGATTCGATTTCAGCGCCCTCGGCGGCTTGGGCTTCGATCGCTGCGGCAGCCTGAGGATTCATCTTGGCAAGATCGTCAAAGGGACCCGGAGGCTTGGTCGGGTCGATTTTCAGATCGTTGATGTTGTCAAATTGGTAGACCACCAGGTAGCCATCCCACTGATTGGCATTCTTTCCGATCTCGTGGCTCTGATAGCGGACGCCCTTTCCATAGCTGGTGGCGTCCGCCTCCAGAGATTCTCGGGTAGGTTTCAGGAGATCATCGACACTCGGTGCTGGCGAGGGAGCCGCCCCTTCTGCTCCGGGGAGACCGGCACTAAGTCCGTTCAACATCCCCAGCATCCCGGTCATCTGGGGAGAGAAATAGTAACGGGAGAAAATTTCGCCACTCCCATCCTTTTTGACGCGGACTACCGTCGAATTCTCGATGCAGGAGCTAAAAGAAAAAGCGATCGCGCAGAGAGCAATCGCCGTGAGGGAACGGGTGGAGCGGGTATTCATCAGGCTCACAATCTAATTCCGACACCAGAGGTCGCAAGAGCCGAAACCGATCGAGACTCCGGCCTACTGATTCTCGGGCCAATACTGGGCCATTTTCCCGCGAACGAAATCGACGCTGCGGGCGAGTTGATCCATCCCGTCAACGCCGTCTTCGATGCTAATCCAGTTTTCAAAAGGGCGAGCACCTGATCCAAAGCCAGCGTCTTTCAAAATCGAAAAAATCGCATCGTAGTCGTTCAATCCCTTGCCGATTTCACCATGGCGCAGGCGCTTGGCGTAGCCCTCGGCGCCGGTCTCGTCGCGGCGTAAATCCTCGAGAGTTCCCTCGGCGAGATAGCGATCACTGGCGTGCATGGTCACGACCCGGTCGGCCACGCGGCGGAGGAGTTCGATGGGATCTTCGCCCGCCAGATAGGTGTTCGAAGGGTCGTAATTCACCCCGAAATTGGGATGATCGATCCGATCCACGATTTCAGAGAAAATGGCCATCGGTTGGGCGAACTCCGGGTGATTCCAGAAATCGTCCTTGTAGTGGTTTTCGATGATCAGGGTGACACCTTTCTCCGCCGCGTAGGGGAGACAGGCCTTGATGCATTCCACCGTGTAGCGAATTCCCTCTTCACGACCGAGGTGGGGACGGTTTTGTCCGCTCAGCACGCGACAGTATTGCCCGCCGAGTTTGGCTATCATTCGGATCCAAGCTTTTTGTTTTTGAACTTGGGCGGCTCGAAAATCAGGGTCCGAATGGGTGAAATCCGGAGAACAACACAGCATGGGAATCCGCAGGTTGAGATCTTCCACCCGTTCACGGATGGGGGACCAGTTGTCCTCATCTTCCATTTCCAGGAATCCCGCGTACCATTCCAAACCATCGATGGGAAGAGCAGAGGCCTCGTCGACCCACTGAGCCATGGAGACAGAGCCGTCCCGGCACAGTTGCTGCATGTAAAGTTTGGGGAAAACCGCAAGTAAAGGACCGGTAGCCATAGATCACCAGTCTACACCGGTCCCGGCTTCCTGCCATTCAAGGATTACGCTCTTGAAATAACGATTTTTTTTTGATGAGCAATCGACTTCAACTCCAAAGAAAAAGGCTGCCGAAATCGGCAGCCTTCTCGCAGGTTTTTCTGGGGGAAAAACAGTTGGTTCCGAGCGATCGATCAGCGCTTGGAGAACTGGAAGCGCTTGCGGGCACCGGGTTGACCGGCTTTCTTGCGTTCCTTGGCGCGGCTGTCGCGGGTGAGCAGATTCTCCTCGCGGAGTTTCTCACGAAGTTCGGGATTGATCTTGAGCAGGGCGCGGGAAATGCCGAGACGAACGGCGTCCACTTGGCCATTGATTCCACCGCCGGAGGCGTTGACGCGGACATCCCACTGATTCATCGCCTGAACCGCAAGGAAGGGATAGAGCACCAGGTTCTGGAGAGCGAGCGTCGGAAAGTAATCTTCGAACGAGCGGCCGTTCACCGTGATCTGGCCGGAGCCGGGGAGCAGGGCGACACGGGCGACAGCGGTCTTGCGTCGTCCGGTGGCGATGATGGATTCAGTTTCAGTGGCCATGGATCAATCTTGGAAAAGTCGAATACGAGAAAAGGGAAAGCGATCAGAGGCTGTAGGCCACCGGCTGCTGCGCCTCGTGAGGGTGGTTTTCGCCAGCGTAGACTTTCAGCTTCTTTACGATCTGACTGCCGAGGCGATTGTGAGGAATCATGCCAGTGACGGCGCGCTCCACGATCAGTTCCGGGCGGCGCTCGCGCAGCTTACGGGGAGTTTCCCGCTTGAGACCGCCGACGTATCCGGAGAACGTGGTGTAAATCTTTTGGTCCTCTTTCTTGCCGGAAAGGCGAACCTTGTCCGCATTGATGATCACGACATGATCACCGCAATCCACGTGAGGCGTGAAAAGGGCCTTGTTCTTGCCGCGAAGCAGGCGGGCAGCAGCGACGGCGACATCACCAAGGATCTGATCCTTGGCATCGATCACCCACCATTTACGTTGGATTTCTTCGGCTTTGGCTGAGAAAGTTTTCATCTTTGCAAAAAAGGGTTCTCGCATCGGGTAGTTCCGCGTTGGTGTTTTCCAGCCGAGGGAGCCTGGGAGAACGCCGGTTTCATCGCACCCGATTGCGTGAAGGGCGGGAAATCTAGGACCGATCGCGATGATGTCAACCGTTTTGGATTGGGGTTTATTTTGGCAGGGTTTCGGGAGCTTTCGAGACGGACTTTTGCCCTTGCGCCAGTTCTCAGGCGTGATAATGCTGGGCGTCCTTCGTTTGGTGGGCGAAATGTAGGTTCTTCGATTCGCCCCCGCATTTTTTCACGCACTGCGTCAGCATCGTCATCATGAGCATTCAACGCGCCCTCATCTCGGTTTCCGACAAAACCGGTCTCGAATTCCTCGTCCGTGGCCTCCACGAGCGCGGCATCGCCATTCTCTCCACCGGAGGGACTTCCAAGTTCATCCGGTCGTTGGAGATTCCCGTGACCGACATTTCCGATTTCACCGGATTCCCCGAACTTTTCGAGGGACGGGTCAAAACGCTGCATCCCAAGGTTCACGGAGGCCTCCTCTTTCGACGGGACAAGGATGATCATGTGAAACAGGCTGAGGAAAACGAGATTCTGCCCATCGATCTGGTGGTGGTGAACCTCTATCCGTTTGAGGAGACGATCGCCAAGGAAGGGGTCAGTCGCGAAGAAGCGATCGAGCAGATCGACATCGGCGGCCCGTCCATGTTGCGTTCGGCGTCGAAAAATTACGATTCAGTGACCGTGGTGGTCGACCCTTCCGACTACCCGACGATTCTTGAGGAACTCGGCGAGCATCATGGCAACACCACGCTGAAAACGCGTGAGCGTCTCGCCATTAAAGTGTTTCAGCGGACGGCGGCCTACGACCACGCCATCGCGGCTCACCTCAACGATTGTCAGGAGACGGAAGCCTCGTTCTCTGTTTGTCTGCCGCTCGATCAAGAACTGCGCTACGGCGACAATCCCCACCAGAAGGCGTCGCTCTACGGTAATTTCAGCGACTATTTCAAAAAACTTCAGGGTAAAGAGTTGAGCTATACCAACGTGCTCGATATCGCAGCCGCCGCGGAGTTGATCCACGAGTTCCGCCGACCCGCCGTCGCCATTCTCAAGCACACCAATCCCTGTGGTGTGGGTGCCGATGCCGACGATCTTCGGGCCGCGTGGGAAAAGGCCTTCGAGACCGATCGCCAGGCGCCGTTTGGCGGCGTGATCATCTGCAATCGTCCGCTGACTCTGAGCGTCGCCCGGGTGATTTCCGAGATTTTTACCGATGTCATCATCGCGCCTGACTTCGAAACCGAGGCTCGTGCGCTTCTGGCGAAAAAGAAAAATCTTCGCCTCATGAAGATGGATGAGGGCTTCAAGAACATCCTCACCGATCCGGTGATCCGCTCCGCTCCGGGTGGATTGATGGTGATGGATTCCGATCCGGTCGCCCTCGGTTTGGATCACATGGAGGAGCGGGTCGTCACCGAGCGTCCGCCGACAGCTGAAGAGATCGAAGCCATGCGTTTTGCCTGGCGCGTCGTGAAACATGTCCGCTCCAACGCCATCGTCTTTGGTAAGAGCGATCGGACACTTGGTATCGGTGCCGGACAGATGTCTCGTGTCGATTCCTGTCGTCTCGCCGTTTGGAAAGCCGAGCAGGCCGGTCTGGATCTGCACGGTTCCGTGGTCGCCAGCGATGCCATGTTTCCATTCCCGGACGGATTGATCTCAGCCCTCGAAGCTGGTGCCACTGCGGTGATTCAGCCGGGTGGTTCCATTCGCGACGAAGAAGTCATCCAAGCCGCCAATGAACGCGGTGCCGCGATGATCTTCACCAAGAGCCGGCACTTCCTGCATTGAGCTGAATCCGCCGCCTCGCAGCCTCAATACATCATCATGTCCATGGGCTCCGCGGTGGGCTCCATGGACTCGACTTGAATGAGGGGAACGATGTTCCCGTCCTCTTCGGCGTAGTGGATCTTGCCGATCACTTTGACCCAACCCAGTTCCTCGAATGGAGGAGGGGCTTTGCCAAAGTCGATGGGGATGGAAAGGGGTCGCGCGTCGGCGGCGCAGCATTCGACAAAGAGACGAAACAACTTCAAGCGAGTTCCGTTGGGGTTGTTGAGGGTCTCCTCCATCACCTGGGCCACAGATTCCACATGGATGCCTTCCATGACCTTCATCAATTCATCATCACCGGCGGTGTAAAAAATCTGGGGTACGTCGAGGAGGAATTTCCCCTCACTGTTCTTGGGCACCATGCGCTCCAGATCGGCCATCGTAAAAGATCCCCACTCGGCCCCGTCACCAGCCGTTTTATCGGCGGGAGGCGTGTCGGCGGCGGCCGTCGTGGCGGGAGAGGCTTCGGTCGTGGGCGGCGCGTCCGGATTGGGCGTCGATTCGGTGGTTCCGGCGACGTCAGGCGAGATCGAATCAACCGGGGTGGTTAAAGATGCTGGTGAGACAGAGGCGCTCTCCTGATCCTTCGCTTTCGCTGCTCGTCGTTCAGCGATTTTCATTTGCTCCATCTGGCGGGTGATCTTGCCCCACTTCTGGATGTATTCGCTGCTGAAGCTGTCCTGGGAGTAGTGGGCGGCCATGAGTAGCGGCACCGTAAGGATGAGGACAGCGGTCAGAACGGCCGATGGCGGTTGCTCGTGATCATGGCCGTGTTCATGTTCATGTTCATGTTCATGATCATGATCATGATCATGCGAATGTTCGTGGTCATGGTGATCATGCGAGTGGTCGTGACCGCAGCAGCCATGGTCGTGATTGTGATCGTGGTCATGTGAATGTCCTCCCTCGTCGTGACCATGATCATGGGTGCAGACATCCGGATCGCGGAAGGTGGCGAGGTTGAACAATCCCAACACGCAGAGACCGAGTCCGGAAACCAGTGCCCAAGTGCGGAAACTGACATCGACGTAGCTCTCGATCTTTCCCGTGGTGTAGAAAAAGATGAAGACGCCACCCCAGAGCATCAGCACCAGGATTGCGAGAAGTTGGAAAAACTGTCGGGCTTTCATCGAAGATCAGGGAGATGAGAAAAATGCGTCGGGTTGTGCTCTCGTCGTTTTTGCGGTCAGGCGACATGCATCCAGAAGTAACACAGGGCTCCGATGACGAAGAACAAGCCAACGGCCATTCCCGTCACGAAGCGGCGTTTGAATACGGAAAGATACATGAAAACCAGCTTCACATCCATCATCGGTCCGAAGACAAGGAAGGCGAGCTTGGCGGAAAGCGGCACCGGGAAGTTCGCGGCGATGAAGGCGTCCGAAGTGCTGCAGAGCGAAAGCACGAAGGCCAGGATCATCATGAGGTTCACCCCGATGTACTCACTCTGATTGAAAAGGACGACGAGGTCGTCGGTCACGTAGGCTTTGAAGAGCGCTGTGATCGCCACCCCAATGCTGAAATACATTCCGGTATCGATGAAATCGCGCATCGCGGTGCGCATGGCGTGGACGAGCCGCTGCGAATGGGGCGGCGAGGCGTCAGCCGTCTTGCCGTGGTCGTGATCCTCGTGACCGTGCGAATGGGCGTGATCGTCGGCTTCGGCATGGCCTCCGGAACCCGATCCGGCGAGGATCTCCGGCCGCAAGATGGTGTCGCGCCGCATTTTCAGGACCAGCATGCCCATGCCCACGGTGACGATGAACGCGATGATGAGTCGGCTCATGGTGACGAAGAGCGGCCCGTCGGGCTCGGCATCCTTGACTTGGCGAATGAGAAATTTCCCCTGCTCACTGTTGAAGGCGTTGTAGGTACTGATCACCACGATGGGGTTGATGATCGGAGCCGACAGCATGTAGGTGATGGCGCAGGAGACGGGTAGGCCCTTGCGGATCAGTCGCCGGATGACAGGGACGATGGCGCATTC
>JAGROX010000304.1 GCA_020440025.1 Verrucomicrobiia bacterium
CCGAGCAGCTTTCGGCCCCGCAGATGGTGCCACCGCGCGAGCGCTATGGTTTGCTGAAGCGGGTGTTCAGCAAAGACTATAAGCGCGATCAGGAAGAGTTTTTCAAGGATCAAGGCCAACGCGAGGCCTTTGAACGCGCCCGTTCCAAAGTCCAGACCGCCTATGCCAATGCCCAGGCCCAGATGAAGGCGCTGTCACTCGACTCGGACAAGTTTTTGGATCAATTGGACGCCATTGCCGATTCCAACGATGCCAAGGCGGCGGACGTGCAGGAGTTCTTCGACAAGTCGAAAGAGATCCTCAAGATCCACGATCGCATCATGAGTATCGAGCCGGAGAAAGAGCTGCAGGGCGTCCGGCCTTGAGTCAGAAGGGAAACCACTGATCGACGCTGATTTTCGCTGATGTGGTTCTTTCGATTTGCTGGAGGATTTTTCGGAATTCTGGGAATCACTCTCGCGGTGATGGGATGGAAATGCTCATTGCTCCCTTACGACGAGGAGGGGCGTTACTTCGATCCTATTGAAGGTGCGGTTTGGAGTTCCGATGCAGTCCTAGTATGGACCTTCGGCAGTGCATTGCTGTTGATCACTTCGGTTGGATGCTTTCTGATCGGGTCAATCAGGTCAGCAAACCAAGCTAACAGCTAAGCACCAAAAAAGGCCGCCCCAAATTCGGGACGGCCTTTTTCGTAAATCGGCGATCGATCAGGAAAGATCGAAATCAATCCCAGCCGTGGGCGTCGCGCACCTGGATCATGGTGTCGAGGATGGTGTTCCACGTCGACTGGGTTTCCAGCATTTCGTTGGGGAACATGCAACCATCCCAGCAGATGTGCTTGATGCCACGGGCGGGCGCGTCTTTGAGCCAGTAACCGGCGCATTTCACAATGTCGAGTTTCCCGTTGGGATCGTCGGCGGGGCAATGCTTGCCGGTCTTGTCGTGGCTGCCAGCCCCGTGAACGGTGCCGTCATTCTGGGCGATGTGGAAATCGATCGTCCAGGGGCGCAGCTTGTCGACCATCTTCTCGTAGGCGGCGTAGAACTCGTCCTGAGTGTAGCCTTCATGGAGCAGCGCGTGCTGGGGCGCGTTGTAGCCCATCAGATAGAGATAGGTGTGAGCCATGTCCGCCTGGAATCCAACCGTCTCCGGCATGCCAACGGCCTCGAGGAGGTCGAGCATGTCTTTCCAGCTGTGCATCCCGGCCCAGCAGATTTCGCCTTCGGCGGCGAGTCGCTCGCCGTGGTCTTTGGCGATTTCGCCCGCCTTGCGGAAGGTGTCGGCGATACGGGCGGTGTTGGCGGTGGGATTTTCGCCCCATTTCGCCACGCCGAACTCGGCCGAGTCAATGCGGATGACACCATAGTCACGGACGCCGTGATCATTGAAGATCCCCGCGATGCGGCAGGCCATTTTTACGGCGTCGAGGAATTTTTCCTGAGACGCGTCATCGCCCATGGCCGAATCGCCCACCGTGCCCGGCCAAACCGGTGCCACGAGGGAACCCACTTTGAAACCGTGTCCGGCGATCTGGTCGGCGATGCGACGAATCTCGTCGTCACTGGCCTGCGGATCGGTGTGCGGCAGGAAAAGAAAGTAGTCGATGCCGTCGAATTTCTGTCCGTTGACCTCAGCGGCAGCGGTCAGTTCGAGCATGCGCTCCAAGCTGATCGGCGGCTCCTGACCTTCGTCTGTGCCCTTGCCTACCAGGCCGGGCCACATGGCGTTGTGAAGTTTGGGTTTGTTGGGCATTTCTTTTTTGGGATTCGGGGATGATGAAATTCAGTGAAAAAGGTTCAGAAAACCGGGCGTTCAGAATACATGGGAGCGTTGGCGAGGCAATGGAAAACTCCGTTGCGGTCAGGGGCGTGATGGTGCCGTTTTGGAGGCCTTGGCCGCTTTGTGAGCCCAGACTTTTTCCAGATAGGGGATGGCTTGAGGCGTTTTGCAGGACGTCTCGCCATGATCCACCTCAACCTTGCCGATTTTCCGAGCCACGGCTTCAGCCTTTTCCCGCAGAGCAGGGGTTCGGCAGCCGATGGCGATGAGGGCATCGTTCATGGCCTGTTTCATCTCATTCGATGCCGATGGCAGTTCGTCGCGCACTCGATTCAGTAGGGGCTCGAACCAGTCGTCGGGAGCGGTCTCATCGAACGCCGCCAGAGCGCTGACCAGATACCAACCGGAGAAGGCCACCCAAGGGCGTTTTGCGGGCTTCGCTTTCAGCCAGCGGTCGGCGGTCTTGACAGCACCAGGCCATCCGGATTTTCCAATGGCATTGGCGAGGGCACCGGAAAGCACGCCGCTTTTCACATCGGCTACCCAGCCATCGACACATTTCACTGACAGCCAATCTGCCTGGAACAACTTGCTGGCGAGAATGCGGGCGTCGTGGTTGCCGCTCGCCCAGAGGTCGCAGACCAACTCGGCCGAGGCACTCTTTCGCAACGATTTCGCCAATTTGTCGAGATGGGCATAGCTGACGCCGAACATATCGCCGGTGACTCCGTGCCGACCGTAGATTTTTCGATTCTGTTCGGTGCCGAGCGATTCCAGCTCGGTGAGGATTTCAGGAGTCGTCATGGGGAAATGACACCATGCCGTGCTTTCGGAGATCTGAAAAGTCTCTTTGAGACTTTGCGCTTTTGTTTTGGGTCGGGATTTGGGATAACCACGGACCATGAGCAAGCGTGGCGGTTGGTTTCTCTTCATCGGAGTGATTCTCTATCTGGTGGTGGTCGCGGGATTTGCCTTTCAGCGGTTGAATCAGGTGCCCGATCTGAACAGTTCGCCCACCCAGATGCGCACGTCTCTGCAGTTTCGCGATGGGCATTTCGGCGTGTTTGAGCCAACCAAGCAGTCCGTAGATGAGGACTGGCCTGCCACGGCGGTCATGTCCGAGCCAACCTATTTTCCCGGGAGGGGCA
>JAGROX010000305.1:0-4676 GCA_020440025.1 Verrucomicrobiia bacterium
TCATCAGCATCAGCAGATACTTCAAGCGCGTCCGAGAGCTGAACCAACCGCAAAACAGGTTCGTCACCACGCTCAGCAGCGCCATGGGAATGAAGTAGTTGATGATGTCCTCCCGCGCCCGGCCGAATTCCTCGCCCAGCGAGACCACGTGAAAGGTGAAGGCCGTCGAAAACATCGCGAAAAAAGCGAACGACAGATTGAACACCCAGAACGCCCAAGTCCGCAGCGCCTCGTGCCGCTCGTAGTCACGATGCGCAATCGAATCCGCGTGCGCCTCGCGGCGAATTCCCGTGCCTCGGGGCCCGTCCATCTCCAGCCCGCATTCCTCGGGATTGTCCCGCAGAAACACCCAGCCGATCACCGCCATGAAGCAGATGCTCAGCACCCCGAGAAACACCCAGGCACCCCACCATTCGAAACGTTCGATCAGGAAGTTCAGTCCCTTCGGGGCCACCGAAAAGGTAAACGCCGTCACCGTGCCACTCACCGCCAAGGCCGTTCCCCGATGGTAATCAAACCATTTCCCAATCGCATTTCGACAGGTCATCGTCAGCACTCCCTGAGCCGACACCCGGATCAGGTAAAAGCCGAGCGCCATCAGCCCAAAGGCGATCGCCGTTCGGGAGACGAAGTCGAAAAGACCATCCAACCACGCCAGCAAGCGGTGGGTCAGGCTCAGATAAAACAGCACCAAACCTGTCGCGACCGCCGAGCCAACCATCAGTTTCCGCGCCCCAAAGCGGTCAAACACCCGCCCCAGCGCCGGCAGTGACAGGCCACTCAAGACCGTACCGACACAATAGGCCGTGCTGAGTTGCACCCGGGTGAGTCCGAGTTTCTCAATGAGGATGTCGGTGAAGACACTGAATCCCATCGTTTGGCCCGGAATCGAAAATACGATTCCCACCGTCGCCACCGCCACGATCATCCAGCCGTAAAAAAACGGCCAGCGCTGCGGAGACACCGGAAAGTCCGGCGTCCAGATCCGAGATTGGCGGAGCGGCGAAAGTTTGTTCACAAAAAGGGAAGCGTCGGAGGGAGACTCGCAGTCAATCGTTGCGATTCGCTTCCCGGTCAACCGCCCACCGGACTCCACCACGCATCCAACCGCTTCCGCAGATCGGCAGCGATGTCGGGATGCTCGGCGATGATGTTTTTCGACTCAACAGGGTCAGATACCACATCGTACAGGGTTGAGTCACCGTTCGGCAGATAGCCCTGCCACGGCTCGGTCGCTTTGCCATGCAGATGAGGGACGATCAACTTGTAGTCACCACGTCTCGCCCAGCGATAGGCAATGTCGACGGCGGGATTGTCGAGGCTGGTGGCATCGCCGGGATAGATTTCGCCAAAGAGGGTTCGATCCGGATTCCCTCGGGTTTCTCCTTTCGCGATCGGCAGCAGATCGATCCCAGGCAGTTTCTCCGCAGCCGCTCCAGCGGCACTCAGAAACGTCGGCACCAAGTCGATACTGCTCACGAGTTCCTCGTGAGTCGCGGACTTCACCACCCCGTCCCAGCGAATCAAAATGGGCGTCCGCAAGCCGTCGTCAAAAGGTGCCCGTTTACTCTCGTGAGTGTGGGAAAACTCCACCGGTCGACTTTTCTCCGGCTTCCGACTCGGGCTCCAGCCGTTGTCGACCACCAGAACGAAAACCGTATTTTCCGCCAAGCCCTTGCCTTCCACATAACGCACCAGTTCGCCCACGGTTTCATCAAACTGGGCAATGGCCGCAAAGTAAGGCAGTTCGTGCTCTGCCACTCCCGGTCGGCTCCGGGCCAACTCAAAGAAACGCTCCGGCGAATCGTGCGGCTGATGCGGCAGGTAAGGCGCATACCACACCAGCCATGGTGTTTTCTCGGCGACGCAATCGTCGATGAACTCCGTGATCGGTGCCATCGTCTCACGACCGATCTGCAGGCCCCAGTCGCCGTTCCCGTGGGCGACCCGTTCGCCGCTGGCCAGTTTTCGCACGCCGCCATAGGTTTGGCTCTTGGGAGGAGCTTCGAAAATCGTCATTCCTTCGGTAAAACCACCGTTGCGCCAGTGGCCTTCCCAGAATTTTCCGGTCTGGAGAGATCGATAGCCTCGCTCACGGGCGAGGATTCCGGGCAGGGTTTTGGTTTTGTGAATGAGGGCAAACTCCCGGTTTCGGACCCGCTCGTATTCCTCACGGGAGGTCATCTTGTTATAGCCTGAATTTCCGGGCGGGCCGTGATTGAAGGTCACGCCATGCTGATGCGGATACAGCCCGGTCAGGAGCGTCACCAACGACGGACGACACACACTGGTCGGCACATAGCCATTCACGAAACACGCTGACTGCGCGGCGAGAGCATCGAGGTTCGGCGTATGAACCTTTTCGTTCCCCATGAACCCAAAATCCCGATAGGTCTGATCATCCGAGATGAGGTAGACGATGTTCGGCGGCGGCCCGGGTTCGGCGGCGGCGTTGCCGCACCAGACCAAAGCGAACACCAGCAGATTGAGTATCCCTCTTTTCATTTCACGCGCTCCAGATGAATACCATTGAGTCGCATCAACTCGCGACCGGGAGCAGAAACCACCTCAGCGGTGAGACCGACTTCGCCTTTGCCTAGTTCGATCTCTCCGGCATCGAAAAGCTCAAACTGCTCGGCAGTCGTCGTCGCGATCACGGTGTGGTCCAGCTTTGAGTTGCCCGAACTCAATCGCAGCACCCCGCCCGCATCGAGGGGACGGCAGCCGTAGCTGAGTTTTACGAGATAACGCGCCGGCTCGATCACATCGAGGCGCCAGGCGGCTTTTTCGCCGGGCGACTTCCAGCCATCGATCGTGTCCCAATCGTAGCCGTCGAAGGTGTAGTTGATGTTTTCCCCCTCCCAGGCCGCCCAACTCGGCTCGATCTCCACAGGATCCTCGGCGGGATGTCCCACGGGAATCCTGATCGGCCCGTAGGTGATGCCGTCGGTCACGTCATCGAACCAGCGCACGAATTCCGTCCGCAAACGCTCCACGATTTCGGGATGCTTGGTGGCGAGGTTTTTCGATTCCCCGGGATCACCCTGCAAATCGAACAGCTTCCAACTCGAAGGGCTCGGCGTGGCGCTTTCCCCGAACAGACCCAGTAGTTTCCATCGCTGATCGCTGATGCTCCATCGTTTGTCCGGATTCGGAAAATAGCGATCCCAGGTGTGATAGACATACTCGCGATGCGTCGCCCCCTGCCCCGCTTTCAGCAACGGCACGAGGCTTTTGCCATCCAGCTTCAGATCGGCCGGCAGTTCGACTCCGGCCAATTCGCAGAAAGTCGGCAGCCAATCCACGTGCGATGCCTGGCCCTCGACAACTCCGCCCGCTGGGACGACTCCGCTCCACCGCGCAAAACACGGCGCGCGCACGCCACCTTCGTAGGTGCTCGATTTGCTGCCGTTCATCCCGCCTTTCCAAAACTTACTCACGCCGCCGTTGTCGCTGGTAAAAATGACGAGCGTGTCCTTGGCGAGATCCAGCTCATCCAATTTCGCGAGAACTCGGCCGATGTTCTGGTCGACCCGCTCGATCAACGCGTAGATCCGCGCCTCGCGCAGCGGCAGGCCCCGCTCCAGGTATTTCGCCAGCAGCTTGTCACCCTCCGGTTGATTCGTATGCGAAGTGTCCAGCAGCCAGGGCGAGTGTGGCGCATTGAACATCAGGGCGCAAAAAAACGGATCATCCCCCGTGGTCGCGGTCGCCTCGATGAAATCAATGGCCGCATCCGAGAAAAGGTCGGACACATAGCCACGCGCCTCGACTGGCTTTCCATTGTGATAGACTTGATCGGGAAATTCGTAGCGCTCGATGTGGCCGTGATAGTGGCCGAAAAATTCGTCGAACCCGCGCTCCTGCGGTTGGTAGCCCGGATATTTCCCGAGATGCCATTTCCCGAAAAGCCCGGTGCGATAGCCCGCTTGCTTCAGCAACTGAGCCACGGTCGTTTCGTCTTTCCCCATCGAGTCTCCGCCAAAGCGCGTGTTGTAGAGACCGGTGCGGAGGTAGTAGCGACCCGTCATCACGCCCGCCCGGGTGGGCGCACACACCGGGGCCGCGTAGTAGCGCCGAAACTGAGTCCCATCCGCCGCCAGACGGTCCATGCTCGGCGTGTCGATGTGTGGATTCCCCGTCGCCCCCGTGTCCCAGTAGCCCTGGTCATCCGTCATGATGAACAACACATTGGGGCGATCCGCCGCCGAGGCGTTGAGGGACAGCATCAGACCCAAGAAAGCAAACCACCCGATTTGGGGAGCAAATTTTGGCTTTTTCCAAAATTTTCGAGAAGAGAGAGAATCGCTGGACATTTTCACGGGTTCCGGTTCCTTTGGACGCTTCTTTTCTATCAGCAAGCACATGAAAGCCCACGAGATTTTTCAGCACGCATCCCCGGCATTGATTCGCGAGATGTTTCACTTCCTTCGCACCGAGCAGAAGGACGTCTATCGCACCGCGCTCGCCACCCTGGCGCAGGGCCGCAAGCTTCGCCCGGTCTTTGTGCTGAAGAAGTCGCCCGAGCAGCAATACGCCTGGCTTCAGAAAACGACTCAACTCCGCGGCGCGGACGGAGTCGATGAGCACTTGCTGCAACTCTGGCTCCTCAAAGCCCACAAACCGCTCCTCGTGGCCTTCCTCGACGGCGTCGGCATCGAACACGACGGCGAAGG
>JAGROX010000305.1:4768-10924 GCA_020440025.1 Verrucomicrobiia bacterium
GTCAAAATCTATCTCTACACCTTCCAGCTCCAGAAATCCGAAGGCTGGGACGCCATCAGCGAACTTTTCGCCAACGATGCCAGTCTCCAACTCGGCACCGCCGCCACTCCGGAGCCAGCCCCTGCCCCCACCAAGAAGGAAGAAGCGCCAGTCGCCGAGGAATCCGCTGCTCCAGTTGAAGTTGAGGCTGAAGCCGACGTCTCCGAGGAAGAGTAAGCGGCAGGTCGGATTCGGGAATCAGGAATCGGGTTTCAGTTTTTGCTGAAGCCCCCTCGATCCTCTCTCCCAACTCCTCGCTCCTAACTTAACACCGTTTCCACAAAACACCGCTGCGCTCGCACGCGGTGCCAGAGGGAAAACTCGCTCGGCGTTTCAAACGTCAAGGCCGAGCGCGCGTGGTGAATGAACAGGTAGATCGCTTCGGGATATCCGCCGTCGAGTTCTTCCTCCACCACCTGTTCCATGCCTTCCGTTCGGCGGAGAATGCCGTTCTCGAAGGGCACACCTTCGATCTCGAGACTTTGGTCGCGTGGCAAAATCGCTTCGCAGGCGGTCAATCCGATCTCACCCAAATTCAATTCCGGGGCCGTGAGTTCATAGAGATAAGTCCCCCTGGCGTCGTAGTCCTCGTGGAGCAGGAGCGCCAATTCGAACTGCGTCGATCCCATCAACTCACGCCACGCTGCCATCAGAGGGAGATCCGTCTGGTGAAAGATCCGATTCAGATCCCGCCCCTCGGCATCGCTGCGTCGATTGTTGACCAGGCCCCATGGATTGAAACACGGCAGGATGAGCACCGCCCGTTCGCAAAGCAGAGCGACATTGGCCTCTGCCCATTCCAGCAATCCCCAGACGCCCGCCGGTTCGTCGCCATGAACTCCGGCGCAGAGATAGAGCGCCCCGGGGACAGATTGATCACCCGCTTCTTCCAGCGCTCGACTGCGATAGGCCAGAACCGGAAAACCACCCTTATCAGACAGGGTAAACTCGGTGAGTGAACAGGGTTGAATCAGCGCCGCCCATCGCTGCCGCAAAGCCGCAAAATCATGCGCATCATGCGTCGTGAGGTAGCGCCGTTCTTCGTCAGTCATTCGGCCAAGAGCGAGGATTGAGGAGCGGGGAGCGAGAGGCGGAAACCCTCAACTGGACGTCACAACGCCGCCAGCAACTTGTCGTGAATGCCGTCGAAGCCGCCGTTGCTGAATACGATCAACACGTCACCATCCCTGGCTTCGATCTTCAGTCTCTCAACGATGGCATCGGCGTCCGGCTCGTAGAAAGCGGGAATCTGTTTGGCGCGAATGTTGGCCATCACTTGCTCGGGATCGAGCCGGTCCTCGGGCTTAAATTTTTCCGGATTCGGGACCGCCGACACGCAGACCGCATCCGCCATGCCGAGAGCCTGGGGCAATTCCTTTTGAAAGATATTGCGTCGGGTCGTGTTGGATCGCGGTTCGAAAATTGCCCACAAGCGACGACCCTCGA
Organism: Verrucomicrobiia bacterium; assembly: GCA_020440025.1. Lineage (GTDB taxonomy): Bacteria > Verrucomicrobiota > Verrucomicrobiia > Verrucomicrobiales > DEV007 > JAEUHH01. Next base: position 6,254 of record JAGROX010000305.1, read on the forward strand.
ATTTCCGACGCAGTCCCGTGATAGCCTCGCGAATCGCGGTCGGGTGATGGCCGAAATCATCGATCACCGTGATCCCCCGCGCCGTTTCACCGCGCACTTCCTGGCGACGTTTCACGCCTCCGAATGTCGCCAGTGCTTTCTGAATCTGTTCCGGACTCAACCCCGCCTGTCGGGCCGCACAAATCGCCATCGCCGCGTTGCGGAGATTGAACTCACCGACCAGACCGATAAAGTAAGCCTCGCCTTCGATCAGGAATTTCGTTCCGTTAGCCTCATAATGAACCTCGGAGATTTTCGCGTCGCATTGCTCGCCAAACCCCACCTTTTTCACCGGACAATGCGCCTCGGCAGTCGCGACATCGAGACAGTTGCGGTCATCGCCATTCACCAGGAGCAATCCATTGCCCGGAACCAGTCGCGCCATATGGCCGAAGGTCTTTTTCACCGCATTCAGATCCGCGAAGATGTCCGCGTGATCGAACTCGATGTTGTTGATGATCGCGACCTCGGGTCGGTAATGAATGAACTTCGAGCGCTTGTCAAAAAAGGCCGAGTCGTATTCGTCTCCCTCCAATACCACGAAATCGGATCCCGTGAGGCGCGCGCCCTGTTCGAAATTTCCCGGCAGACCGCCGATGACGAAATTCGGATTCAGTCCCCCGCTTTCCATCACCCAGGTCAGCAGCGACGAGGTCGTCGTTTTTCCGTGAGTCCCGGAGACCACGTAGTTGTGCATGCCCGGCAGCACCAGCGTCGACAGCAGGCCCGGTAGGGAGAGATAGGGCAGCTTGCGATTCAGCACCGCTTCCACTTCCGGATTTCCCCGGCTCTGGGCGTTGCCGATGATGAAATAGTCGATGTCGTCCGACAGGTTCTCTTCGCGATAGCCATCGAGGATTTCGATCCCCATCTTTTCGAGGAAAGACTTCATCGGCTCGTAGACCTGCGAGTCCGATCCGGTCACCTCATAACCCGCTTCCTTAAACGCCGCCGCCACCGACCCCATGGCGGTGCCGCAGATACCCATGAAATAAAGGCGTTTCGGTTTTTCGTCGAGTAGGCTCATTGGACGTGAGGATGAGGGGAAAATGGCAGGAAAAGCGAAACGCTTTCCCTACCCGTGAAACCCCTCTCGCGCAAGGCTGGGCATCAGGTGCCCGCGATGCCCGCACCAGCCTCGTCACTTGGCCGAATGAAAAGGGAAATCCGTGTATCCCTCGGGGCCGGGCGCCGACCACACCGTCACGTCCGCCGGTGGATTTAACTCCCACCCATTGGTGAAACGCTCCACCAGATCAGGATTGCTGAGAAACGGGCGCCCAAAAGCGATCAGGTCGGCATCCCCACCGGCGATGGCCGCTTCCGCCGTCTCCTGAGTGTAGCCACAATTCCCCATCAGAGGGCCGGAGAAAACCGCCCGAAACTCGGGCAGCGTCATCGGCTCGCCCAGTTCATGAAATCCGAAGGCCAGCCCATCGACCACATGCAGATAGGAGAGACCGTAGGCATTCAGTTCACTGGCCGCGTAGGTGAACGTCTCTCGAAAATCGGGCGAACCCATGTCGTTGAAATTCCCATTGGGCGACAGCCTGACGCCCACCCGATCCGCCGGCCACACCGTGAGAACGGCCTCGGTGATTTCGCGGAGAAAGCGAAAACGATTCTCCACACTGCCGCCGTATTGATCGGTTCGTTGGTTGGTCTTCGACTGGAGAAACTGATCGATGAGATACCCATTGGCCGCGTGAATTTCGACTCCATCGAAACCGGCCGCCTTGGCCCGCTCCGCCGCCCGACGATAGTCCTCCACCACCGCCATGACTTCCTCCGTCTCCAGCGCCCGGGGCGTTTCGTAGGGTTGTTTTCCCTCCGGCGTGTGCAGGGTATCGCCGTTAATCTTGACCGCCGATGCGGATACCGCCGGAGCCCCGCCGTGAAAGCTGCTGTGCGAGGCGCGGCCGCAATGCCAGAGCTGGAGAAAAATCGGCGTCCCGAAGACATGCAGGCCGTCGACGATGGGTTTCCATCCAGCCTCCTGAGCATCGTTGTAGATGCCGGGGGAATCCACCCATCCGCAGCCCTGTTCCGACACGACGGTCGCCTCAGCGATGATCAGTCCCGCCGAGGCGCGCTGCGCGTAGTACTCCCTCATCAACGCGTTCGGCACCCGCTCCCCTCCCGCTCGGGCACGGGTCAACGGCGCCATCACCACCCGGTTGCGGAGAGGTAGCCCATGTAAGTCGTAGGAAGAAAGCAGATGGGGTAAAGTCGTCGTCGTGGTGGCAGTGGTCATGGTGTTGGGTCAAAAGTTCCGATGAAGATGGTCCGAGGCTCAGGCTCTTGGCGAATACAATCGCCAGACATCTTTGGTCGTTCTCTTCTTCCCCAGCTTACGTCGGAAAACAGGTCGGTGGATTTCTTCCACCATATTTCCCCACACTGCGATTCCTCTAGGTGATTTCTCGACTCTCGACTACGCTCCTCTCAGTTCTCTTCGACGGCAGAAAGTTCCTCCGTCCCAAAAAAGGCCAAAGTCCGGCCCGAAACCCTTTCCGGTCCCTGCCTCGGTTGGCAGAGCCATTCGATCCACCTGACAACTCATCCTCTCAACCTAACAAATATCATGGGCGACAAATCACCAAAATCACAGCAGAAAGACAAGAACCAGAAGCAGTCCAAAACGGACGCCTCCAACAAAAAGAAGGCCCGTGACATCGCCAACAAACAACAGGCAGGCGCCGCGGCCGCGGCTCCGAAGAAAAAGAAATAGGGCCGCCATTCTTCGCCCGTCCACTTTGGGGCGGTGCCTCAAGGTGATTTCTCGATCCAACGGCTTGCCGGTATCCACTCCGTGTTTTCGACTTCTTCCCCCAGAATTGGTAGCAGAAAGCGGAAAAATCGGAGAATGGATTCCTCGAAATCCATAGATACCAATCGGCTTTTTCTCAGGAGATCGGACCACTGAATCTGCCTGTCGGGAAGGTCGTGGAACTGAAAGGCCGCAGTTTTCGCCTGACCGATGCGCTTGGGCATCTGGTGAAAGGGATGCTGGCGTCGCTGCCCGGATGGCGACTTCAACTAAAAAAACCTCTCTCAGCCAAACACGGGACCGCTACTGGGTGAATGCTTGGAGACCAGCTTCGGTGATCTTGATCCCGGAAGTCTCCTTTGCCGGACTTTGAAGGATCGTCTCCAGCAGCGACATGAAATTCACTTCATCCGGACCTAGTGAAGCGTATCGCAATTCCGGTCGGACGAGATCTCGATAGAAATCGAGTGATCCCAGTCGGTAGAGCGTCTTCAGAAATCCCCGGAGTTTTGATCTTGTCCCATCGTGATGATTTCGGGTAGAACGCACCAGAATGCATGACGCCGAAGCCAAGCCGGACCTGGAAGAGATCCTCAATTCATTTGAAGTTGAGAAACTTCGACCAGCGGCGGTGACCTGGTACTACCAACTTGGTCTGCTGCTCGTGGCGGTGATGATGTTCATCCTGCCCTTGATCTACTTGGCGCTGACGGCGGGAGTTGCCTATTGGTCTTGGTTGGCGTTCACCCTGGAACCCCATGAGTTACAACGGCGTTTCGGTAGAGAAAACGATGGTATCATCTTCTTCAGCGCCATTCTCGGCGTGATCCTGATCTTTTTCCTGATCAAACCCCTCTTTGCCCGACGGGCCAAGCCTCCGGCTCCTCTGGTGATTTCGCCAGGAGATGAACCCACGCTCGAAGCATTCGTGAATCGCATCGCCGATGCCGTGGGCGCCCACCGACCCCGCGCCATCGAAGTCGATTGCAATGTCAACGCGGCTGCGGGATTTCGCCGCGGACTCTGGAGCCTCTTCACCAACGATCTCAAACTCGTGATCGGGCTGCCCCTCGCTGCGGGAATGGATCTGCAATCTTTTGGTGGCATCCTCGCCCATGAATTCGGTCATTTCGGTCAGGGAACCGGCATGCGCCTCACCTACCTGATCCGATCCATCAATGCCTGGTTTGCCCGTGTCGTCTATGAACGAGACGCGTGGGACGAACGGCTCGCCAGTTGGTCTCGGTCCGTCGACCTGAGGCTGATGATTTTTCTCATGGCCACCCGACTCTTCATCTGGCTGAGCCGAAAGGTGCTCTGGGTGCTGATGCACGTCGGTCACGGGATCAGTTGTTTTGCGATGCGTCAGATGGAGTACGACGCCGACAGTTACGAGGTTCAATTTGCCGGGAGCGAGAAGTTTTCGGCAACCTCAAGGCAACTCCAATTCCTGGGACTGGGTTCCAATCGCGCTCACCAGTTGCTCGGAGACTCGTGGGAACATCGCCAACTCGCACGGAATCTCCCTCGGCTGGGTCTGGTGCAAGCTCGCAGCATTCCCAGGGAAATTCGGGAAGCCATCGACAAGGCGGCCGCCGAAGGAAAGACCGGAATTTTCGATACTCACCCCTGCGATACGGATCGCATCGCAGCGGCCGAGCGTCTCGACCTTCCTGGCATTTTTCATCTGAAATCTCCATCGACTTGCTTGTTTCGCGACTTCGAAAGTCTGGCCGAGCGGGCCACCCGACACTACTACGAAATCACGCTCGAACTTCCGGTGAAGGAGGAGAACCTCATCGACAACACCCTGATCGAGGGTGATGCCGCTGCGGCTCAGGAGGCTTTCGAAGCCCTGGATC
>JAGROX010000306.1 GCA_020440025.1 Verrucomicrobiia bacterium
GTGCAGTCCCTTGCGCGCCGAACGCTTTCCCGCAAATCGTCCCTTCCACCCCGCCACCCTCTCCAAGCCAAAACAACGGCCAACGACCGCATCACCCCCCATCTCTCTCCTTGCCGCGACCGTCGCGACCTCTAAAGTGAAGGGATGGCAGCAGCAGGCGGAACAGCAGGCAATAGCAAAAGCAGCAACAGCGACGGCAACGCCGAGAAAAAGGTGACGCCGATGATGAAGCAGTATCTGGCGATGCGCCGGAGTCTGCCCGGCGATGTCCTGCTGCTCTATCGCCTCGGCGATTTCTACGAACTCTTCTTCGACGACGCCAAGGTCGCCGCGCCCATCCTCAATGTCGCCCTGACGAAACGCAATGGGATGCCCATGTGCGGCGTCCCTCATCACGCCGGTCAGCCCTACATCGCCAAGCTCGTCAAAGCCGGGAAACGCGTCGCCCTCGCCGAGCAGACTTCGGAACCCCAGGCCGGAAAAATCGTCGAACGCGAGATCTCCCAGATCATCAGCGCCGGGACCATCGATGACATCAACCTGCTCGATGCCGACCGTCCCAACTACCTCGCCGCGGTCTTCCAGAACGGAGGAAAAATCGGCCTCGCCTTTGTCGAGCACACCACCGGCGAATTCCGGGTCACGGATTTCCGGAATCGCGATGCCTTCGAGGACGAACTCGCCCGCATCCGACCCAGCGAATTGCTCTATTCGGAGGAACAGGCCGCCGCGTTCGATCTCCTCCCCGGCGCCCAGGAATACGACGGCTTCGCCTTTCTCCATGACCAGGCCGTCTGGGCGCTGAAAGACCATTTCAAGGTCCAGTCGCTCGATGGCTTCGGCTGCGCCGGAATGACGGCCGCGGTGTCTGCTGCCGGCGCGGTGTTGCACTACCTCGAAACTCAGCTGCGTCGAAAAACCGACCATCTCCGGGGGCTCCAGGCTTATCAGACGGAAAATTTCGTTCTCATCGATGCCGCCAGCCAGGCGAATCTTGATCTCGTCACCAGCCGGAGCGGGGGAGTGAAACATTCGCTGCTCGGCGCGCTCGACCGGACGGAAACCCCGATGGGCGCCCGCAAATTGCGGGACTGGGTCCAGCATCCCTTGCGCGATCTCGATACCCTCCTCGGTCGCCAGGATCTCATCGCCGCCTTTGTCGACGAACCCTTCGTCCTCAGCCAGATCCAGGACGCGCTCAAAGAGATTCGCGACATCGAGCGCACCCTCAGCCGACTCAGCCAGGGATCCGGGAATGCCCGCGATCTCAAGGCGCTGGAGAGTTCTCTTCGCCAGGTGCCGGAAGTCCGCGAACACGTCGCCTCGCTCGGCGATGATGTCTCCTCGCTGGCGGTGAACCTGCGCCGTCGACTCCCCGATTTCACCGAGTTGGTCGACCTGCTCCAAGCCGCCATCGCCGACGAACCGCCTGCCGCTTTGAAAGAAGCCGGGATCTTTGCCGACGGCTACAGCAGCGCCATCGACGAACTCCGCGCCGCCGCCACCGAGGGGAAACAATGGATCGCCGATCTCCAGATCCGCGAGCAGCAGCGCAGCGGGATTCCCTCGTTGAAAGTGAAATACAACGCCGTCTTCGGCTACTTCATCGAGATCACCAAGGCCCACGCTGAGAAAGCGCCCGACGACTACACCCGCAAGCAGACCATGGTCAACGCCGAGCGTTTCATTACGCCCGAGTTGAAGGAGATGGAAAACAAAATCCTCGGCGCCGACGAACGGCTCCGGGCGCTCGAATACGAGGAATTCCTCAACCTGCGCGAGACCGTGCTGGAGCATCTCGAAGCCATCCAGGACACCGCCGGCGCTTTGGCCGAGGTCGATGTCCTCGCCGGGCTCGCCGAGACCGCGCGGCTGTTCAACTACTGCCGACCCCTGCTCAACGAATCGCGGAATCTCTACATCAAAGCCGGGCGTCACCCCGTGTTGGATCAAAACATCGCCGACGAGAAATTCGTCCCCAACGACACCCATCTCGAGCCCGAGCAGAACCGGCTCATCCTCATCACCGGTCCCAACATGGCGGGAAAATCCACCTACATCCGCCAGGTGGCCCTCATCACCCTCATGGCCCAGGTCGGCAGCTTCGTCCCCGCCGACAGCGCCGAGATCGGGCTGGTGGATCGCATCTTCACCCGGGTCGGCGCCAGCGATGATCTCTCCAAGGGGCAATCCACCTTCATGGTCGAGATGAACGAGACCGCCGTCATCGTCAACAGCGCCACGGATAAGAGCCTCGTCATCCTCGATGAAATCGGCCGCGGCACCTCCACCTTCGACGGTCTCAGCATCGCCTGGAGCGTCGCCGAGCATCTCCACGACCAGATCGGCGCCCGCACCCTGTTCGCCACCCACTACCACGAGCTCACCGACCTCGCCGCGTCCCGGCAAGCCGTGCAGAACTACAACGTCGCCGTCCGCGAGTGGAACGACCAGATCATCTTCCTCCGCCAGATCATCCCCGGCGCCGCCGACCGCAGCTACGGCATCCAAGTCGGGAGATTGGCCGGCCTGCCCGATGCCATCATCGACCGGGCCAAGGAGATCCTCGAAAAGCTTGAGGCTGGCGAAGTCGCCAGCGGCTTGCGGGAGGAGAAGACGGGAACGGCGGCGGCTGCGGCGGCCACCGGGACGAAGAAGCCCGCGCCGAAACGGAAACCGAGTCCCCGCAAGGAACCGTCCGTGAAGGAGGATTCCGCCGAGGAAAAGGACGAGGAGCCGCAGTTGAGCTTGTTCGGGTGAGGGGATTGGGAAGACGCGATCCCGTCTCGCGTCGTTCCAGAAAACCCTTGATCCTTCTCAGCGGAGTGGGTAACCTGCCCCCCTTTTTGAATTCGGGAGAGATTTGAACCTCAAAACCACCGGAGAGATTTGCAACGCAAAGCCGCCGGAAGGGTAATTCTACTATTCGGCAACAACCGATATGAATGCTACGCTACAACAATGGGAGGTCCGATTAACTTCAGCGCAAACGGGTCACTATGTGGCTTCCGAACGTTACAGTCGCTTGAACAATCTCCTTGGAATGCCCTTGGTCATTCTCTCAAGTTTCGTCAGTGCATTCCTTTTTGCTGATCAGTCAAATTCAGTTATTTCGCTCTTCCTGAAGTGTGCAGGGATTGCAGTTGCTCTCTTGGCTTCGATTCAGACGTTCGTTCGTCCTGCGGAAAAAGCCGAACTGCATAGAGTTAAAGCAACAAAGTATGGAAGTCTTAAAAGGAAAGTGGAAACATTCCTTGCAACCGAAAAGTCTGAGGAAGACTTGTTGTCCTTTTTCAAGGTTCTAGTCGCGGAGTGGAATGCGATTGCCGAAGACTCTCCAGTTACTCCTCATCGCATTCGCCAAGAAATCAAAAAGGTAATAGGCGAGGATCTACATCGCGATTCGCAAAAGAAAAAGGAGCCCTAAAAAGAAAGTGCAGGCAACCGATAACGCCGCGCTCCATGTTAGACGATTGGCGAAGAATATGATCACAATACCACCACTTCTTAAAGATCACTTGAGAACACTGCCAGAATACGGCATGGGATACCAAGTAGGGGAAGTACGGCTAAATACTGGCAAAACGGAACGGGGCATCATTCTTAACGGGACATACTTTGTGCCAACCGAGGAGCTAGCCGGGTTCTCAGCTTTTTCGCAACTAATGGAGGAGGTTCGGGTCTGGAATAGGGCGAGAAAATCGTCGTTGGCAATTGAAAATGCCACACTTGATACGCGTCCGGCGGCGTCTCTCCGGCATGTTAAGCGGATTTACTCATTCTCAGAGAATGCAAAGCAAGCTTCTGCGAAGGGTGCCGAGGTCACTCTCACATTAAGAGACGAGATCTTTAAGCGGTTTTCAGCCTATGAGAACGACTTTCGTGTCACCGATAAGTGGGGATTGGTGCCCAACACATATGCTACGACCGCTGAAGACGCCCTCAACGTCAAGACCGGAATGGAGGCAATTGCACGTTACGCGCTAGAAAACAAGAAGTCGGCCAACAAGGTGTTCACAATTGAGCCACCTGAGAATACTCGTTTGCAAAAAGGCGTGGTAGAGCCTGCCCATGGAGAGCCGGGAGGCGGCGTAGAAGTGATTTTCGTTGATGGCACGCCGGACAACACGGTCACTGGACCCGACATCATACCCGAGAAGTAGCGAATGGAATTTGAATTACCAGAACACTGGAGGAAACACATGCAAACGTTGCCGGAATCTTCAATGGGTTCGCAGCATGTCAACATTGTATTGAATACAGGCGAAGTAATGGTGAACATTACTGTTTTCAATGGGAGGTTTGCGCAGCTTCCACGTGAACTAGGCCTCGATGAGGGCATTGTGAATATTGTCATGCACGATGCGAAGAAAAACGGCTAGCAAGGCGTCGCTCTTTACAACGTCCCCGACTCAAATTCAAAGCTGCCATGGTCGTTAAGCTCTCAACCCGCAGTCGAAGCCAAGTCCTTGGGTCTGCCGAAAGGGGTCAGTCAGCGTTTTTTGACGAAAGCTCGTTTGGCAGAGGCCGGTGGGGACGGGGTCTTGACCTAACCCTGTTGGGTCTCGGACCTAACAGGGTTCAGTCAGCGGGTTTTTCGCGGCTGGGGCGGCGTTTTCGGGATTCGAGGAGGTGGAACTGCATGTAGAGGGGGAGTTTTTTGGGTTGGTCGGGGTAGCGCTGGGCGATGGTGAGGAGGGTCTGGTAGTGGGCGAGTTGGAGGCGCTGACGGGCGGCGCGGAGGCGGGCTTCGGTCGCGGTTTTGGCGGCGGAGGCGGATTCGCTGGCGGTGTAGATGGTCTGCCATTCTTCGCGCAACGCGGCGGCGAAGGTCACGACTTCGGGCGGGAGATCGGCGGCCAGGGCGGTGACGCCAGTGTGCAGGGCTTTGAGATGGCTGGCGAGTTGGTCGTCGGCACAGTGGTTGAAGAGGCTGCGCCCGTCGGGCAGGCAGCGGCGCAGTTCGTCGGAGGGCTTGCCGAAGCGGTAGACGATGCCGCCGGCGATGCGCCGGATCTGATCGGGCAGGCGACCGCGGCGGAATTTGGTTTTTCGGAACTTGGCGGCCTTGCGTCCTGCGCTGCGGGAGAGGTCGTCGGTGAGGGCCTGGTTGAAGGTGTCGAGGGCGGTCTGGGTGGCGGCGATCTGGGTGCTCCAATCTTCGCCGCTGGGGCCGCCGTTGCGTTTCTTGAGCCGTCCCAGGTGATCGGTGGCGAAGGCGAGGTGGCAATTGATGCTGATCGCCGGGTCGTCGAAGGGATTGGCGAGGAAACGAAGGTATTTGTTCATGGTGGCTCGGTGGTGGGGGCCAATGGTGGGGCTGGCCGGGGGGCGGCGGCCTGATGGGGAGCACCGGTGGCCGCATGGGCCGCTGGCGGGGGCGGTGAGGGCTGCCGGGAGCTGTTTTGGTGGATGTTGGGAAATGGAAGGGGCTTTGACCAGTATAAAGGGACCTGCGGTTTTTTGGAAGAAATGATAATAGGAATAGATTGCTGTATTTGTTTTGTGAAGGGCTCTCTACGGCCATGAATAGGGGTATGATTTTTTGACAGGAATTTTTACAGAAATAATCTGCGATGCTTGATCTGAATAGGAATCGAAACGGGCATAAAAGGTCATTCTATTTTTGGGGGATGATGTGGATGTCTCCGGATGCTCGGGGTGGGGGTGTGGACCGGGACGGGGGCCCGGGGTTGGTCGCGGCCGGGGCGAGGGCAGGGAGGTGGCTGGCTAGGTGCCGCGCTGGAGCTCCTCGATGTCTGCCAGAGCGAAAGGATGGGAGGCTTCACGCATCGCGGCGATGAGATGAGGTGCTTTGGAGGGCTGCGGTGTCGGGACCTGGTCTGAGTCGGCTGGCGTTGACGCCGGACAGGTGGAATTTTGTCAAAAATAGTTAGCGAAAGTATCGATAAATACTGTTATTATGATATTTCTAAAGTTAATCTCAGCCGAGAATTATGATTCTGAGGAGCTTTCATCATCGATGTGGTCGTGGGTTTGTGGCGCTGGCGCTGGGTTTTCTGGTGCTTGGCGCGCTGGGGGAGTCGACGCGGGCCAGGGGGGACGCACCGGTATCGCTTCAGCTGAAGTGGTATCACCAGTTTCAGTTTGCGGGCTATTATGCGGCGGAGACGCAGGGATTTTTTGCGGAGGAGGGGCTGGAGGTGGAAATCATCGAGGGGTCTCCGGAACACCCGCCGCTGGAAAGGGTGCTGGAGGGGGGGGCGGACTTCGGGGTCTCTGACTCGAATATTCTGCTGGCGCGCCTGAACGGGAAGCCGGTGGTGGCGTGCTCGGTGATTTTTCAGCATTCTCCGTATGTGCTGATCTCGCGGGCGGATTCGGGGATCCACCGGCCATCGGATCTGATGAATCAGACGATCATGGTGTCGGGGGATCAGGGGTCGACTCAGTTTCTGGCGATGATCCGGCGGGAGGGGCTGCCTCTGCAGAAGGTCCGATTGATGCCGCATTCGTGGAAGCTGGAGGATCTGGTGGAGGGGAAGGTGGGCGCGATCTCTGGCTATTCGACGGTGGAACCGAGTCAACTGAAGGCGATGGGGGTGATGCCTGCGCTGATGCGGCCTTCGGACTATGGGGTGGATTTTTATGGGGACACGCTGTTCACGACGGAGGGGTATGCGGAAAGTCATCCGTCGAGGGTGGAGGCGATGATCCGTGCGACGTCGCGCGGGTGGAACTACGCGATGGCGAATCCGGATAAGTTGATCGATCACATTTTGACGCTCCCGGGGGTGCAGGAGAGGGGGGTGCTGCGGGAGAATCTGGTGTATGAGGCGCAGGAGATGAGGAAGTTGATCCTCCCGGACATGGTGGAGATGGGGCACATGAACCCGGGGCGCTGGCTGCGGATGGCGGAGTCTTATCAGGAGACGGGGATCGCGGGAGTGCCTGAGAATGTGAATTGGATGGATGGTTTCATGTATCGGGAGGAGCCGAGATGGTTTGATTGGCAGGAGCTGGCTCTGGTGGTGTCTCTGATCGCGGTGATCGGGGTGGCGGCGGTGATCTGCAGTCTGGTGTTGAAGTTCAAGGTGGAGCGAAAGACCCGGCAGGTGCGAAAGGGGAAGCGGATCCTGCGCGCGATCCTGGACAATTCGAGCAATCTGATGGGGCTGTTGAGTGCGGAGGGCCATCTGATCGAGGTGAATCAAACGGTGCTGGATTTTGTCAAAATGAACCGGGAGGATCTGAAGGGGCGGGCGTTCTGGGAGACGGCGCCGTGGAGTGAGACGCCGGAGTTGTCGCAGGCCATCCGGGAGGGGATCACGGAGATCCGGGAGGGAGGCGAAGGCTTTCGCCTGGAGATGGAGCATGCGGATCCTGAGGGTGAGGCGCGATTGTTTCATTTTGAGATGCGTCCTGTGCTGGGAGCGGATGGGGGGATCGAGTTCATCGTCGCAGAGGGAATCGACATCACTGACCAACGGAAAATGGGGGAGAGCCTCCGGCAGTCTCAGAAGATGGAGGCGATCGGGCAGTTGGCGGGCGGTGTGGCCCATGATTTCAACAATCTGCTGACGGTGATCCAGGGACACGCGGCGATTTTACTGCGCGAAGGGAATCTGGGAGGGGGTGAGCAAGCGGTGTCTGAGATTCTGGTCGCGTCTGAACGCGCCTCGAGTCTGACGAAGCAACTGCTGGCCTTCAGTCGTCAGCAACCGATGCAGTGGCAGGTTCTGCCGGTGAACGAGTGTGCGGCGGGTGTGGGCAAGATGCTGGCGCGACTGATCGGTGAGCACATCGAGCTGAAGCTGCGGCTCTGTGACGAGCCGACGCTGGTGCGCGCGGATCGCGGGATGCTGGAGCAGGTGTTGCTGAATCTGGCGGTGAACGCTCGGGATGCGATGCCCCAGGGTGGGTTGCTGTGTGTGGAGACGATCCCGGTGTCTCTGGAGGAGGGCGACGAGGAGTTGCCGATGGAAATGGCTCCCGGCGGCTACGTTCGCATCGATATCCGGGATGTGGGCGAGGGCATCCCGATCGAGAACCTGGCTCATATCTTTGAGCCTTTTTATACGACGAAGGAAGTCGGCAAGGGGACGGGACTGGGTCTGGCAACGGTCTTCGGGATCGTGGAGCAGCACGACGGCTGGGTGAGTGTGGACAGCGAAGTCGGTCGGGGGAGCACTTTCTCGGTCTGGCTGCCGCGTGCGCAGAAGGAGGAGACCGAAATGAAGCCTGAGCGCCGCGCCGGATCGCGGGGAGTCCGGGAGATGGGCGGATCTGAGACCATCCTCTTGGTGGAAGACGAGAAGATGGTGCGGATGATAGCCCACAAGATCCTGACGATGCATGGCTATCGGGTGGTGGAAGCGATCAGTGGGCGACACGCGCTGGAGGTGTGGAAGGAGCACGCCGACGAGATAGATCTGGTCTTGACGGATATCGTGATGCCGGACGGGATCTCCGGGAACGATCTGGGGCGCATGCTGCAACAGGAAAACCCTTCGCTGAAAGTGATCTACAGTAGTGGCTACACTGCCGATGTCTTTGGGGGCGACACCGCCTTTCCCGACGATGCCATCTTTCTGGGCAAGCCCTATCTCCCGGAGGATCTGCTCAGCACTGTCCGCGAAGCATTGGACGACGTGGCCTTATCGGCGTAGACGATGAGCCCATGGAGGAGCCAGCAGCCTTGGCGGGTGGGGCGGGATCAGGTGGTCAAGATCCGCATGATGCCCGCCAAGGCACGCCGAGGCAGGGGGGGATCGGACTCTGCCGATACAGGTCAGTCGGTGAACGTTGATTTCTTGAACAGTGGGAGGCAAAACGGGGGCGAAAGCCGCGCCGATTTCCACCCCGCCAGCGGTCGCGTCCTCACGCGGATGGTCCCCAGCTGCCAGCGGACGATCCAGGATCTCCGAAAACGGTTGGTCAACCAATCTCAAATTGCGACGCTCCGTGGTTCAAGTTTCGGTCACCCATCCTCGTTGACCAAGACGACAACTCCGCATGAGGTTTGGGCGAGCTGGAGGCGCTGACGGGCGGCGCGGAGACGGGTTTCACTGGCGGCCCTTGCGGCCCTTTGCAGGGTTGACAGTGGACGGCTCGCTTCGCAGAATCGATCTCCAAACTTTCAAAACCATGAACCGCTACGCGCCTCACCTCGTTCGCAGCGCCTTCCTGGCGCTCTCCTTTTCTCTGATTTTCCCGGCCGATTCTTCGGTTGCCCAGAACACGTCCTACGAGACGCTGGAACCTCTGGTGAAACAGATCGTCACCATCAATTCCGTGAGCGGCAATGCCAATGCCCTCGAGTATGCCGACGAAAACGAGGTCCTGGCAAAGCTGACCCAAACCATGAAGTCCAACCCGCAAGACTCGCGGGTGCATGCCCTCGGCGCCCAGTTGGCGCAGGTCTTGATCCACGGCGAACGCCTGGATGCCGCGGCGGCCTTGCTGAAAGCATCGGAGCCGCTGGCGAGCGCGCTTTCCGCACAGGACTTTGCGGCCATCCCGGAGGAGGACGCGATTTTCCTCCCTCTCTACTCGAAGACCGCCAGAAAGCTGGTCGAGGCACGCACGCCGATAAAAGAGGGGCCTCCGCTGACGGAAGCCCAGGTCGACGAGCTGGCGGGGCAGCTGGAGGCGCTCCTCCAAAAAGCGGACAGGCTCAACTCGGCGATGTATCGGGAAAAGGGAGCGATCGAGGAAGTGGAGGCCATCCTGGCCGAGGCGAAGCCCATCGCGGAAAAGCTGCGCGGTCCCGCCGATGAGGGAATCGGCTATTCGATGCGAGCCTATTACGCCTACGAAGCCAAGGTGGAGAGTGTGGAGGAAACCAAGTGGGCCGTCGCCAGACAGGGCGGCGCGGGAATCTCCACCCGAGCCAATCGTCCGACGCGGCCCGGGCGGCCACGGCCGCAGCCCCAACGGTAGTTTCCCACTCCTGCGCCGGAGGCGGGTTTTCTCTCCTGCACTGAGTCGGCGGAGGTGACACCAGACCGGGCTGAAGGAAGCGCCAACCGCAGACCATCGACCATGGGAGGGCGAACCGAATGGTTGCCCACCGGCTCGATTGGAAACATGTCGAGCGATGGTGTCGGGAGAACCCAGTTGAGCCTGTTCGGGTGACCAAACCCTGGCTGGCAATTTCGCTCGATACCGGATATCTTCACCCAGATGGCATCGGCAGAATCCATAGAAACACTGGCCCGGGAAATCGACCGGAGAAAAACTGATCGTGCCCGAGAAGCGACGATGGAGGAAAAACTCCTCGATGGACCCCGTCTGTTTCGGATGTCCTGCGAAGCCATGAAAGCCGGTCTCCGCCTGGATCATCCCAACTCCGACGAAGCAGAAATCCACCGTCTCCTGATTGAGCGGGTTTATGGTTCCCAAACTCGATGACCACGGGAGAAGAAGCCGTTTTCGCGCTTTTGGATCTGCTCAACGCGGCAGAGATTCCCTACATGCTGGTGGGTTCCTTTTCCTCAAATGCCTGGGGAGAGGCGCGCTCCACCAAGGACGCCGACTTCGTGGTTCACTTGGCACCCGAAAAACGCGCCGCACTCTTTGCGGAATTGCCCGTTGGCTTCGAGTGCGATCACCAGATCAGTTTTGAGACGATTACCGGACATACTCGGCAAATCCTTCAAATTCCCTCCATCCCATTTGAGATCGAACTCTTCGATCTCAGCGATGAATCCTTCGACCAGTCCCGCTTTTCCCGGCGGTTGAAGACGACGATGGGAGGGCGAACCGTATGGTTGCCGACCGCCGAGGATGTCGTCGTCCAAAAACTTCGCTGGTCGCAACTCGGAAAGCGGGAAAAAGATTTCCTCGATGCCCTTGGGATCGCCAAGGTGAGAAGGGATCGGCTCGATTGGGAATATATCGAGCGGTGGTGCCGGGACTTGAATATCCTCGAATCGTTGGAGCGACTGAGACGCGAACGTTCAGATTTTTTTGACTGACCCGTTGGAGAACTCCAATTTCCTCGCTGTTTTTTCGGATTGAGTGAAAAGTCTCGCCGGGATGGAACTTCGCCAGCTTCATCCTGGCTCAGGCGGTAGGACGGCATGGGGGGAAGCACCGGAGGTTGGTCTCCGCGGCGTTTCCCGGTGGTGAGGAAGGCGATGGCTTCGTCCTCGGTGTAGCCGAGAAATCCCCGCAGGGAAGGTGCCACCGGAGCCCAAGGCATTTCCATGGTCGGCTGAAATCCGAGCGGGGTTCCCCCCAGCGATCGTGTCGGGTCGAAGCTGCCGTCGGGGAGACGGGGCGAATGGCAATCGATGCAGAGCGCGACTTCCTCCACCAGATGTCGGCCTTTCTCCACGAGGAGGGCGGGTGACTCTTCCGGGCGGGAGAGGGATTTCTGGCAGGATGAGGAGAGGGAGGAAGAGGCGGCTATCATGGCAAGCGCGGGCAACAGGGTGGCTAACGGTTTCATCTTTTCTTGGGTTGGCTGGTTGACCGGGAAAGGGTCCGTCCAACGGGATCGGACGGACGTATCTTCCCCAAACCTGCTCCGCCCCGCGAATGTCATTTTTGCATCGCCCCATGCCGAAGACGCATGGCACCCGGGAGGGAAGGGGAGAAGGAGTTTCCTGCCGGATGGGGCTCGCCTGAAAACAGCTCTGACAAACTATTTCCGAAGAGGAGTACGCCACGGTGCCTTTTTTCCGCTCTCGTTAGGACTGGGAAAGGTTTTTCTTGAACTGGGAAAGAAAATCTGAGTAGATTAAGAAAACGGTGGAGCAAGGGGAGCGAAACGAGATTTGCCGGTCAGAGATTCCGGTAGGTGGGCGATCGCGGCCCGTCCGCCAGTCCTCTCAATTCAAAGTCCCGTCCACGCTGCCATGAGAAGAGATCGCACGCTTCGCGCCTTGTTTCTGTTTCCCCTATTGGCTCTTGCCGGATGCACATCGGCAAGGGTGGGGCTGACGCACTCGGAACTTCGAGAAGTCTTGTTGGATTACACGGAAGACCAGATTCTGGACAATTTGATTCGGGCGAAGAATCACTACCCGATCATGCATTTCGATATTGATAAAGTCAGCGCCGCAATTACCACGGACGTGAGTGGGGATTTTACGGGGATTACCTCCGGGACGCGTCCTTTCGGTATCAAGGCGACGCCGAAAATGACAGATGCGCTGACGGTGGATGTGGATCCGCAGACGTCGATCAACAAGATATACCAGATGTATAACCTTTTCGCTCCGTATTTGAAAGAGAGCGACTCGCCGCCATCGAAGAACGAGAATCATGTCGGCAAACGGTGGAAGCGGGATGGTCGCTACTACTGGGTACCCAAACACTTGTCCGAGGAATACTACGTGATGGCGATGGGCGTGGCGGTTCTCCGTGAGTCGACCGAAGAGGGAGAAGAGAAGGCAATCGCAAGCCTGAAGGATGACCCCACGGTGAAGTCGGCGGCGAAAAAGTCGGACTTGGGCGAGAAATTGTCCGAGATTCTTGAGATCCCAATTCGATCACGAGGGAAGGGTGATAGTGAGGCCAGCCGGGCGATCAGGGATCTGGAAAATGAATTCCGCTTGCAGCGAATCCAGTAGATTTTTCCGGATTTTCGCCGAAATATTTTCTCACATCATCATTGCCAAGATCCGGATATCAGCCGGATTGACGCGGGCCGGATTTTGAGTCGGGTCGTTTGGTCTTTAGAATCCAACTTCAATGACTCGATACGAAATCTCATGAGCGAAATGCGATGCGCGATGACAGGGCGGCCTGTCCAAGGGGCAGGCGATGCCATCTGGGACGATGGCGAATGGATCAGCTGGGCCTACATCAACGAACAGATCGATGGTCCCTATCCACAAGGTGGGTTGGTGGAAGACCTGATCGTGATGGGGAAAACCTACTACGAGGACACGCTGCGACAATTGCCGATCTACGGAGCCTTGGGAGAACAGTACGCCGCGCGCCGTTTTGGAATCAGACTGCACGAGGATCCCCACCTGGAAGGTTCCGATGGGCGGCTCGGGAACCTACTCGTGGAAATCAAGACGATCTCTCCGACACGCGACAGCCGTCGTGTCCGGGTCAAGAAATCGGGCAATTTCAACGTGCTCGCCATCGTGAAGGTCGATGCGGACTTCCGCATTGATGCCAAGCTGATCAGCCGAGAAAATCTGCCAATAGGGAAAGGAAAGGTTTACTCGGTTTGCTGGGATGATCATCCCAGCGAACACCAAGTGATCGAGAGTCAGCAGCAGACGTCGCAGAAGGACTGAAGTGGCGGAGGGATGCCAACCGGCTCCGCCCAGACGCCTGGTGACGAGAGAGGTGAATCGAAAGTAGGCACCTTGAATCAGGCCAAAAGCCAACGCAAATGGTCGACGGCGTCGGCAGCTGGTAGGTTTGCTTCGCCGTCATGTTTTTAGGTTTTCAGTCTAATTGGGAGGTGTTAACTTCTTCGATGAGATATATTTTGATACTCCCGTTTGTCTTTTTGAGTACCGTTGGTTTTGCCCAAGAGAAGCCGTCAAGCGTCGTGATTTCTACGGCCAAAGAGTTGATTTCCAAGAGCGCTTTGATTCATCCGGTCAATGACATTTTCATTCAATATGGGCCCGGTGTTTACCAGCAGATAGACGATCCCTATTATCAGTATTCTCAGGATCGAGGGACGTGGGTCTTGGAAATCTTTTCAAAGCGAACCCGTTGGTATCGAGATCGCAAATGGCAGGCTTGGCGGTTGCCGGAGGGAGATTGGTGGATCTGCGGCAAGTTGCGGGTAACCAAAGCTCCCAACTCCGGGCTCGTCGCAGGTTGGGTAGACGAGTTGTCGTTTGATAATGGGGTATCGCCTCGGGAGGTGGATATTCGCATCACAAGGCCTTGAAATGTTAGGGGGCCTGAGACTGTGATAAGCCAAGGACCTTCGGCGAAACGCCTCGTTTCCGCTTGGCGGAGGCGGTGAGCTTTCCTAAATTCGACAAATTCACTCGACCATGAAACCTCTCATCACACCCCTGATCGCTCTCGCTGGATTCGCGGCGGTTGTACTCCCGACCTCAGCCGCCGACGAAAAGCCTGCTCATCTGTTCATTCTCTCCGGTCAATCGAACATGGCGGGGATGAATCCGAAGACGGGCTTCGAGCCGGAGACGGCGCTGCTCTTTCCGGATGCCGACGTGGCCTACCTGAAGGTCGCCGCGGGTGGTCAGCCCATTCGCTACTGGGTGGCGGAGTGGAATGAGATTGCCAGGAAACACGGGATCGATCCTGCGGCGGCGAGGGCCAAGGACAAAAACAAGGAGGGCACGATTTTCTACCAACCCATCCTCGATCAATTCGCGGGTCTGCTGAAAAAGCATCCCCACCCGGCATCGGTGACCTTTTGCTGGATGCAGGGGGAACGCGACGCCAAGGAAAATCTCGACGTGGCCTACTACGATGCTTTGAAGCAATTGATCGAGAATCTGAGGCGCGACCTGAAACAGCCCGACATGCGATTTGTGATCGGTCGACTGAGTGACTTTGGAAAGGCCGACAACGCGCCTTGGGAAGCGGTCCGGGCCGCTCAAGTAAAGCTCGCGGAGGACGACCCGCTCGGTGCCTGGGTGGATTGCGACGATCTCAACAACAAGGAAAAAGACGGGGTGACGCGTGACGACCTGCACTACACGCCGGAGGGATACGAGTTGCTCGGTCGCCGCTACGCCCGCCAGGCCAAGGCCATGATTGAGGGCAAGGAACCCGCCAAGGACGGAAGGCCGGAGTAGCCGATTTTTTGTGGGAAGTTGGCGGAAGACACGCGCCACGCTATGACGAGCGCGGCTACGACTCTGATAAAATGCGCCGAGAGGCGTTAGACCCTTTGCCAAAAATGATTG
>JAGROX010000307.1:0-5761 GCA_020440025.1 Verrucomicrobiia bacterium
GCGACCGCTTTGATGGCCTCGGAATAGGCGGTGAGGCGCTTGTTGTTGGCGTTTCCGTTGGGGAGATTCTTGTCCTCCAGATTTTCGTGGGCGATGGGCGAAAACAGCACGAATCGCGGCTCGCTTTCCCCGTTTGGCTTCAGCGCCCGATAGTCGTCGATCATCTTGGCGAGATCGCCTTTGAATTTCTCCAGACCGGCATCACCGGCAAACGACTCGTTGTATCCGAACATCACGAAGATGACATCGGCTTCGCTGAGCTTCAGGTAGTCCTCGGGAGTGGTGAACCCTTTGTTTCGAGGTCGGGCAGCGACTTGGTCACCTGAAAATCCCTGGTTTCGAAAAATCAGCCCGAGATCCTTGTGCTGACTCTGAATCAGAGTCTCCAACCAGCCGTCGTGCTGCATCCGATCGGCAAGGGTGTTGCCGATGGTGACGATGTGATCGTCTTTCTTGAACTCGAACTCGGCGTTGGCGGAAGAGAGCGCGGCAATGGTGATTGCCAGGCTGGAAAAAACGGGCAGAAGGACCCGGGGCAGGTTTTTCATGGTCGATGTGCATGCCATGACTTCGCCTCGATTGCCAGTTGAAAATGCCGTGAGCGATTGGCGTGTACAGGCTTGGGAACCTGTTCGGCGTGCGATTCAATCCAAGCCTCGGATGAGATCGCTGACGCGGGAATAGCCGGAAAATCGCTTGGTCGGACGGGATTCATGGCGCAAACGCCTCCAGATCAACCATCCGAGACCGCCCAGGACCAGGATTCCGAAAGAGATGTAGATCCAGGTCCAATCGAGGGGCATTTTCGTTTTTGCCACAAATGCCAAGGGCTCGGAGACTTTGCTGTCGTCCCCCAGGGTGAAGACACGAAACTCGTAGGTGTGGTTGGGCGACAATCCGCGAATGTCGGCATGGATTTCGCCGCTGCGAGAGGCACTGAAAGCCACATCGTTGTATGGCACCCAGACGCTTTCGACAATGCCATCTGCGGAGGTCATGCGCATCATGCGCATTTCCAGCTCGAACTTGTCATAGCCGATCGATGGCAATGCCCAGCCGACGGTGAGATGGCGTCGATCCTCCTCAACCAGCCGAAGCTTGTCCGCCGCGATGCCTGGCACCGTCGGGGCAATCTCGCGTTCCACGGTGGGAAAAGTGACAAACCCGAGGGGGCTGCGATAGCGGTCCATCTCTTCAATGGCGCGATTGATTTCCTCCTGAGTCGGAGGAGCGACCCGATCGGGCGATGGTCCCGGTGGTCGATCGGCTGAGGAAACACTCGAATTGCTCGAAGGAGGAGGCGGTGGCATCGAGGAGAGTCCCGGAGCGGAAGCTTGCTGGCGGAGCATGGCGTTGGGATCTTCATTGGATCCGAGGAAGACGGTTTTCAGATCCACCTTCAAGATTTGCC
The DNA here is from genome assembly GCA_020440025.1 of Verrucomicrobiia bacterium. Classification (GTDB taxonomy): domain Bacteria; phylum Verrucomicrobiota; class Verrucomicrobiia; order Verrucomicrobiales; family DEV007; genus JAEUHH01. The sequence goes on from JAGROX010000307.1 coordinate 1,412, forward strand.
CGTTGTCAGCCTCGATCAGCAGAACGCCATTGTAGGCGCCATGAATTCCCTCCGGCGCGGTGACTCTCACGGCGAAGGATTCGGTTTCCTGAGGATCCAGATTCGCGCGGCCCCCGGCGGCCAGAACCGTAAAGGGTGCCTCGGCACTGAGGCGGAGACTCACGGGAGAGCCGCCCGCGTTGCGAAGCTGGAAACTGCCCTGAGCAATTTCTCCCGGTTCGAGAGCGCCAAAATCAACCATTCGCTCCCCGGTCCCGGTGTTCTCCACCAGCACATATCCCGGTGCGATGTCGGCAGAAACAGAAATCGGAATCCGAAAGTCCCCCGCCACGATCTCCAATTGGCCCTGATAGACTTCGGTATCGGTCGGTGGCAGATAGACCTGAAAGGTGGCGGGTTCGTTCAGCGGCAAATACATGGCCCCGCCGCCGGTGGCCTGCAGGCGTTCATCCACTGCCACCGTGGTGGGGAGAAGTTGGGGAGATTTTCCTGTGACGGTGATTTCCCCAATGCGAGTGCGGGATTTTTCCTCCCATTTCAGGGTGATCGTCTGCGCCTCGACCACAAACGGCGCGTAGCCTTTTGCCTTCAGCTTGGTGCTAGCCCCCTGATTTCTGAAAAAAGTAAGCTGATACTCCGACGGACCTTCGATCACCGGCGTGTAGCGGATTTTGATCACTTGCTGCCCGCCGACGGGCACATTCAGCAGTCCGTTGACCGGTTCGACGAAGGACCACGGCGGTGGCAATTGGAGCTGGTTGCGGTAGGACGCGTTGCCGCTGTTGCTGAGAAAGATTTCGCGATCTTCCGATTTTCCCAGCATCACGTCGCCAAAATCGGCCTCGGCGGTAGCGTGGATCTTGGGTTCTGATGACTCCAGCGTGAGTTCCACCTTGGCTTTCTGCGACCAGAGCCCGCCGGGATAGCGCACCGCGTAGGTAAAACTGTCGGTCGTGGCTGCCGAGTCTGCGAACGGGGTGTACTTGATGGTGACCTTGGTGCGATTCTTTTCATCGCTGATCATCTGGCCAAGCTCTCCGTTGCGAGGGAAGTCGCGAATCAGGAATTCCACCACCGCAGCGCGAGTCTTGGCTTCCGAAACCAGCTCGATGGTGATGGTCTCGCCCTTGATCGCACTCACCTCGCCGTTGACCGGTGTCGGTTTCCCCAATCCGGGATCTGGAGCCATCTGGGCATTGGCGAAGCCTCCGGACAGCCACCAGGCAAGCGCCAAGAGCGAGAGAGCAAAGGTTTTCCCCGTCCACGCGCTGAGGTGGTGACTGGGGGAACCCGTCTCGTAGCGCTGAACGTTCCTAGTTCCGCCTTTTGTCATAGCCTCCTGTTTCTCAATCAAGAAGCAAAGATCGGGCCGAAAGCGCGTTTTTCAAGCGCTCACGGAGGGCTGTCCTCTTTGGACAGGAGTCGCGGCTTGTCTCGGCTGGTCGAATCCGCTATGTCAGTCGGTCATGCCCCCGATCTTTTCCTCGGCTCGTGTCTTCTCGGTCGCCCTGATTTTGCTCGCACCAACATCGCCAGCGGGTGCTCAATCCAATGCTCCGGCTCTGCCTCACATCGTCGTCGTTCTCGCCGATGATCTCGGGTGGGGCGATCCCCGGTGCTACCAGCCTGATTCAAAAATCCCGACTCCGCAGATGGATCGACTGGCAGCGGGCGGCATGCGATTCACCGATGCTCACACCCCGTCGTCGGTCTGCACTCCGACCCGCTACACCCTGCTCACCGGTCGATACTGCTGGCGCACCTGGTTGGAAAAAGGGGTGCTCGACGGATTCGGCCCGCCCCTGATCGGCTCGGACGAAGATACCCTGGCCTCGTTCCTGAAACAAAGTGGCTACCGAACCGCCTGTGTCGGGAAATGGCATCTCGGCATGCAGTGGCATGATCGCGATGGCAAGCCTCTTGGTGAACGTGGACAAGGGGGCTTTCGCTCTGGCGTCGAGGTCGATTTCGAGAGGGAGGTGACCGGAGGACCGAACGATGTCGGTTTTGACAGCTACTTCGGCATCTCGGCCTCACTCGACATGAGCCCATACGCTTACCTGAGAAATCGACGGGTTGAGACCTTGCCGACGGAGTTCCACGAGCAGATTCCGAACACCATTTTTCTCAATGGCGTCTCCGGAGTGAAATCGCCCGGGTTCGATGTCCACGACGTTCTCCCTCGCTTCGGTGACGAAGCGGTGGGAATCATCGAGAGTCATGCCAAGCGCGAAGAACCGCTTTTCCTCTACCTGCCGCTGAATTCCCCGCATCTTCCCGTGGCGCCGTCAGCAGAGGCCAAAGGGAAAAGTGCAGCGGGCGACTACGGCGATTTTGTCTGGGAGACCGATCAGGTGCTCGGCCGGGTGATGGACGCGCTGGACACGGCAGGAATGACCGAAAACACCCTCGTCATTTTCACCAGTGACAACGGAGGTCTCTGGCACTGGTGGGATTTCTCCGCCGACGATGATGGTGGCAAGATCCCCCTCACTCCGCGCGGCGAGTACGTGAAAGGCTTCGGTCATCAGAGCAATGCCGACTGGCGGGGAACCAAAGCCGATATTTATGAAGGGGGCCATCGCGTGCCCTTCATCGTGCGATGGCCCGCGCGAGTGAAAGCCGGCCAGGTCTGCGACGCTCTCGTCGAATTGACCGATGTCTTTGCCACCGTCGCCGAGATCACCGGCCAGAAAGCGCGCGGTGACTCGGGCATGGACAGCTTTTCCTTTCTCCCCGTTCTGACCGGCGAGGCGACCACATCGCGACCGTTCTCCGTGCATCATTCCCTCCGCGGGATGTTCGCCCTGCGACAGGGGGCCTGGAAATATGTCGAAGGCCGAGCCTCCGGCGGCTTCACCCGTCCCAATGTGCTTCTCGTGAAATCCGGAGAACCCGAAGGGCAACTCTACGACCTGGGCCAGGACGCGAGAGAGCAAAAAAACCGCTGGTCCGACGAATCCCCAAGAGTGGCGGAAATGCAGCAGCTCCTGAATCGGATTCGCGAAAGCTCCGCCCGCGCTGCCGCCGTCGAGTGATTTTGACTTAACCCTGTTGAGTCCGCGACCCAACAGGGTTACTTGCCGTAATCGAAGAGATCTCCAGATTTGAACCGGCTCTCTTCGCCGCGAACGGCCAGAACGGCGTTCATTGCGTGGGCGATCTTGGTTCGGAGATTGGCGGTCAACTGGCGTCCTTTGCGACCCTTTTGAACCTGCTTGTGAGTCAACTGCTCGGTGCTCGCCTCGACCAGCTCATGATTGCCGATTCCGAGCTCGGTCATGATGGCATCGAGCGGTTGCGGGCCGTGGTTGCGTTCTTGGGCGGTGTCTTCCATTCGGGTTGATTCGGGCTTCGGTTTCGCTAATCGTTGGCGATACCGATGACAACCCGAATTCTTCTCACCACCACCTCCTATCAGGATACTCCCGGCCCTCACCATGAACTCCTCGAGTCTCAGGGCTACGAAATCGTTCGCGAGCGAGGTCCGCTGCCGGAGGACAAAATGATCGAGCTCTCGGGCGAGTTCGACGGGTTTCTCTGCGGCGACGATGCGATCACTCAGGCGGTCATCGAAAAATCTCTGCCTCGGCTCAAGGTGATCGCAAAGTATGGCATCGGTCTCGACAAGATCGATGTCGCCTATGCCACCAGTCAGAAACTTGCGGTGCTGAACACGCCCGGCGTGAATCACACCACCGTGGCCGAGCATACCTTTGGTCTGTTGCTGGGCCTGTGCAAAAAGATCCAGGAGAACGCCGTCGATGTGCAGAACGGCAAGTGGGTCGCGGGTTGGAAAAAACCCATCGGCAACGAGATCCTCGGCAAGACCATGGGCATCATAGGGCTCGGTCGCATTGGCAAGGAGGTCGCCATTCGGGCCAAGGCCTTCGGGATGCCGGTGATCGCTTTCGACCCCTATTTTGATGAAGCTTTCGCCGCCGAACATGGCGTGACTCGTTGCGATTCCATGGACGAAGTATTGCACCGCGCCAACGTCGTCAGCCTGCACTGTTTTCTCGATGAAAACACCCGCGGCATGATCAACACCGCCAAGATCGCCGAAATGCAGGATGGCGTGATCGTCCTGAACTGCGCCCGCGGTGAATTGGTCGAAACTGACTGCATTCTCAAAGCCTTGGAGTCCGGCAAGGTCGGTGGCTATGGAGCCGACGTTCTCGACGCCGAACCGCCTGCCGCCGATCATCCGCTGTTGAGCGCGAAGAGCTGCATCATCACCAGCCATATTGCCTCGCGCACCCATGAAAGCGTGATCCGCCAAGCGTTGAGAGCGACCCACAATCTCGTCAATTTCCTAAACGGCGATTCCGACTACATTCAGGCCAACAA
>JAGROX010000307.1:5890-20281 GCA_020440025.1 Verrucomicrobiia bacterium
AATGCCACGAAAGCTAAGAGAGTTGATCAAGGATCTTGAGAAGGCGGGGTTTATTGATCGCGGAGGCAAGGGTAGCCATCGAAATTTCACCCATCCCCAAGGTTTGTGTGTGACTTTGTCTGGAAAAGAGGGGGCGGATGCGAAATATTATCAGGAGAAGCAGGTGAAAAAGGTGATCGAACAATCTCAAAAACCATGAAAGCCACGGACAAATTTCATCGCTGGGTTGCTTGGTCTCCAGAGGACGAATGCTACATCGGGTGGTGTCCCGATTTGTTTCATGGTGGGGTACACGGCGAAGATCCTATCGAGGTAGCCAAAGAACTACAGGAGGCCATCGACGAATGGGAGGCGATCTTCCAGAAAGACGGACGACCCTTGCCAGAATCCAGGACGCGTCCCATGCAGGAGGTGGCTTAGTGAGAATTCATCGGACACATGGGGTTCGATTCTGTGGCATCGAGTGATGTTTTCAGGAAAAACTGACCTTCCCTTTTCAACATGAACACGATCCCGACACTTCAATCTCTCGTCGAAGTTTTGACCGAAAACCAAGACACTGACTTGCGAGTTACCTTGCCTGATCACACTCAAGTTCCGGCTCACTTCCACGTAACCGAGGTCGGGCGAGTGCAGAAAGATTTCATCGACTGCGGTGGCACGGTCCGAAGCAGTGTGCACTGCCAACTTCAATTGCTCGTGGCAAGTGACATCGATCATCGATTGAAGGCGGGCAAGCTCCTCAAGATCCTATCTTTGAGCGAAAAGATTCTGGGAGACCGTGAACTGCCGCTCGTGATTGAACACGAGGACGGTCGCACCATCGCATTTCCAGTCGTGGCCATCTCGGTCGGGGACGACACCGTTGATCTCAAATTGGACCTGCCGCATCCGGCTTGTCTGGCGGCAGACAAGTGTGGCCTCTCATTCGAAGAAGCCGGCACTGGGAATCTGATCTTTCGTCCGGCTTCCGCGACATCGGGATGTTGCTCCACCGAGACGGGATGCTGCTGAACTGCCGGGCTATCCGCTTTGACATTTCGCCGTCTCAATCTTTACTAGGGCCATCATGGCTCTCAATATCCGCCCCGCTTCCGAAGTCGCCTACGACTGCATTTCTCTCGGTGAAATCATGCTCCGGCTCGATCCGGGCGAAGGTCGTGTTCACACGGCACGTTCGTTCGCGGCCTGGGAGGGCGGGGGAGAGTATAATGTGACGCGTGGTCTGCGTCGTTGTTTTGGGCTGCGGGCGGCGACGGTGACGGCGTTCGCCGACAATCCGGTGGGGCGTTTGATCGAAGATTTCATCCTCCAAGGCGGAGTCGACACCCGGTTCATCCAATGGCGCGACTATGACGGCATCGGCCGCGAGGTCCGCAACGGGCTGAATTTCACGGAGCGTGGCTATGGCATTCGCGGCGCGGTGGGCTGTCCCGACCGGGCCAACACGGCGGCTTCCCAGATGAAGGCGGGCGATGTGGATTGGGACGATATTTTTGGCAATCACGGGGCGCGCTGGTTTCATACCGGAGGCATCTACGCGGCGCTGAGCGAATCGACGGCCGAGTTGACCATCGAAGCCTGCAAGGCGGCGCAGAAGCACGGCACCATCGTCAGCTACGACTTGAACTATCGTCCGTCTTTGTGGAAAACCATCGGTGGCCTCGCCAAGGCACAGGAGGTGAATCGCGAGATCGCCAAGTACGTCGATGTCATGATCGGCAACGAAGAGGATTTCACGGCCAGCCTCGGTTTCGAGGTCGAGGGCGTGGACGAGCACGTTCGTGGAATCGACGTGGAAAACTTCAAGAAGATGATCGCCACCGCGGTGAAGGAATTCCCGAATTTCAAAGCGACGGCGACGACCCTCCGCGAGGTTCACACCGCCACGGTGAATGGCTGGGCGGCGATCGCCTGGCACGATGGCGAATTTTACGAGTCGAATCAGTATCAGAAACTCGAGATTCTTGATCGAGTCGGCGGCGGCGACAGTTTTGCCTCCGGCCTCGTGTACGGATTCCTCGCTCACAACGATCCGAAGCAAGCGGTCGAGTATGGCGCCGCTCATGGAGCGCTCGCGATGACGACTCCGGGCGACACCAGCATGGCCAGTCTGGCCGAGGTGAAAAAGGTGGCCAGCGGCGGCAGTGCCCGCGTGGTGCGTTGATTTTCTGTTTTTGAGATCTCCTGGTCGAGTCATTACAAACGGAGCTGAATTTTCTCCGAGCCGATTGCTTTGCCTGTGGTTCGGTGTCGGCTGCCCCGGCAACTGAAATGAACTGACATGATGATTCAGCCAGTATGAGTTCTTCGACGAAAAAAACGGTATTGATTACAGGAGCCAATCGCGGGATTGGTCGAGAGACGGCGCGAACTTTGGCGGAGCGAGGATTTTGCGTCATCATGACGGCGCGAGATCCCGCAGATGCCGAGAAAGCGGCAACCGAGATCAGGCAGGATAGCGGTAATGATGCGGTGGAAGCGTTGACGCTTGATGTCGCGAATGGAGCCAGCATCGTGGCGGCGGCAGAGGCTTTTGGAGAGCGTCACGATCATCTGGATGTGCTCGTCAACAATGCGGGCATTTTTCCGGAGGGAGAAACCTCGATTCTCGACGTGGACTCGAAAGCACTGTTCCTATCGCTGACCACCAACACGCTCGGGCCACTGCTGGTGACACGCTTTTTCCGACCTTGGCTGGAGAAAGCTCCGGAAGGGGCTCGCATCATCAATCTCTCCTCCGGTCTCGGGCAACTGTACGACATGGAGGACGTGGCGCCGACCTATTCGATTTCCAAGACGGCGCTGAATGCAGTCACCCGTCAGTTGTCGGCAGCGCTGAAGGGAAAAAATATCGCGGTCAATTCGGTCTGTCCCGGTTGGGTTCGAACCGACATGGGCGGGGAGAATGCCACGCGTTCTGTGGCCGAGGGGGCCGATACCGTGGTGTGGCTGGCTTCCGAGGCGCCTCAATCGCTCTCGGGAGAGTTTCTGAGAGATCGAGAGTCGATTCCGTGGTGAATGAATGGAAGGGCGGACCTTGCGCCGGTCGTGGATTCGCTCTAGGAATGGAGCATGAAACGACTTTTCTCTTTCGTTCTGGCGACAGTTTTTTTTGGGGTGGCGATCTCGACAGCGGTCGGCGCGGAGAAGAAACCGAATGTGATTTTCATCCTCGCCGATGATCTTGGTTACGGTGATCTGGGATGCTTCGGGCAGACCAAGATTCTGACTCCGAATCTGGATCAATTGGCTGCCGAAGGCATTCGGCTGACGAATTTCTACGCGGGTTGCACGGTGTGTGCGCCGTCTCGAAGTGTTCTCATGACCGGGCAGCACACTGGACAGACTTGGGTGAGAGGCAATGCCGGAGCGGGAAACCGCGAGGCGCAGACGCTCCGTGCGGAAGACGTGACGGTTGCTGAGATGCTGAAGACGGCGGGCTATGAGACGGCCCTGATCGGAAAGTGGGGACTGGGCGAACTCGGCAGCACCGGGCATCCCAATGCCCAGGGGTTCGATTATTTCTACGGCTACCTCAACCAGCGCCACGCTCACAACTACTACCCGACCTTCCTGATTCGAAACAGTGAGACGGTGCCATTGAAAAATGTGGTGTCCTCCGAATGGGAAGCGAAGCGAGTGGCCGATGGCGCGCCAGATGATGGAGCCGGTTGGGCGCATCCCGAGGGCCGGATCGAGTATTCCCACGACTTGGTGGCGGCAGAAGCCCTGCAATGGATCGATCAGAAAGCGGGAGGCGAGAATCCTTTTTTCCTCTATCTCGCTCTGACGGTTCCTCATGCGAACAATGAGGGAACCCGGGGTACCGGCAACGGTCAGGAAGTGCCGGACTACGGCATCTATGCCGACAAAGACTGGACTGAGCCCAACAAGGGACAGGCCGCCATGATCACTCGTATGGATGGCGACATCGGCCGGATCGTTGCCCTGTTGAAGGAAAAGGGAATCGCGGAAGACACCTTGGTCTTTTTCACCTCCGACAACGGGCATCACAAAGAGGGCGGGAATGATCCCGAGTTTTTCGATGCCAATGGACCGCTGCGAGGCATGAAACGTGACCTTTCCGAAGGCGGAATTCGGGTGCCTGCCATTGGTTGGTGGCCGGGGAAAATCGAACCGGGCACGGTATCGGATCACGCGGCCTATTTCGCCGACTTCATGGCCACTGCCTGTGAACTCTCGGGAGTGACGACGCCGGAGGCGACGGCGCAATCCATCAGTTTTTTGCCGACCCTGCTGGGCAAACCCGAGGCCCAGAAAGATCACGAATATCTCTATTGGGAATTTTACGAAGGCGCCGGCAAGCAGGCGGTGAGATTTGACCAGTGGAAGGCGATCCGGCAGCCGATGTTTGAGGGCAAAGTCGAGCTCTACGATGTCAGCAAAGATCTCGGAGAGGAAAACGATGTCGCGTCGGAACATCCGGACCTCGTGGCGAAGGCGATCGGCTTCATGAAAGAGGCTCACGTGCCGAACCCGAACTGGAAGCCCCGCGCCGCCGGGAAAAAGAAGTCCGCGAAGTGAGCGTCCCGCTCAGGAGATTTCACGCACCTCACCGAGATCGCTTTCATCGACTTCGACGGAGGCATTGAGAAATCCCTCGCCGACGAGGAAGCGATCGATCTCGGAGTTGCAGTAGTCGTAACTCCAGGGATCGACATTGAGATTGAAGAAACTGTGCTGTCGCCCAGGGAAGGGAATGAATTCGCAGTGATTGCGCTTCTTCCGCATGCTTTTGACGAATTTCTCTACCGTGGCTGAAGGAGTCAGTGGACTACTCATGCCGTGGAGGATGAGCATCGGGGGGAGGTTGAAATCAATGTGATTCGGCAGGGCGGCAGTCTTCAGATGAACGTCGTTTTTGACAAACAGATCGGACGCGTAGCCGCCCTTCGTTACCTCAATCATGGGATTGAAAAGAACCAGTCCGTTGGGCCGTCCTTCGATCTCACCGGGATCGGTCTCGTCGTCAATCAGATCGGTCTTCATGGCGGCGGCGGCGGCGATGGTGGCTCCCGCCAACGCCCCAACCGCGACCACACGATCGGGATCGACCCCGAGAGGTTGGCTGTAAAAACGGACCCAGCGAATCGCGGACCGAGCGTCCTGCATCGCTTCGATCGGGGAGGCTCCATGCTTGTTCGCGGTTCGGTAATCGATCAACACAGTGACCGCGCCGCGGCTGGCAAAGTAGAGCGCCTGGGGGGCAAATTGTGTGATACTACCCGAGTCGAAACCACTGCCAAAAAAGAACAGCATGGCGGGGCGCTTCCCGCCGATTCTCTCGCCCGCCGGAAAATAGACGTGCGCCTTGAGCTCCACGTCGCCTTCCAATTGCTTGTAGACGACGGACTCGGCCTGGGCGAGCAACTCGTCGTCGCGATTCATCACGTTGGCAGGTCCTGAATTCATCGTGGGGGATCAGGGGGAGCGGGCTCGGAATCCGTTCTAGGGAGGGGGTGAAAAACCGAGCAATCATACAGGCTATTAGGAGTTGTGGTAATTGCAAGCCCGCGATCTCACCTCCCCGGGAGGTCGGCTTGGTCCAATTCTCCCTGCAAGAGAAGCGGCTTCGTGCTAAAATCTTTCCTGTGCGCCCGATTCCTTTCCGTATTCCTTCCGTTTTCGCCCTGATCGCTTTGGCATTGGGTTCGCTTCACTCGGCCATGGCTCAGGATGGTGGAGGGGCGGATGCGACGCCTCCTGCGGTTTCCACTCCGGGAATGAAACGCCAGTTCGAGGGGCTCTATGCCTCGTGGCGAGATGCGATGGCGAATCAGGATTTTGCCGCATGGCAACAGGTCACTTCTCAGGCTCGGCAGGGAGAGATTCGGAATCAGATCGTCTCTCAGCGCCTTTCCTATCCCGAAGCGATGTTTCTCTCTGAATTGGGCGCGCCATCGGTGGATGCCTTGATCCACGTGGACACCTTGGTGAGGGGAGACACGGCAAGTGCGGTGTATTTTGGAAAGGCGGATTTCGGGATCAGTGAAGCGGCGGAAGTCCGGGATAACTTCGTTGTGCTTCGCTTTGTGAAAGAATTCGGGGTTTGGAAATATGACAACCTGAGAGTGATCAAATTTGGCGATGACCCTGAGGTCCTGCTCAAACTGCGAAATCGCGACAACAGTTTCCTCGAAGCCCCCGAGTTTCAGCCGGCTTTGGTGCCTCCGCCCATTCCCGGACTGGTGGGGAACCCCGATTACATCGCGGAACTCTGGGTCACCGCAGTGGGATACGAGGCGAAGGTCACGATCAATGCCCAGCACAAATCCGCGATTGCCAATGATAGTGGGCGTGAACTGATCAATGGGGGATTGGTGAAGGGATCCAATCGACTGACTCTAGAGGTGAAAGAGATCCCAGTCGACGCGGGAACGCCCCGGCATTTGGAGATCGGCATATACGGCGCAGAAAAAGCGGAGGACAAAGCAGAGCGCTTTTATCACTTTCGTTCCACCGCGGGCGTTCAGCCGGAAAATCTGGTGACGACCTTCAGCGTTCCCGGTTCTTGAAAAGGGCCGCTACTGAGTCGTCCGGGTATCCACCAACACGCAGCGAAATCCGTGTTCACCGCCGCCGCCGCGTTTGTACTCCGGGCGCAGGGCTTTGCGATAGGACGTCAGGAGTTCGCTCTCCTGTGAGCTGGCCCAACCGCCGCCTCGAAGGAAATAGAGGGGGGTATCGGGACCGCTGAATGGTTCGTCGATCCACTCCCATACATTGCCGGCGAGGTCGTGGATCTCGTAGGGATTGGGATCAAAGCTCCCCACAGGAGCGGTTTTCTCGAAGGTGTCGTTGTAGCCTGCGATGATGCCAGACACGGTTCTTCCGGCAGTGATGTCGGCGAAATTCCCGCTTCCGGCGGGAGGTGGCCACTCGGTTCCCCAGGGGAAATGGCCGCTCACCTTTCGGACGTCGCGGATTTCCGGGGTGTCGCCGGTTTCACCGGTGAGACCGGCCATGGCGCTCCACTGGCTGTCGGTCGGGATCCGGTATTCCTGATAGTCCTGAATGAGTCCTTCTTTTCGCTCTCTGAGCGTCAGCCATGCGCAGAAGGCACGGGCTTCAGGAAGGTTGATTCCGGCGACGGGATGATCGGGCTCTTGTTCGAAATCGATGAATGGGGGTTCGACTCCTTCGGGATTGGTGGCGAGAAACTGAGCGTAGTCTTTCACCCGAGTCTCGAAGACCGATGCCATGAAATTTCCCACCGGAACGAAAGTCATTCCGAGGCTGTTGGTAAAGGGCTCGGTAAACAGCACACTGTCATCCCGAGTCATGGTTAGCGTGACCGGGGTGAGATCGGAAGAGAGCACTTCGAGATCGACCGGAGTGTCGCGGTATCCGGCCATCTTCAGATTCAGGTGGACCATTCCGATGCGTTCGTCTTCCAAGGTCAACGGCGTCCGTCCGAGAAATCGTTCGTCTCGATAAACCGCCGCCCCGACGGGTTCGCTGTTGATCGCGATGCTGCCATAGCGATCATCGGTCCGGCTGAAAAAGGACATGGCGTCCCCCGCGTCCCGCTGAGGGTGATGGAATCGTTCGGCACCCAGAAAACCGTCCGCCCGATCGCGGGCTGTCATCCAGTCACAGAATGCCCACATGGCAGTGTCGTCGGCGAATGCGAGAGAATCGAACTTGGGATCATTCCCATCCACCGGAGTGGCGAGTGAAAACGGGTAGCGGGTTTCCTCCAAAAACTGGGTGAAAATATCGCGACCGATGGCATCGCGGGAGATGTGGCGTTTTCCCGCCGGAATGAAGGCGACCCCGAGGCTGTTGGTCCATGGCTGTCCCTCGATGGGACCTCTGTCCGGGATCATCTGGATCTCGCTTTCGATCTGGCGGCGGTTGCCCGAAAGGTCCCGAGTCAGTTCGTAGTCATGATAGCCGGGCGCCTTGAGTACGAGACTGACGGGGCCGGGAGTAAACTCCAAGTAGTCGGTGGGTGTGACCGCGATCTGTTCCTCCCCGAGCCAGACGCTGGCTCCGGTGGGTTGGGTGATCTTGAGGAGTGCCTTGGGCGGTGGCGTGGGTTCAGGTGGCTCGACCGGTGGTGGCGGGGGACCAATGGGAAGATCGGAAATGATGACGCCCCGGCCATCCTGAGCATTTGTCATGACCCCGTCGTTGGACACCGACCCCCCCGAATTCGAGGAGTTGCCAAAAAAGCGGGGAGTCAGGGAAGCAATCTCAAAGGCGTTGGGAAGGTTTTCGGCGGCAGTGCCGATTTCTCCAATCTCTGGACCGGTGAGATCACCGGAGGTTGAAGAGGGATTTTCCGTATTTGAAGTTTCCGATGGTTGAGAGTCGCTGGTTGTCGGGGGAGATGCTTCGACGACCGTGGTGGCAGCAGGAGGCGGCGGGATCGGTTCTGTAGAGAATTCGCGATAGGTGGAAAAGCCGACGGCACCGAGTCCGGCTGCCAAAATGATCGCGGCGACGGCGGCGAGCTTGCGCTTCCACGAACTCGCGGGAAGGGGAGTGGGATCCACGATGCGCCGAAGCGCGGCGGCGAGGGCTTCGCCGCTCTCGAATCGCCTCCGGGGATCGGGAGCGCCCGCCCGGCAGATGACGCCATTGAGAGCGCGCCACTCGTCGCGGTTTACCGTCGGAGGTAACTCCATGTTGGTGGGAAGCTCGGGAAACTCCAGACGATCTTTGCCTGTGCCCATTTCGTAGAGCACCATGGCCAGGCTGTAGAGGTCGGCCGAGGAAGTGCCGGGGCCTTCCGGTGGAACGTAGCCCTCCGTGCCCACGTAGGTCCGCTGACCACTGCTCGCCACCAAGCCGACGTCGGCCAGCTTGGCGACGCCTTTGACAAAAATGATGTTCGACGGTTTGACGTCGCGATGGGTCAGGCCGTTGGCATGGAGATGTCCCAAGGCTTCCGCGAGCAGGGCTCCTACCGCGACGCATTCGTTAACCGACCGCAGTCGATGTTGTTTCAGGTCGCTCGCCAGAGTGCGGGGGCGGTAGTTGGTCTCATCGATCTCGGCTCCGCTGTCGACGTCGTCCGCCAACTCCATCACGTAGTAGTAGTAGCCCTCCTTGGCATTTCTGCCGGCATGAAGGACATCGACAAGTCCGGTGTGGTCTTGGGAAACCTTTTCGTAGTGCTGGATGCCTTCGAACTCGCGCTCGAACGTTTTCTCCCGTTCAAAGTCTTCTCGGCGAACAATTTTCACCGCCCGGTAGGAGCCTGTCACGCTTCGGGCAAGAAAGACCTCTCCGTAGGAACCTCCGCCGATGCGGCTGAGGACCTCGAACTCCGGGATAACGGGAATGACCGGGGAATTTGCGATGGCGAGACTTTAGCCGATTTCTTGGGAGGATGCCACGGAGGAATGAGATCTCAGATGCCTTCGACCGAGGTCACAGGGATCGCTGGCGAGGCTCCTATTTTGGCCCGGTGTAGTGGTAAACCGAGAGAGTGAGAGCCGGGTCGAGACTGGGAAAGGTTTCTTCGTGGGTAAACAGTGACTCGTCTTCGAGCATCGCCACCATGTCGCCGCTCAACAATTTTGAGAGTTCCCGTTCGCCCATCACAACGTAGAGATCGCCGTGGGCCCGCCGGACCTCTTCGATTTTGGCTCTCAGCGCGGCCGCATCTCGAGTGTGGGTGTCAGCACGCGGATCGTAGAGGTCGATATGACGCCAGAGATAGACGGTGAAAATGTTGGAAGGTTCTTTGTATCCGAGCGGTTCATGTTTTCCTCGAGTCACTTCGAAAGCCTCGCGATTTGCCTCAAAAGGATAGCTCATCATGTAAACGGTCAATGGGGTGACCATGAGAACGAAGGCACCTGCGATGGCTGTTCCGGTGAGCCAAGGGCCAGATCTGGGAAGGCGTTCTCGAGTCAACTGCGTCAGGGCATTGGCACCAAAAGCGAGGATGGTGCAGATCGTTGGAAGGACATAGAACGAATACCAACTCTGCCACTCGGCATGGATGCGGAATTTAAAATCAAGCGCGCCCGCCACGCACGAGATCAGGAGAGCAAAGCAGAGAAGCGCCAAAGGTCGTCGTCTCACGGTCAGGACCAGTCCGCCTGCCACCAACAGAACTCCCAGAAGGACGATCAAACTCCAGCTGATTCCTGGGTAAACACGGAGCAGTCTACGCGTTCCCACCAACGCCGGACTCTCGGGATCGATGTGCCAGGGAGCACCGGTGAAAATCAGGGAAGTCGTGTTTTGAAGCCACGAATAATCCATCGGGCGGCCTCCCGCCCGGGTGATCGCTTCGGGGGCCTGGAGGAGGCAGGGCATGACCAGATGAGCAAGTAACCCTCCTGCCAACAAACTCACGGCCAGCCATCTACCGACGGCAACAAAGCGAGCGTGTCGATTCTGTTCGGTGCCTGGGGTGAATTTCCCGCAACAGATCATCATCAGCACCACCAGGTTTACGGCGGCGAGCCCGTAGTAGACCCCTTTCCAAGAATAGAACGCGAGGAATTCGGCGAGTCCGAAAAACAGCCACCATCGCCAGCGCCCGGTTCGCAGGGCCAAGGCCGCAAACCATATCACGGCGAGTAGGTAACAAAGCATCAGGGAGTAGCCGCGGGCTTCGCTGGAGTAGCGTAGATGCATGGGATGTGCGGCGAGAAAAAATGCCGCCCAGAGCCCTGTTCGTGATCGCCCCCACCAGCGCAGCATCCCAGCCAGGATAAGGAGACACGCGAGCCCTGAGAAGAAAGAGGGTAGGCGCGATACCGTCTCGTCGAACGCTTCGCGGGGTTTTCCTGTCACCGCTCGCCAAGTATCGAGGGTCAACCGTTGCACGACCGTGAAGAGGTAGTGATTCCCTCCCGTGGTGTCATCAAAGAAGGCCTGATCCCAGTGGGATGGCATGAAGCGCATGGTGCCTTGAGGCACCGAGCGGTCTGTCGGTCGATAGACGCCATGGCTGTATCGGGTGACGGCCCATCCCTCATCACCCCAGTAGCTCAGGTCCATCCGCTGCCATCGCACCACGCCCGAGGCCAGCACGATGAGAGTCAGGATTATGCCGAAACGGCCGGCGCTCAAGGGGGGACGCGAAGGTGAGGGACTTCGGGGAATGTCGAACTGCGCCCCTGCTCCCTTTGGCCAGAATCGGGCAAATAACACCAGTGGCGACCAGGCGATCAGATGAGCCAGCGTGCCGTACCAGAGACCGGGCGCGAGGAATTCTCGATACTTCCGCTTGGTGCCGTCTGCCAATTTGGAGAGGTCTTCCAAGCTGGCAGGCAGGGGATTGGTGGAGAGAAACCAGATGCAGTAGAGGGTGCCCAAAACCGCAAAACAAAACACCACCCAATCTCCCCGACTGGCATTTGGCAGGACTCGGCTGGTAATGGAGCGAAACTGCGGCGATTCCAGCCAGTTTCGAATTCTCAGTCCCACCTGTTTCAATCGCTGGCTTGGCATTCGGAGGCGGCAGTTGGTTGGCGAAAAGGTGGGGGGAAGATGTTTTTCGATTATGGCTTAGGCCAGCCCGCATGCAAGCGTGGAACTTCACGTGATTCCAAGCTGGACCCGGCGGCGGGAACGGGCATGATTTCCGCATCATGCGCTACTCTCTCAATGCCTCCACGATCAAGCCCACCCCACTGCTCGAAAAAATCCGCGTCGCAGGAGAGGCGGGTTACGACGGAATCGAACTCTGGGCCGTGGAGCTCTACGAGCATGTCGGTCGGGGAGGCGAGATCAGTGATGTCGAAAAGGCGCTCGCCGATCACGGGCTGAGCGTGCCGTGTTTCATCGCCGTGCGAAACTGGGGAGAGACGACGGGTTGGGAATACAAGCTGGCGATGGACGAGGCTCGGCGCCGATTTGAACTCGCTGCCCGGGTGGGAGCTCCGCTGATGGTTTGCACGCCGCCGATGGAGTTGCCCGGATTTGACCAACTGCACACGGGCTACACTGACCTGCTCCAGATCGGTCGCGACACTGGGGTGAAAGCGGTGCTGGAGTACATCAGTTTTTTCGCGAGTCTCAACAACGTGGCCGATACGGTTTCTGTCCTGGATCGCTGCGCCGCTCCCGATGCCTGCCTCATTCTCGATGCCTTTCACAACTGGAATCAGAGCACCACGCTCGATGACATTCGCGCCCTGCCACTGGAGCGCGTCGCCCACTATCACATCGACGATGCCGCACCCGGGATTCCCAGCGGACAGCAGAAAGATCCGGATCGAGTGATGATTGGTGATGGTGTCACTGACCTCGCCTCCGAGCTATCCGTCCTAAAAGAGAAAGGCTACAACAAGTGGTTGAGCCTGGAGCTGTTCAATGCCGAACTCTGGTCGCAGGACCCTGCCGAAGTCGCCAAAATCGGTCTTGAGCGAATGCAGGCACTTTGGGAGAGTGCCTGACGCGAGGCAGGTTTAGTTCTCCGGTTCCAGAGGCTGATCGCCGAGGTAGAGGTCGTCGAAAAAGACGTCTCCCGAGACTTCCCCTTGCCCGAGTTGCCAGCCATCATAGCGGGCCTCAAAAAGAATTCGCAGTTTGCTGAAGTCTTCCGGGACAAATCCCCAGTGGTGAAAAAAGTCCCGGGTCAGGTCGAATTCAAAGGGAATCCAGCGATCCTGCGGCACTTCCAAAGGACCCGCGAAAACGAATTTTCGATTCAAGATGGGGAACGGAGGGCGATCAATGCCGGCCAGCACCCAGGCCACTTGCAGAGGAACGGTCGGATCGTCGAATGCCTTCGGGAAACCGCTTTCCTTGGGGAACAGCAGGACCGCGACTTGGAGATACTGGAAATGAGTGCCCTGTTGCCAGCGGTGAACTCGGAAGTGGCCCGAAAGCGTTTTTGGCAGATGATCCATTGATTCAAAGTCTCGGACCACGCCCCAGACCCAGGTGCCACTGTCGTTCTGCCGGAGACTGTCGAGAGGGAGTCTGGCGCTGTGGCGACCCGAGTGAGCGACGGTGTCGGCTATTTCAAAGTCGCGCCAGAATGGGCTGGAATCGGTCAGCGATTTCCACGGATCGCGGCCATTTTCGAAAGATGGATTCGTCAGGAGATTATCAGGATTCTCCCATCGGGGAGCCGGACCCGTCCTTGGTGAGCATGAGGACATCATCATCAGGATGAGGAATCCCAGGATCACGATGAAACCGGGGGAACGAAAAGAAACCAGCATGGAGGCGACGAATAGCGAGACACTTGTCCTGTAGTCGAAGCCACGGAAATTGGCAATGCTGGCTTGATCGCGGCAAGGGGTCGAGGTTCGACACGGAACGTTTCCGGGCTATGATGCTGATCCAATCATTTGAGGAAATACCAAAAACTATGAATCCAAAAAAAATCATCACTTGTCTCGTCGCGGCCAGCGCCGTGGCACTCACCGCTTCCGCTCAGGACAATGACGGCTGGATCAGCCTGTTCGACGGCAAATCCATCGACGGATGGGAAGTCAAAAGTGGTTTCGCCTCCTACGAGGTGAAAGATGGAGCCATTCACGGAACCACCGCAGAGGGCAGCCCGAACTCCTTCCTCTGCTCCAAGGAGCAGTATGGCGATTTCGAATTGGAGTTCGAAGTGAAAGTTCACGATCAGCTCAACTCTGGCGTCCAGATCCGTTCGCAACTGAAAGACATCGACAAGGACAAGTACGGCGGTCGTGTCAACGGTCCTCAGGTGGAGATCGAAGCCAGCCCGGGTCAGGCTGGATACATCTACGGCGAAGCCACCGGTCTCGGCTGGTTGTCAAAAGAGCCGCAGGACAAGAACCATTCCCACAATCACATCAAGAACGGCGAATGGAACAAATTCCGCGTGGTTGCCAAAGGCGCGAACATCAAGACTTGGATCAACGGCGAAATGGTTGCCGATCTGACCCATGAAGAGATCTACAAAACGCATCCGAAAGGCTTCATCGGTCTTCAGGTTCACGGCATCGGAAAGAACCCGGGGCCCTACGATGTGTGGTGGCGCAACCTCCGCATCAAACCGCTCAAGTAATTCTTTGAGCGAGATCCATTTCAGGTGACTGCCTGATTACCAAAGGGCCGCAACAGAAGTTGCGGCCCTTTTTTTGGGTCGAGGTCGAGCCATACTGAGCCGAACAATCAAGCATTCTGAAATTTTCATATTTTTTAAAAATTTCGCTTGCTCAATCTCCATGGTTTTCTATAATTTTCACATACTCGTCCATTCCTCATGAAAAAACTGCTCGTCGTCCTCAATGATCTGGAAGGTTCCGGCAAATCCACTGTCGCTAGAACCTTGTCGCACTACTTGAAAGAAAACGACGTTCCCCACAAGCTGATCATCAGCGACGAAGGCGATGCCGAGGCAGGTTTGGAAGGCGAGTTCTGGGACATCGAGGACGAGATCGAGATGAGCCAGTTGATTCGCACTTTGGA